>NZ_CP108518.1:903214-1204285 GCF_035989885.1 Streptomyces sp. NBC_01232
GGCCCTCTGTCTGAGGAATCCGTCCGTGAGCGCGAGGCGTTCCTGCCAGGATGCGGTGTCGGCCAGCTGCTCGCGCAGCAGCCGGGCGTGCCGCCCCCAGAGGTCCTCGAGTCCGGTGATGGAGCCGTCCAGTTCGAGCGGGGAAACCCCCAGGAGGGCGTAGGCGGTCCGGGGTGACAACGCCACCTCGACGCATTCGACGCCCTCGCCGCGGATGCGGGCCGGGCCGGGCGAGAGGGAGGCGACGAGACCTCTCAGTGGCCGGTGCCCGGAGGTGCTCTCCACCGTGACCGGGCCGGCTCCGAGCCCGATGACGATGATCACGGCGGGCTGCGGCAGCACCCGCATGTCCAGCCCGCAGCCCGTGCGGTCCCGGAACCCTGCCATCCGTACGCCGTCGATGGAGGTTCCGCGCAGGGGGCGGGCGACCTCCCAGCGGTTGTCAGAACTGCGCTCCGGGGGCGTGTCCCCCGCGTTGTCTCTGGGCATTGCCGGCCATGCAGGGCTTCGGCGGGGACCGGCAGTGGAGCGAGATCTCATCGGCGCTCGAGCCCCTGCTCCACCATCCCGACGATGACGGTGATCTGTCCGCCGCCGACTGTGCGAGAGTCCTGCCCCGGCTGGCCGAGATCGTCACGGAGTGGGAGACGGAGGAAGGCGACCCCACGCTCCCGCGGCACATCGAGGATGCCCGACAGCTCGTGATCGTGTTGAAGGCCTGCGTCGACGCGGACGTCGAACTGCTCTTCGGGTGACCTTGAGGGCCCTGCAGATCGGCCCGGGACGAGGGCGAACCTCACTGTCGCGTCGCGCAGTTCGGACGGCCGCGCGGGTTGGTGGGCGCGGTGCCGCCGGTGGCGGCCAGGAGGGCATCCCGGTCGGTGAACGACGTGGGAACGCCGGCCCTGCAGTCTGCTTCAGCGTGACGCGGGAGCGGCACCTGACCGCCACCGCCGAGGGCGGTGGCGGTGGCGGTCAGGGAGAAGGGGGGCCGAGCAGGCGGGCCGGCGGTTGTCAGTCGAGCTGCATGGGCACGTTGATGTACTGAGCGGCAACCCAGCCCTTCTTGCCCTTGTGGGGGCCGGACTTCACCGTGATGTAGCCCCAGGCGCCGGGCTTGTCGTTGCGGCCCTTGTTGCACTGCCAGTACACATCGGTGCCCTTGGAGAGCGTGCCGGTGGCCGTGTAGCCGGTGCCCGGGCCGGTGCGGAAGTTCACCGTTGTATATACGTCGGTGTTGATCTTGATTTGGTGGGTGCAGGCTCCGCTGCCGATGGTGGCGGCGCTGGCCGTGGAGGCGGTGGCGACGGCGCCGCCCAGGAGCAGCGCGCCGGTCGTTGCCACGGTCACAACGCGGCGGGCGAGTGTGTTCATGTGCAATTTCTTCCTGGTGTCGTCGGCCTGAACTCGGTCGCCAGGCCTGCGGCGGGCCTCTTCGCCCGGGGCGCCGATACGTCGGCGACGGCGGGCGAGAAGGGCCGGGAGCGAGACAGGTTCGCCGTCGCTCCGCATCCGATCTTACGTATACGCAGGGAGTTGACGGTCAATCGGGGTACTGCAGCGGCATCCCGTGGGGCCGCGCTCCGGCGAAGCGTTCGTCCTGGGTGGGGGCGAGGCTCGTGAACCCACCCACCCGTCCGCAGGTTCACGGACTCGATTCCGTTCGTAAAGTCGCTCTCCGAGAACGGGGCCTTTCGCGGCCGAGTACCGTGGCCGGTCCGCCGCTTTTGGAGACCACCGGACGAGGGTCCTCGCTGCCCATCAGGTGCTCCCGTGCGGTGGCGGCATGCGGTCAGACTGCTCTCCGGCCGCAGACGTCCCTGCGGCCGCGCAGGGTGGGCGGGCAGGGGCGGGCGGGCGGGCAGGGCGGTGTTCGACAAGGAGATCCCCGGCTCCTGGCCGGCAGACCTCTCCCCCATCGGCCTCGACCCGTGCGCCGCACCCGCACCCGCCGGCACCACCCTGGGGGGAGAGAGTGACGGGCCGGTGCTGGTCACCGGGGGCGGGGCCTCCGCCGGTCGGTCGGGGGGATCATTGCGCTGAACGGATGCAGTCGTCGGGCTGCACGGTATCCGTGGGGATCACGGTGGCCCCCTCGTGCGTTGAACCGTACGAGGGTGCGCTACAGGCCGGCACACCGCACCGCCGGCCGATGCGATGAGGAGGATTCGATGCATGCCGCCGAGGAGAACCGGCAGGAGCTGGACTCGGTCAGTGTCCTGAACGCGAAGAGGACGCTGCTCCAGCTGCTCGGCCGGGCGGGAGTCTTCGCCGACGACGCGGAGGGCCTGATCGCCCTGGTCGAGGCGGGAGCCCTGGCCGGCGCGTGCGAGGAGCTCGGCGCGCTCGGGGGGTCCGTACCGGGGGACAAGGGCGAGCCGTACGGGTCGGGCTGGCTGGACGGTGCCCGTGCCGTCACCGACGAGCTCGGCGCGATCGCCGAACGGACGCTGCGGCAGGCCGTCGACCCCGACGGACCGGGCGCCGCTGCGGCTGCCCGGCCGCCGGTCGGGCGGATCGAGGTGGAGCAGGCGAAGGCGGCCGTCACGCCGCTCTACCTCACCTTCACCGCCGTCTCCGACCTCGACCCCGAGGTCACCGAGGAGGTGCTGCGTGCCGTCCTCGGCACGATGACCTCCTGGCAGAGGGCCCGGTACGCCGGCCGGCTGGCGGAGTTCGCGGCGGCGCACCGGGCCCGTCTGGAGCGGTTGTACGTGGAGTACGGGCCCGGCAGTGCCACCGCCGTGCACAGCCGCTACTCCCTTCTGCACTCCGCCACCGGCGTCGCCGTGCTGGAGCGGCTCGCCACGCGGCCGGCCGCACTACGGGAGGAGTGGGACGCCGCCGAGCTGCCGCCCGCCTGGCTGGACGGTCCGATGAGGGCCTGGGACGCGGTGGGCTGACCCCGTGGCTCCGGTGTCGGTGCTCGTGAGGGCCGGCGGGGTCTATCCGGCCGCGCGCAGTCGGGTCGCGGCCGTCTCCGCCTCCCGTACGACGCGCTGCGTGTCGACGCCGACGAGCCGGCCGTCGAACTTCAGCGGGCGCCCGTCCACGAACACGGCCTCGACGTTCTCGGGCCGCCCGTTGAAGACGGTCTGGCCGACCCAGTCGAAGCGCGGCGCGAAGTTCAGGGCGGCCGGGTCGACGACCACGACGTCGGCCCGTTTTCCGGGGGTCAGGGAGCCCGTCCGGTCGCTGATTCCCAGGGCCTCGGCACCGCCGAGGGTGGCCATCCGCAGGACGTCTGGGACCTGCGGGAAGATCGTGGCCTGCGTGGCGCGGGCGCGCTGCAGGCCGATGGCCGTCTTCATCAGCGCGTGGAAGTCCGAGCTGTCGTTGGTGCCGCCGTCCAGGCCGAGGCCGATCTTGACGCCCCGTCGCCCGAATTCGGACAGCCGCATGATGCCGGAGGCGAGCCGCATGTTGCTGAGCGGGCAGTGCGCCGCGCGCACGTCGTGCGCGGCGACGGCGGCGATCTCGTCGTCGGTCAGGTGGATCGCATGGTTGATCAGGAGCCGCGGACCGAGGGCGCCGATGTCGGTGAGGACTCCGATGGGGTCGTCGGCGCGCTGCTCGGGGCGTTCCAGGACGTGGGAGTTGAGCATGACCCCGAGGTCCTGGGCGGCTTCCCAGTGCGCGTGGTTGAGGTGTTGGACGGCTCGCGCGGCGTGCGTGGCGACCTGGAAGCCGCCGAGCGGAACGGGATCGACGAGCTCCTTCTTCACCTTGGCGACCAGCGTCGGGTCGGCTGCGGAGGGGAACATCGCGTAGGTGAACCGCACTCCGGTCGCGGCCAGGGCCCGTACGTAGCTCTCGATGAGGTCGTACGAGAAGATGTCCACCCAGTCCACGAGGGTGGTCACCCCCGACTGGACGGCGTCGAGGGCGGCGAGGCGTACGAAGCTGTGCAGGGCCTCGGGGGTGAGCCGGCCCCGCTGGGGGTCGGTACATCGTGTGAACCAGCCGAACAGGTCCCCGTCGGTACAGCCTCCGCGGATCACGGCCTGCCAGAGGTGGGTGTGGGTGTCGATGAATCCCGGCATGACCAGCTTGCCCGAAGCGTCCACGATCCGGGTGCCGGGCGGGGGCCGCAGGCCCGTGCCGACGGAGGCGATGGTGCCGTTCCGCATCAGGACGTCGGCGTTGTCGAGGGCGCCGAGGGGGCCGCTGCCGAGGGCCGGGTCCATGGTGAGTACGAGGGAGGCGCCGCGCAGCAGGACGGACGGGCCGACCGGGACCTGTGGGGTGTGGGGGACGTGGGGGCGTTCGGGGCGGGTGGTGATGCCGAGGACGAGCGGGGTTGCGGCGGCCAGGCCAAGGCCGGTGAGGATGTCGCGGCGGCTGTGGGCCGGCGAAGGAGTGGGGGACGGCTGCATGGCGTAGTACCTCCCGAGGGCTCAGAACGGAAGGCCCGCCCCGGGCGACGCCGGGTGGGGGCGTCGGGCAGGGCGGGAGAACACACGCAGCATTCCCAGCGAACTGTCATTCGATAGGTGCTTGCGGAAAAGATTTTCCGTTCCGGTCTCCCGTCGGCCATCTGTCGGCCACCATCGGCCATCCATCGGCTCCCCAGGATCTGCGCCAGAGCCCGGGACCGGCTCGCGGGAGGTCTCACGCGCCGCCTCACACGCCTCCTCGGATGCCTCCTCCCATGCCATGTCCCCCTCCGGGAGCCAGAAGTGGGGCTCCGTCAGGTCTTCGTCGGCCGCTCTCCTGTGGCCGGCCCCGGCCCGCCGGGCAGGCCGCAAATCCGTTGCGCAGGCGCCCGCCCACCGCCTAGGTTTCAGGCCACGACCACGACCACGACGTGTAGCTCAGTAGCAGAGCGCCGGGCTTCCTACCCGGAGGGCGCAGGGGCGGAACCTGCCACGTCGGCCATGAACGCACACGCTGACAAGCAGCTCCCGAACCGGTCCGCTCCGAAGGCCGCGCCCGAGACCGCACCGGTGTCCGTGTCCCCCGCCTACGCCGAGAGCCGGCTGGCCCGGGCCCTGCGGACCTCCGTCCTCCACGAGGACACCGCCACGCGCGAGCGCGCCCGCTTCCGGGCTCAGCAGTGGCGTCAGGTCCTGTCCGGCATCGGCGCGGGTTCCCTGGCCGTCGGATCGCGCACCCCGGTGGCCGGCCTGCCCGCATGGGTGACCCCGGACGTGGTCACCGGCGGCTTTGCGACCGGCTCCGCCACGGCCGGCGGGCCGCTGCTGCCGTACGAGGAGGAAGCCGCCCGGCTGGCCGGCGTACCGGCGACCCGGTCGGCGCTCTTCGCCCACTTCCTCACCGAGGACGGCCTGGCCCGCCTCTGGTCCCTGCTGGACAGCGGGCAGTACGAGGTCCGTGTGCCGGAGGAGGCCGCGCTGGCCACCGTGGCCTGGCTGGTCCGTGCCGGGGACTTCGACGCCGCCGCCGAACTCGTCACCGCGCTGCAGCCGTTCGCCGACCGGCTGCGCTTCCTGCCGCGTCCCACCGACCGGCCGCGGCCCGCGGCGGGCGCCGTGCACCGCCGGACCGTCGGCGACGCCGCGGCCGCGCTCGCCCGGCGCCGGCCGGGCGCGTCCGTCGAGACCCAGCGGGAGGCGCTCACCGTCTGGGCGCCCTTCGCGGACGACCTGCTCACCCACCGGCTGGAGGCCGTCTCCGGCACGCCCGGCCCGCACTGGCACGCCGACGGCGCTGCTCTGCTGGCGCGCTACGGGTCCCTCGCCGCGGAGCACACCCGCTGCACCAAGCACCTGAACCCGAAGTCGAACGTCGCCGTCCTGCTCCGGGCCCTGGAGGAGGAGCTCGCGGGCCGTGCCCCGGCGCCCCGGCTCGCCGGACTGCTGCGCGTGGCCGTCAGCGCGATGGTCGCCAAGCGCGGAGCACCCGGCTCTCCCGGACATGCCCGCCTGCGCCGTGTCCAGGCCGCTCAGGCGGCGCTGCCCTCGCACCACGCGCTGGCCGGTCTGGTGCTGCGCCGCCTCTCGCGGCTCGACCCGGCCGGTGGGACGGCCGATGTGGAAGCGCCGCTGGCCCCTGTGGACGAGAGGGAGTCCCTGGAGACCGGCCTGCCCGTGGGCGCGGCCGTGCCCACGGCGATCGGGAACTGCGTCCGCGCCGCGCTCAGCGCCCCGTTGGAGGAGCTGGTGGCGCGCGGCGTGGTGCCGTCCGCAGAGGTGCTCGCGGAGCTCGTGCCACAGCTCGTCGCCGCCGTGACCGCCGATCAGTACACCGACGAGCCGCTGCGCAACCTGATGGCGGGCACCTACTGCGCCTTCCGCAACCGCCGGTCCCTGCTGCTGCTGAACCTCCAGCACCAGGTGCGGATCGAGGAACTCCCCTGGCTGCGGGCGGTCTCCGCGCACCGCGACGGCGACGCCGCCGCGGGCGCCCAGGAACAGGCCGAGGAGGCACTGCGCCGGCTCGGCGGGCTGGCGGTGTCCGCATTCCCTGCGACCGTGCTGCCCAACCCGCTCGTGCGGGAGCTGTCGCACCTGGGCCGACAGGCCGAGCTGGGCACACCGTTCGTGGAGGAGCTCGCCGCCGACATCTTCATGGGGACCTTCACCCCGAAATTCCTCGTGGCCGCACGGATCGCCGCCGACCTTCTCGAAGGGAGCCTGTACGAGCGGTACTACGGCATCGACTTCGCGCGGCTGCGCCGGATGGCGGTCGCGCAGGCCGTCGACAGCGCGCAGCGCGGCCGGCCTGCTCGCAGCGCCGAGGAGTTCGCGCGGCTGTGTGCCGAGCGTGCCGGGACCAACGGGGCGAGCTGGCGGCCGGCCGTGAACGGCAAGGTGATCGAGCAGGCCCAGATCCTCACGACCCACAACCTGGCCACCCTGGCCGCCCGGGTGAAGATCGCTCCGGTGGCGGGCTGGGCGGCACTGGCCCGGGACTGCTTCGACGTGGTGTGCCGCTTGGTGAACCGAATGGCGGGTAGGCCGATGCTGTCCACCATCAAGGACACCGCGTACGCATGGCGGCAGATGCTGTTCCACCTCTCCCTGTGCGAGGACGCGGAGCGGGCGGCCGTGCTGGAGTGGATCGAGACGGACATCCTGCGCCGGCCGCCGCTGGTGCAGGCCCGGCTGGCGCCGGCCCTCGCCGGGTTGCGCCTGGTGGCGGCGGGCGGCTCCTTCGGAGCGGACGGCACGGGCGAGCGCGGCCGTGCCCGTCGGCTGCTCGGTTGGAGCACCGACGAGCACTGGATGCGCGCGCCGACCAGGTGCTGAAGGAGTCCCCCTCTCTCCTGTCGAGAGTTTTCGTGCGGCCGGCTCGTGGCTCCCGCGCCGGGGAGGTCCTGCGCGCGGCGTGCGCGGGCGGAGGCCCGGCCCGGCTCTGTACCGCCCGGGCGGGTAGGCGGAGGGGGCGACCGGCCCCGTACGAGGGTCACGCCGGCCGCACCGGACCGCTCGGCGACCGGCACGGAAGGCAGGAGCGTCTTCCGATTCCGCCCTCACGTCCTCAGCCCTCCCCCGGGATCTTCACGGACCCGGCCGTCGGTCGTGCATCCGTCCGCGGCTCCCGTGGGGAAGCAATACGTCTGCGGAACATCGATTCGGCTCTCACGGGCCGGTAAGGGGTCGGCTGTGGCTGTCACCGTCCGGAGGGACATCCTCGTAGGGCTTCCTCTCAACGACCTGGTCGCCTACCTGGAGGACTTCTCCCGGACCGAGGAATGGGACCCTGGCACGGTGCGGTGCGTGCAGGTCGGCGAAGGACCGGTGCAGCAGGGAACCACGTGGCAGAACACTTCGCGCTTCCGTGGCAGGACCAGCGACCTGCTCTACCGGCTCGTCTCCAAAGAACCGGATCGGCTGCTGTTCGTCGGTGAGAACAAGACCGTCACGGCCACCGATGACCTGGGTTTCCGGGCCCGCTCGGCCACGACCACGCTCCTCACCTACACGGCGTCCTTGCGGTTCAAGGGATGGGCACGCCTGGCCACACCCTTCCTGCGCCCCGAATTCGACAGGATGGCCGACGCCGTGGCCGACAGACTGCCGTCCGCAGCCACCATCCACCGCGGTTAGCGCCGCTGCCGCCGCGCCTGCCCCGATCCGCTGTGGCCGGACCGGACGAGAAAGACCTCGTCGGTGAAGCACCAGGCCCAGTCCTCGTCGGACGCCAGGGAGAGGACGACCGGGTGTCCGCTCAGCACATGGTGGTCATGGGCGTGCATGCCTCGCGAGCTGTCACAGCATCCGACGTAGCCGCACGTCACGCACCGGCGCAACCGCACCCAGCTCCAGCCGCGCGACAAACAGTCCGCGCAGCCGGCCGGCGGAGCCGGCGGCGACGGCTCGGACGTCGACAGGAGCCCGATATGGGCGCAGGACCGCCCCTGCGGTCGACCGCCGTCGGGCCGGACCCGCCAGCCGGGGTCACCTGCCATCGCCACCACTCCTCACCCGTGTCGGCCGGTGCCGGCCCGTGCCCGGCGCAGCTCCGGATACGGAGGCTTTTGCATCCCTCTTCCTTTCGGCCGAGGTGCGCGAACGGATGCATCCACGGCTGGGGAATCGTCCGCGTGGTCGCGCAGCAGGGTTCCGGGGACTGCGGTGAAGCCGTCCGATCCTCGCTACCTGTGTGCGGACTTCGCGGACTTCGTCGAGCGCTTCCGGCCCGGCTGGCCCTCCGACATCGGTCACCCCGTACGCGACCCGGGACCCGCCGGCGATCGATGACCTGCGGGCCTGGGAGGTGACGGCATGCTCGGCGCCGCCCGGCTCTTGCCGGACGTGCGCGGCGGCCTCCACCACGACTGCCCCACGGCAGCCGGGCGGTTCAGGCTTCGGGGAGGCGGCGCAGGCGCTCGGTCGCCGCGTTGCGGACGCGGCGGGTGCGGGCGTCGGTGGCGAGCAGGCTCAGCGCCTCGTACGAGGTCAGCAGCCGGACGGCGGTCCGCTGGCACCAGTCGGAGGCGGCCGTGAGCTCGTCCGCGGCCCAGGGCTCGCCGCGGGTGACGGTCTTGAGCAGGTTCCACTCCCGCAGCCGGCGTTCGGGAAAGGGCCGGCCCGCGAGGACTTCGGCCATGGCCCGGGCCCAGGCGGGGAATTCCTCGTCGGCGAGCAGTTGTACGGCCCGCCGGTCGAGGTGGGTGACGACGGCACTCTCCGCCATCACCCGGTCGGGGTCGCACAGCACGTCGGCCACGACCTCCGCCTCGCCGCTTCCGCCCGGCGCCGCGGCCAGCGACTCCAGGTGGCGGGCGTAGCGCCAGTGCTCGGGGGGCGTGTCGTCGTCGGGGCCGCTCATCGGGTCGCTCGTCGGGGCGCTCATCGGCCCACCCCCGCGTCGGCCATGGTCTCGTGGGCCGGCCGTGCCGGCCCGGCCTGTGCCCGCGCCTGTGCCCGCGCCGGTATGCCAGTGGCCGATCGCTGCTGGTTGTTTCCTCGCCCCATGGCACCCATTCCACACGACCGCAGTGAGCGGCCGGTGGTCAGGGTGCCGTCAGCGCGTGCTCAGCGGGCCGGAGCCAGCATCAGGGCCTCCGAACCGACCGGCCGGTAGCCCGCCGCCTGGAAGACCCGGATGCTGCGCGCGTTGCCGGTGGCCTGCTGGGACCAGACCGGCTGCCCGTCGGGGACGAGGTGGCGGGCGGCGCGGGCCAGTTCCCGGCCCAGCCCGCGGTGGCGTACCCCCTCGTCCACCTCGATCGCCGCCTCCCAGCGGCCCGCGACACCGCGGCCCAGGACGAGGACTCCCCCGTCCGCCGTCCAGACCCGTATGTCGTCGCGCCGGCGCAGTGCCCTGCGTACGCGGGGATGGTCGGGGTCGGTCGCCTCCACGAGCTCCAGCCCGGGTGCGCCGGGCAGCGGCCCGGCGACGGTGAGCAGGTCGATCGTGTCGGTGCCGCGTCCCGTGCGGTCGAGCAGCGCGGCGAGGAAGCGGGGGTTCATCGTGGCGGCCAGCGCGTCGCAGTCGATTGCGGCGAGGGTGGCGTGCACCCAGTCCGGGTCCTCGTCGGTGAAGACCACGGAGTGCGCGGTGAAGGCGATGACACCCGCGTCCCGCCGGTGTTCCTGGGGGACCACGGTCGTGCCGCCGTCGGGGGGCGGGAACAGTCCGCCGGCCGCCGCGTCCAGGATGTCCGTCAGCGTCCGACCCATGGCCGTCAGACCTGCTCGAAGTGGAAGGACTTGATGAAACAGTCGCGGGGCTGGCCGATCGCGAAGAAGATGCAGTCCACGAGCGACTGTGCGGTCAGCGGGTCCTTCGCCGTGCGCGGCGCTCCCTCCCATGCCTCCGACAGCGGGTCGTGGTTGTCGAAGTCCGGCGGGTAGAGGGAGATGACGCGGACGCCCTCGTCGCGCAGCCGGCGGGAGAGGATCTCGGTGAAACCGGCCTGGGCGCTCTTGGCCGCGTAGAAGGCCGCGTGGGCGTCGGACCGGTGGTGGCCGGTCTCTCCGCAGCCGGAGACCATGGTGACGATGTCCGGCCCGGCCGACTTCAGGAGCAGGGGGAGGAAGGCCTTGGTGGCCAGGACGGTGCCGGTGGCGCCGGAGGCGAGGGTGTCGGTCACGTCCTCGTCGGAGGCGGACAGCAGGTCGGTGCCGTGCTGGTAGCGGGATCCGTTGTTGACGAGCACGTCCAGGTGGTCGGTACGGGCGGCGACCGCGGCCGCGAAGTCCCGTACGGAGGCGGGGTCGCTGAGATCGCAGGCGTAGGCGTGGACGCGGTCCGCGTCGTGGCCCTGTGCGCGGATCTCCTCGCGGACGCGTTCGGCGGCTTCGAGGGTGCGGGCGGAGAGGTGGACCTCGGCGCCCCGGCTCGCGAAACGGAGGGCGAGGGTACGCCCGAAGTCGCGGCCGGCGGCGGTGATGACGACGCGGTGGTGCTCGAGTGTCATGTCTGCGCTCCTGATTCGTGGTCTGTACACATGATCTCAGGTGCGGGGTACGGCGGTTGGGCCGGGAAAACCGCGGAGAGCCGGCGGGGGCACGGGCACGGGCGCGTACCGGCTCTCCGCGCCGCGGTCAGTCCTCGCCCGCCTCCTGCTCGGCCTCGGGCAGCGGGGCCCCGGTCTCCAGCAGGGTCTTGAGGCTGGACGCGAGCATCGGCCAGGCCCGTCCGCACATGCCGATGAGGGTGCCGCCGGGTTCGAAGCCCTCGTGCAGGATCGTCAGCCGTGCGAGGGTGTCGCCGACGGGTTCGATCTCGTACGTCACCTTGGTACGGCTTTCCTTTGCCAGTTCGGCCCGCAGCTCCTCGCCGATCCCGACGGAGGCCGCCCACTGCGGGGTGAAGGTGTGCCAGGTGTAGGAGAGCAGGCGGTCCGGGACGCAGTCGAGAACCACCTGCTCGGGGTCGCTGGTACGGGCCCCTCGCTCGACCCAGTCCATCGGCGAGCCCACCGCCCAGTCGGTCTCGAAGCTGAGGCCCCAGTACCGGCGGGTGAAGGCGGGCTCGGTGAGGGCCTGCCAGACCCGGGCCGGGTCGGCCTGGATGTACAGGGTGTACGTGATCGCGCTGTCGCTCATGGCCCCATGCTGAGGGACCGCGGACCGCGGACGCCGGATTTCCCGGTCACGGCGGTGGCACCGGGACGGCGGGCCTTCGCGTCGGCCCCGGGGCCGAACCCGGGGGCCCGCTCCACCGCGGGCGGCGTACCGCCGCGCTCCGGCCGCCGTCAGCAGGTACGAGGCGCCACCGGGCACCTCACCAGCGAGCGCCCTCCTCGGGGATTTCCGTGGGCGGGGTGCGGGTGGGGACGGGGAGGCCGAGGGCGGCCCGGGCCGCGTCGACCGCCGCGAGCTCGTCGTCGCCCGCCCGCCCCCAGTCGTTCAGTTCGCGGACCTGTTCCGGGGTGGCCAGCAGGCGTGCGTACCCGGGATCGGTGTCCGTGCCCGGGGGGAGGCAGGTGAGGCGGGCCGCGGCCCGGGCGTGGGCGCCATGCCCGCCGTTCCGGTGGCCGAGCGGGGCGGCATCCTCGGTGGTTCCGGCCGTCGGGGGCGGGAGGTGGGCGGCGCCGGTGTCCCGGGAGACCAGGAGCAGGACCCGCCCGTCGGGGGCGAACAGCCATGCCCGGTGGTCCCGTACGGGGAGCCCCGCCGGGACGGGTCCCGGGTGCCAGGCGTCGTGCTGCGGGATCCGCCGGGTGCGCAGGACGCCGAGCCGGTCGAGAGCCGTCGGGGCGGTGGGCCGGCCGTCCTCCAGCAGGGCGGTGCCGGGGCCGTTGATCCGGGCGCGCAGGGCGGACAGGGCGCGGCGGGCGTCGCCCGGGTCCATCAGGGCGGGCAGATCGGCCGGCTCGGCAAAGTGGATGGCGGTGATCTCCTGGTCCGGGAGGCGGACGGCCGCGATCCGCTCCGGGGTCCAGGTACCGCCGTCGTAGACGTGCAGGATCTCGCCGGGGAAGCGCATCTCGGGCGGGAAGCCGGGGGTGTCCGCCGGGATCCAGTCCACGGCGAGGCCGCGCGGGTAGCGGCCGTCGACGCCGAGCTCCTCGCGCAGCTCACGGGCGGCGGCCGCGGACGGCGCCTCGCCCGCGTCCACGGCCCCGCCGGGGAGCAGCCGGTCGGCGCGGTAGTCGACGCTCTGGATGAGGACCCGGCCGCGTACGTCGGTGACCAGGACGACGGCGGCGGTCCACACGGCGGCCCTCGAGGCTCCGTACTCCGCCGGGGTCATCCAGGTCCCCGCCTGCCCGTGTTCGTCGATCGCGCCCTGGTCGGTCAGCTGCGGCATCGGACTCCGTTCACCGTGGGTGGACCCGCCGCCTGTGCAACAGCGGGCACGGCCCCCGGGTTACGGCGCCCCGTCGGCCGGACCGGCACCCCACGGCTTTGCCACCCCTATACCTCCTTATTACTTGGTTATGCACTCCCTGGTACGTTCCGGATGCGGACTGGCGGCATGAAAACCGCCGGTCCGACCAGACTTCCCGCAACGGGTGCCGCGCGGCCGCGCGGCACCCGTTGCGGGACACGACGCACCGCAGGCCCCACACCGCACGCACCCAGGAGAGACCCCCACATGCGACGCGCCTCCCCCACGGGCACCGGCACCCCGGCGGAACCCGGCAGGAGGTGGACCGTGACGGGAATCGCCGGCGCGGCCGCGGGCGCCGCGGTCGTCGGCTTCGGCGGGCTGTACGCCGCCGCGCTGCTCCTGGCCGGCGAGGACATCGCCGTGGGCACGAAGGTGCGCGGCGTCTCCATAGGCGGGATGAGCAGGGACGAGGCCCTCCGGACCCTGGACCGGGAGCTCGGCCCGGCCGCCGCGGCCCCGGTCGCGCTGCGGATCGGCGAGCGCACCGAGCAGGCCGACCCGGCGGCGCTCGGCCTGTCCCTGGACAGCGCCGCGACCGTCGACCGGGCCGCCCGCACCGGATCCGGCCCGCTGACGGTGATCGGCCGGCTCTTCGCCTCCGGCGATCCCGACCTGCGCCCGGTGGTCCGCCTCGACGAGAAGGCGGCCCGCGGCTCCCTGGACGGCATCGCGAAGGCCGCCGGGGTAGAGGCCCGGGAGGGCTCCGTCGCCTTCGAGAAGGGCAGGGCCAAGGCGATCGCCCCGGTCACCGGAATCGCCGTCGACGTGGACGGCTCTCTGGCCGCGCTGCGCGCCGGCCACCCGCTGGCCGGCACCGAACCGCTCGCCCTGCCCGTTCGGCGGACCGAGCCGAAGGTGGGCCGGCAGGAGACCGACCGGGCCCTGAAGGAGTTCGCCGAGCCGGCGATGTCCGCCCCGGTGACCCTCGCGGTCGCCGGGCGGAACATAACCGTCTCCCCCGCCGTCCTCTCCAAGCACCTGAGCCTGAAGGACGACGGCGGGGGCCGCCTCGCCCCGGGCCTCGACGCGAAGGCGCTGCTCGCCGACCCGGCCCTCGCGGGGCCGCTGCGCCAGGCCGCCCCGCGCCCCGCCGAGGCACGCCTGCGGCTCGACGGCACGGGCCGCGTCACGGTCACCGAGGAGGGCAGGGCGGGCCGGCAGGTCACGGAACGGGCCCTGAGCGCAGCGGTGCTCCCGCTGCTGACCGGCACCGGCGCGGCCGCCCGTACCGGCGAGGTCGCCACCGAGGCCGCCGCGCCCCGGCTCTCCAAGGACACCGTCGAGCAGCTCGGGATCAAGGAGAAGGTGTCCTCCTTCACGGTCCGCTTCGAGCCGGCCGCGTACCGGACGACCAACATCGGGCGGGCCGCCGAGCTGATCGACGGCTCGCTGGTGCTGCCCGACGAGACCTGGAGCTTCAACCGGACCGTCGGCGAACGCACCAAGGAGAACGGCTTCGTCGACGGCCTGATCATCAACAACGGGCAGTACGAGAAGGCCGCCGGCGGCGGGGTGTCGGCCGTCGCCACCACGGTGTTCAACGCGATGTTCTTCGCGGGCGTCAAGCCCGTCGAGTACGGCGCCCACTCCTTCTACATCGAGCGCTACCCCGAGGGCCGCGAGGCCACGGTGGCCTGGGGCAGCCTCGACCTGCGCTTCGCCAACGACTCGGGCAAGGCCCTGTACATCCAGGCCGAGGCCACGGACACCTCGATCACCATCACCTTCCTCGGCACGAAGAAGTACGAGGAGATACGCGCGGACCAGGGCCCGCGGACCAACATCAAGCAGCCGGCCGTCCGCAACGGCAGCGGCCCCAAGTGCGAGCCCCAGTCACCGCTGGAGGGCTTCGACGTGGCCGTGGACCGCGTCTTCGTGCAGGGCGGCCAAGAGGTCAAGCGGGAGACGATGAAGACGCGTTACACGCCGCGCGACAGCGTGACGTGCGCCGCATGAGGCGCACGGGGGGCAGGAAAAGAGTGGGGGACGTGAGCGGTGTGGGGGACGTGAGTGGCGTGAGTGGCGCAGGGGATATGAGGGACGCGAAAGCCGTAAGCGGTGCGGGGGCTCCGGCCCGGGGGACCGGCAGGCTCGCCGGTGTCGACGCCGTGCGCGGCCTGGCCGTCCTCGGCATGTTTGCCGTACACGTCGGTCCCAGCCCCGAGCCCGAGGGAGCCGGTTACCTCCTCGTCGCGGCCGACGGACGCGCCCCGGCCCTCTTCACCCTGCTCGCCGGCTTCTCCCTGGTCCTCGCCCAGCGCGGGCTGGACCCGTCGCAGCGGCCCCGGGGCTGGGCGCTGCGCTGGCGTCCCCTGCTGATCCGCTGCGTGCTGCTGGCCGTACTCGGCTTCTGGCTGGCCTCGTTGTGGCCCGGGATCCTGGTCATCCTGGCCTTCTTCGCCGTGTACTTCCTGGCGGCCGAGCCGTTCACCCGCCTCTCCACCCCGGTGCTCACCGCCGTGGCGGGCGCGTCGGTGGTGGCGGGACCGGTGCTGTCGTACCTGCTGGGCCCGGTGTTCGGGTACGGGGCGTCCGGGCGCGGCCTGGTCCCCGAGGCCACCGATCTGACCAGCTGGTCCGGGCTGGGTGCGGTGCTGTGCGAACTGCTGCTCACCGGGGCGTATCCGCTGGCCACCTACTTCCCGTACGTCCTGGCCGGGATGGCCCTCGCCCGTCTGTGCGACGTGCGGGTGCGGGCGGTGGCCCTGCGGATGGCGGTGTGGGGAACGGCGGCCGCCCTCGCCGGGTACGGCTCCGCCTGGCTCGCGAGCCACGTGTTCGGCGCCCGGCAGCGCCTGCTGGAGGCGATCGCGGTCCACCACCCGGAGGCCATGGCCGCCGACGACCCCGTACGGGAGGTGCTGCGCGGTCAGTACGGCGCCGTGCCGAGCACCTCCTGGGACTGGCTGCTGGTGGCCGACCCCTACAGCCAGACTCCGCTGGAGACCCTGGGCAATGCGGGCGTGGGCTGCGCCCTCATCGGGCTGTGCGCCCTGGCCGCGCGCCACGGCGCGGGCGCCCGCCTGCTGCGGCCGCTCACGGTGCTCGGGGCGATGGCGCTGAGCGCGTACGTCGTCCACGCACTGGTGCTGGCCGGCCCGGCGCACGGCGCAGCGTCCTGGTCCGCCTGGATCGCCTTCAGCGGAGCGGCGCTGGCCCTGACCTGGGCCTGGCAGCAGATCTGGGCGGACAGCCCCCTGCGCCGCGGCCCGGTGGAACACGTACTCCGGCTGGCCACGCAGGGGCGGAGCGGGGCCTAGGAAGTCTCTGCCGTTTCCCCCATCCGTGTGACGGGTTCGGCTCGCGCGGCGGCGGTAGGGCAGGGTGGGCGGATGCAGCTGCGCCGGGCCCTGGCCCTGATCCTCACCGCGCTCGTGGTGGCCACCGGGTGTGTGACGGTGCGTCCCGCTGCTCCGCCGGACGCGCCGCTGCCGGGGCCGGCATCGGCGGGGGCGACGCAGGCGCGGCAACCGGCGTCCCTCGCTCTGCCGTTGAGCCCGCTCCCGGGGGCGGCCGAACCGGCCCTGCCCGAGTCCCCCGCGCCATCCCCGTCATCAGCACCGCCGGAGGCAAGGCCGGCACCCGTCCCTGCCGCGGCCGAGCGGCAGCACCGGCCGCCCCGGCGGGCAGCCGCGAAGCCCCCGCGGCACCAGCAGCCGGCGAAGCAGGCCAAGCCCGCGGCTCCGGCGAAGCCGCGCAAGCGCCCGCCGACGGTGGCGAAGCCCCGGCCCGCGCCGCAGCGTACGTTCGACATGGCCCAGCTGTGCGAGGCGGCCAAGGGCACGGTGTCCCCGTCCATCGTCGCCCTCTGCCGCTGAAGGGACCACGGGGCGCCCCAAGAGGCCCGCTAGTCGCCGGAGAAGCCCCAGAACCAGATCTCCTGCGGCCGGCCCTCGGCGTCGTGCAGGACGGCGCACCTGCCGAACCAACGCCGTTCGGCCAGCGGCTCCATGAGCTGCACGTGGGCCCGAGCAGGACGGTCGGTCCCAGTCAGCCGGTGGGCCTCGGCAGGCTGAACGGGCTGCACGGTGCCGTAGTCGGGATCCTCACCAGGCCGCAGGACCCTGTGCATGTCCAGGATCGAGTGCGTCCCCTCTTCCTGGACCCGCTCGTCCTCCCACAGCCCGTCGATGGTCGCCGGCCGCGGCCTCAGCCCGTCGCCGTCGTCCTCGTCCTCGTCCTCGTCCCAGTAGTAGTCCTGCGCCTCGAAGACCTTCTGTCTCAGGGCTGCGAGGGGGCCGCCCCGAGATCATCCTGATAGGGAACGAAATACTCCCACCCCGACGCACCCACGACAGTCCCCGCCCTCTGCATCCCGTACCGACAGTCCAGCAGAAGCTAGTGCAGTGCACCGCGTGGCGACGGCTGCGGGACTCAGACGATCGACTTGATGGTCCTGTCCGCGTACCGCAGGGTCTCGTCGATGGCCCTGTCCATCTCGCGCAGAGCGTCGGGTTCCGCCGTGAGGAGAGCGGGGACGTTGATGATGCTGGCGGCGAGGAAGCATCCCGATACGGTGAGGAACTGCTTGTACCGTTCCTGCCCCGCGTGCCCGAGCGATTCCCAGTCGCGGGGCTCCGGCGGCAGGCTCACCCTCCATTTCTCCAGGGCGTGGACGCCGTGGACCTCGACGTATTCCATGGTGGCCGTCGCGCGCGACAGCACGTCGACCATCGTGTCGAAGCCCTGCTGAGACTGGTCCAGAGCCGCCTCCGCGGCCTCGACCTCGGTGCGCAGGCGTTCCTCTTCCTTCTTGTTCCGGCGCTTGCGCAGAACGTAGAAGCCGGCGGCCGCCAGCGCTGCTGCCGGGGCGGCGACCATGCCGGTGAGCAGGAGAATCCCACCCGCCATCCCCGCACCGCCGGCGGCCAGCGTGCCTCCGCCCAGGAGGGCCAGAGTCGCGTTGGTCGCGGCAGCCCCGGCCAGCGTCGCGATGACGGTTCCGGTCGAGGCGGTGCCGAACATTGCGGCGGCGGTGAAGGCACCGTAGGCCGCTGCGCCGCCGACTGCCGCCCCGGCCGCGCCTCCGGCAGCGGCGCCACGGATCGCGTTCGCGATCCCGGCGGACATGGCCTCGATACGGATCGCCGTAGGGGTCTCGCCCGTGCCCTCGATCTGCCCCTCCCTCGGCCTCTCCGGCTCGGGGGCCCCGCTGATGCTGCTGGCCAGCTCCACGAACCTCATGAAGAACTCGTCGCGGACGACGTCATGGACCCTGTTGAAGGCTTCCCCGTGCTCCTGGGCAATCTTCGACCGCTCGGCCGTCTTCTCGTTGATCGCGGCGTGGCGTTCCTTCGTCTCGGCGACCTGGTCGCGCAGCTTCACCGGCCGCTGACCCCGCTGGAGAGCGAGCGACCTGGTGCGGTCCTCCGCTTCCTGCGTGAGCTGCCCGGGTGTCAGTTGCAGTGCGAGGGCGATGGCGGCCAGACGGTGCTCCCCGGGGCTTACGAGCCCGTGCTCGATGCGTGAGATCGAGACCGCTCCGCCCTTCCCGTAATCGGCCCGTTCGGCCAGCTCTTCCTGGGTGATGGCGGGTATCCGGGCCTGCCGGTGCTCGCGGATCACGAGGCCCATCGCCTCTGCGCTGAACTCATTCACCGGTTGCGGGCCCCTTGGCCTGCGGGCTGTGGCGACGCCAGGAGGACTGAGCCTCACGCGCCAGCGAACCTCCGGAGCGGTATGCCTGGGCGCAGTCTTCCGCGAACTGCTGGGCGGCCTTGACGAGGGCCGGGTCCCGGCGGGCAGCCTGGACGGCCTGAACGAGGGCAATGGCGAGGGCCAGTTGGGCAAGGTTGAGGCGAGACATGGCAGTGGACCGACCTTTCGTCGCTGATGGTGTCTACGGGTGTCTAACATAGCGTCACTTAGTGTCTGGCGTACGCACTATGGCGACTCTGGAACCGGCCGGGGCGAGGGCACGCCGTGGTGATACACGGCGATACCCTCGGAGCCGCAGAGCGGACGACACGGGGAGCCACGAACATGTACGACGCGGGGCCGCAGGCGGTGGAAGCCGTGCGGGCGCTGAGGGTGCTGGCGCAGGAGCGGCCGCAGGAGCTGGAGCTGTTCGAGGGATTCACGGACGCGGAGCTGGACGGGTGGGCCGTCGCCGTGCCGGAGGACGTCCGGGTGGTCCTGCGGGAGATCGGCGGCCTGGAGACCGCGGACCACGAGTACCGCTTCGGGCCGCGCGGCCGTGAGACGTTCGCGGACGGCTGCTGGACCCTCGGGGAGACGGACTTCGGCGAGGGCTCGCTGATCACCGGGGTCGGAGCCGCCGGGTGGGGGCCGGTCGTGGCCGTCAATCCGTGGGGGGCCGATCCGGATGTCACCGTCGAGGCCCCGGACTTCGCCACCTGGCTCACCGGGTTCGCCGAGCGGCTCGCCGTGGGGGTGGCGGACCGGCCGAGGGGAAGGTTCTCCGTCCCGGCCACCCCCACCGTCGAACTCGCCGAGCAGGCAGGGGCGGCCGACCCCGGACTCGCAGCGCTCGCAGCGCTGGCAGCGCTCGTCGACGGCGGCGACGGCAGCGGCGGCCGCGGCGACTCGCTCACCGATCTCGTCGACCTCAACGGCCTCCCGGGCTATCCGTGCGCCGTGGACTGGGAACCGTACTTCTCCACCTTCCACAACACGGCCGACACCGGAAGCAGCGAGGTCCAGTTCCAGATCGTCGGTGACGGGCGGGCCCTGCTGCTGCGCAGCGTGGTCAGCGGCGACTTCCTCGGCCGGGCGGTGCGCCGGCACAGCGTGCCGGCCGATGCCGCCCGCTGTGCGGTGGCCGAGCTGTGCGAACTGGCCGACTCCTTACCCGACTTCGTCGTGCTCGAACCGGGGTGCGCCGACTCCGTGATGGACGGCTGGGCGGTGCCGGTCCCCGAGGACGTCCGGACCGTGTTCCGGGAGATCGGCGGGGTGACGATCGCGGGGCTCCCCGAGCTGCGGCTGCTTCCCTGGGCCGCCGAGCACGCGGTGGATCCCGAACTGCACCGCATGCTGGGCGGCGACGGCTCCTACTGGCCGCTGGCCCGGATCGACCACGGGCGCAGCCACGCCCTGGCGCAGATCCGTATCGACCCGGCGACCGGGCGGTGGGGGTACGTCGTTTCCGTGCCCGGGGACGGCGAGAAGCTGCGGGAGTACCCGGAGCTGGCCCTGCTCGCCGAATCCCTGCCGGACCTGCTGCTGACCTTCGCCCGGCTGGCCCGGCGGGCCGCGGCCGGGCCGGACTTCGCCTCGCGGATGTCCCGGGACACCCGGTGGCTGTTCCCCAACACCGGGGAACCCTGGCCGCGTCCCGCCCCGGTCGGCGAGTGGGCCGGCTCGGCGGACCCGCTGCTCGCGGCGGCCACGGAACTGCCGGACGGGACGCACGCCGCCGACCTGCGGGCGGTACCGATCCCGAGCGACCTGTGCTTCTACCGGGCGGCCGGCTGGCCCTACGCGGCCCGGCTCGAGCGGCTGCACTTCGCGGCGGCGGGCCAGCTCGCCGCGGCCGTACCCGCCCGGGGCTGACGGGCCGGGGCTGAGTGGCGCGGGCTGAGTGGCCGGGGCTGAGTGGCGAGGGCTGAGTGGCGAGGGCTGACAGCCCGGGGCTCACGGCCCGGGACCGGATCATCCGACTGGCCCCGGCCCGGCTGCCCCGGGGTGGCGGGCCGGTTCGCTTGGATGGGCCGGGCGGAGCCCGACCGGAGCTCCGTACAGCCCCTCACCCCCAGGGAGTCGCCATGACGAAGATCGCCCTCTTCGGCGCGACCGGCACCATCGGAACCCGGGTGCTGCACGAGGCACTCCGGCGCGGCCACGAGGTCACGGCGGTCGTCCGCGATCCGGCGAAACTGCCGGACTCCGGAACCGGGACGGGGACCGGGAACGGAAGCGGAGGTGGCGGTGGCGGTGGCGGTGGAGCCGCGACGGTGGTGCGCGGCGATGTCCTCGACCCGGCGTCGGTGGCCGCGGCGGTGGCGGGTCACGACGTGGTGGTCAGTGCCTTCGGCCCCGGCTCCGGAGACCCCGGCGTCCTCGTCACCGCCGCGAAGTCGCTGATCGGCGGGGTCCGGTCACTTGGCGGGGACGCTCCGGCACCGCGCGTGGTGGTCGTCGGCGGGGCGGGCTCGCTGCGCACCCCCGGCGGCCCGCTGGTCTGGGACCAGGCCGGCATTCCGGCGCCCGTCCTGGCCCTGATGCACGCCCACGGGGATGCACTGGACTTCCTGCGGACCGTTCCGGTGGAGGAGGTGCGGTGGACCTGTCTGAGCCCGGCCGCGCAGATCGCGCCCGGCGAGCGCACGGGCACGTACCGGCTCGGGCTGGACGGGCTGGTGGTCGACGACGAGGGGCGGAGCCGGATCTCGACGGAGGACTTCGCTGTCGCCCTGGTCGACGAGATCGAGCGCGACGCGCACGCGGGCCGGCGGTTCACCGTCGCCCACTGAGCGGCCGGTAGGCCGTTATTGGGTGGATGCGTCCGGTCGGGCTACCTACAGTGACGGGGCACCCCCGACGTCGAGCAGGAGCGGATCATGCGCGTCCACTACCCCCGTACGCCGCATCTGCCCTGGTCCCCCGGGGTCGCGGCGGACGATCTGCGGGCCGTCGGGCCGACGGCGCTGGCAGGACTGGCCGGGCGTGAGGTCGTGGTGACGGAGAAGCTCGACGGGGAGAACACCACCCTGTACGCGGACGGCCTGCACGCACGGTCGCTCGACTCGGCACACCACCCCTCGCGGGCGTGGGTCAAGGGTCTCCAGGGCCGGATCGGCGCCGGGATCCCGGCCGGCTGGCGGGTGTGCGGGGAGAATCTGTACGCCCGCCACTCGATCCCCTACGAGGATCTCGACAGCTGGTTCTACGGCTTCTCGGTGTGGGACGGGGACCAGTGCCTGGACTGGGACCGGACCGTGCGCTTCCTGCGGGGCCTGGGGGTGCCCACCCCGCGCGTGCTGTGGCGCGGCACCTTCGACGAGCGCGCGCTGCGCAGGCTGAAGCTCGACACCGCGCGCCAGGAGGGGTACGTCGTACGGACGGTGGCCGGTTTCACGCGCGAGGAGTTCGGGCGGAGCCTGGCCAAGTGGGTGCGCGGCGGCCACGTACAGACGAGTACGCACTGGATGTTCGCGCAGGTGGTACCGAACGGGCTCGGGCCTGCGGCCCCGTTGTGGGCGGTGCGTGCGGGGGCCGAGGCCGATGTGGCGGGGCTGGCCGCCGCCGTGGGGGCCGACGCCGCCCATACCGCCGACCCGGCCGAGGTCGCCGACGTCGCCGCCCGGATCGACGGGGCGGGGCGGACCGGGGAGGACCGGCTGGCCGGTGTCCTGGCCGCCGTGCTCCACCGCGAGCCGCGGGCCCGTGTCGCCGCGCGGCTCGCGGCGGGCCCGGCCGGGATGGCGCTCGCCCGGCGGGTGTCCGACCTGCTCGGGCTGTACCCGTACCTGCAGCGGCCGTTCCCGGACGCCGACCGGCGGGCCGGGCTGGTCCGGATGGCCGCCGCGGCCGACCTCGGGGTGCTGCACGCGCTCGCCGGGGCGCTGGCCGACGAGCCGCAGGCGCGGGAGTGCGTGGAGTGGTCCGCCCTGTGCGCCGAGGAGGCGGGCCTGCTCGGCGGCGCCGATCCGCTGGAGTCCTTGCGCGCCGGGCTGCGGGAGCCTCTCGCCGCGCTGGGCGCGGACGCCGCCGACCGTTGCTGGGCGGAGGCCCGGCGCGCGTTCGCGCAGGGAAGGATTTCCGGATCCGTGGTGGAGGAGGCGGTGGCGGCGACGTGGCAGTGGCGCGAGGGAACGTTTCCCCGGCTGGTGCAGCTGTGCGGGCCCTCGGGCAGTGGGAAGAGCACCTTCGGCCGCGGACTGCCGGGCGTGGACGCCTACATCAGTCTCGACGACCTGCGCACGGCCCGGGGTTCCCGTGCGGACCAGCGGTCCAACACCGAGGTGCTGAGCGAGGGACTGGACCTCCTCGAAGCGGCGCTGGCCCGCGGCGGGACGGTGGTGTGGGACGCCACCTCGCTGACCGACCAGCAGCGCGGACTGGCCGGCTCGGTGGCGCGGCGCCGCGACGCGCTCGTCACGCACGCCGTGGTGCTGGTGGAGGAGACGGAGCTGGCACGGCGCAACGCCGTGCGCCCGCATCCGGTGCCGCCGCCGGTGCTGGCCTCGCAGGTGCACCGGTTCAGCCCGCCGTACGCCGGACAGGCGCACCGTACGTGGTACATCGGTGCGGCCGGGGACATCGAGGACACGGCGGGAGGCCTCACGGCCGCTCCCGCCGGCACGGAACGGGGGCAGTACTGATGCGTACCAGCGAGGAGCTCTACCACCAGGTCCGCTGGGACTCCCGGTTCGATCCGGCACGGTTCGTGCTCGGGCTGCTCCAGCGCGGGGCGGCGCCGAAGCGGGTCCCGTTGCCCTCCTTCGTGCCCGGCGGCGACATCCCCTGGCACCGGGTGCTGTTCGTCGAGGCCGACGGCGAGCTGGTGTGGGACCGGGCCACGGGCGTGGACCGGATCGACGCCACCGCGGCGGGCCGGGTCCGCGATCCGCGGCTGCTGCGGGCCCCGTTCTTCACCGCGCGGACCCCGCACGTGTGGGACCCGGCGGGCGGCGGCGCCTGGCGCCCCGCCGAGCCCCTGGCCCGGGGCGCGGCGTCGTACGCCGCCCCCGCCACGGTGCGGTTGCTGACCTGGAACACCCTCTGGGACCGGTACGACTCCCCGCGCATCGCCACCGCCCGGCGCAGGCCGCTGCTGCTGGCCGATCTCGCGGCCGCCGACGCAGACGTCATCGCGCTGCAGGAGGCCGAGCCCGAGCTGCTCCGCATGCTGCTGGCGGCGCCGTGGGTGCGGGAGGCGTACACCCTCGGCACGGATCCGGGCGGCCGGGACGTCGCCGAGTGCGGGCTGCTGGTGCTCAGCCGGCTGCCGGTACGGGAGGCGGGGATGCACCTGCTCCGCCCACACAAGGCGGTCACGGCCGTGACGGTGGACACCGCGGCCGGCTCCCTGGTCGTCGCCGCCACCCACCTGACGAGCGATCACACCGAGAACGGGGAGACCCGGCGGGAGGCCGAACTGGCCCGGCTCGCCGAGGGTCTGGGCGGCATCGAAGCCCCCGTGGCGCTGCTGGGCGACTTCAACGACGGCCGGCACGGCGCCGAGGGGCCCGCGGCCGCGCTCGGCATGCGGGACGCCTGGAGCGACGTGCACGGGGCCGCGGACGCCACGCCGACCTTCGACCCGGTGGCCAATCCGCTGGCCGCGGTGGGATCGCTGTCGGGGCGGGCGTCCCGGCTGGACCGGATCCTGCTGCGGTCCACGGCGGCGCGGGTGACCCGGGCCGCGCTGCGCGGTGACTCACCGGTCCCGCCCGCGGCGCCGGTCGGTGCCCCGGAGGCGTCCCAAGAAGCCTTCGCGGAGGTGCTGTTCATCTCCGACCACTACGGGGTGGAGGCCACGCTGGAGTTCGGTGCGCGGGACGGCGGGCCCGCGCGTCTCGACGTACCGGCGACGGCCCGGACCGCGGTGGCGTGGCTGCCGCCACACCTGCCCGGGGCGGTACGGGAGCTGCGCCGCGCGCACGATCCGCAGGCCGGGCGCTGGCCCGCGCACGTGAACCTGCTCTTCGGGTTCGTGCCGGAGTCCTCCTTCGCCGAGGCCCTGCCGCTGCTGGCGGAGGTGGCCGCCGCGACCGGGCCGTTCGCCGCACGGCTGGAGGGCGTGCACAGTTTCGGGCACCGCGAGGACGCCACCGTGTGGCTGGACCCGGCCGCCGACGGTGAGGCGCCGTGGCAGGAGCTCCGGCGCGCCCTGGCGGAGCGCTTCCCGGGCTGCCGGGGGCGTACGGCCGAACAGAACGGCTACACCCCGCACCTGACGCTGGGCCGCAGCCAGGACCCCCAGCGGGCGGTCGCGGACTTCACGGCGCGGGTCGGCGGCCCGGTGGCCGCGCGGGTCGGGGAGCTGGCCGTGCTCTCGCGGCGCGGGGACGGTCCGATGCGGGTCCGGGCGACGGTGGCGCTGGGGACGGGCGAGGTCCGCTGGGAGCCCGAGTCCGGGCCTGAGCCTGAGTCCGGGCCCGAGTCCGGGCCCGAGTCTGCGCCTGCGGCGGAGCCCTCGTCCCGGCCCGCGGACGCGCCCGTCGGCCGGGACGAGGCCGCCGAGGCCGTCTTCGCACGCATCAGGGCCGCTCTGGGCGACGCGCAGGTGCACCTGGCCGGGTCCCGCCGTATGGGCTGCGCGCTGCCGGAGGCCGACCTGGACCTGGTGGCGGCCCTGCCGGGCCCGGCCGGCCTCGCCCTCGTACGGGACCGGCTGGCGGCGGCCCTGCCCGAGTCGGGGCCGCTGCGCGAGGTGACGGGAGCCCGGGTGCCGGGCCTGCGCTTCCGCGTCGGTGCGCTCCCGGTGGATCTGGTGGTGGTGGCCACGGGCGGCCTGGACCCGGCGCACGCGGTGGCACGGCGGGCCGAACTGGGCGAGGCGGCCGCGATCGCACTGAGCGCGGTCGGCGACGCCGATGCCGTACGGGAGCGGGTCGGCGCGGAATCGGCCGCGTTTGCCGGCCTGGCGCGGCAGGTGAAGGCGTGGGCGCGGGCCCGGGGGCTGGACGCGGCGCCCTTCGGCGGGCTGCCCGGGCTGGCCTGGTCGGTCCTCGCGGCGCGCACGGTCCGGGAGGCCGGGGCGCTGCCCCCCGATGCGCTGCTGCGCGAATTCTTCGGCAGGTGGGCCGCCTGGGACTGGCGCGAGCCGGTGTCGCTGTCTACGGATCCGCTGCCGACGGCGGCCCTGTCCGCCGATTCCCTTCCGACGGCGGCCGTGTCCGCGGTGGTCTCGGGACCGGCGGGCGGGCCGGATCCGGTCACGGTCCTCACTCCGTCGGAGCCGGTGCGCAGTTGCACGGCCCAGGTGGGGCCGGGCCTGCGCGACCTGCTGGTCCAGGAGCTGTACGCGGCCTGGGAGCTGCTGGAGGCCGGCCCCTCGGGCGGCTGGGCGCCGGGGCCGCCGCCCCTGCACCGCCGTCACGCAGCCTGGGCGGTGGTGACCGTACGGAGCTCTTCCGAGGGGGAGTTCCAGGAGACCCTGGGCCGGGTGCGCGGGCGGCTGCGGGCCCTGCTCGGTGCGCTGGAGGAGGCGGGAGTCGCGGACGTGCACGCGTGGCCCCGCCCATACGAGTCCGGCCCGGCCCTGGCCCGCTACGCGATCGGCCTCGGCGCCGCCCCGCCGGACGCGGCCCGCCTGACCGCCCTGGCCGGCCCCTGGCGGTCGGGCCTGCCGGGGGTCGAGGTCTCCTGGGCGGCCGGCGGCGAGGTGCCGGACCTGGCCTGAGCGGCCGGGATCAGATCTCGATGATGATCTTTCCCGCGGTGTGTCCGCCCTGGCTCAGTTCGAAGGCGGCCGCCAGCTCGCCCAGCGGGAAGGTGGTGGCGACCGGAACCTTCAGCTGCCCGCTGTCGGCGAGCCTGCCCAGTTCGGCCAGGTCGCTGCCGACCGGGCGGACCCACATCCACTCACCGCCCGCCCCGAGCACACTGGGATCGGCGATGGAGGCGTGCCGCCCGTCGTCGTGCAGCACCTCCCGGGTGACGGCGCCGACGCCTCCGACGAAGTCCGCGACGACCGTGGGGCCATCGGGTACCAGGGCCCGTACGCGCTCGGCGAGGCCGTCCCCGTACTCGATGGGTTCGGCGCCGAGTTCGCGCACCCGGTCGTGGTTGCGGGGCGAGGCGGTGCCGATGACGCGGGCGCCCAGTGCGCGGGCGATCTGCACGCCGAAGGAGCCGACACCGCCCGCCGCTCCGTGGATGAGGACGGTGTCGTCCTTGCCCGTGCCGAGGCGGGTGAGCAGCTGGTAGGCGGTGAGCCCGGCGAGCGGGAGTCCGGCGGCCTCGGCCCAGTTGAGCGAGGTGGGCTTGTGCGCGAGGGCGCGTACGGGCACGGTGACGAACTCCGCGAAGGTCCCGCCGTGCACGTAGTCCTTGCGGGCGTACGCGATGACCTCGTCGCCCTCGGCGTACTCGGGGGTGTCGATGCCGACGCGCTCGACGGTGCCGGACACGTCCCAGCCCGGGACCACCGGGTAGACGATGTCCATGAGGGGATCGAGCCCGCCCGCCATGATCTTCCAGTCGACGGGATTGACGGAGGCGCACTTGACCCTGACGAGGACCTCACCGGGTCCGAGCTTGGGCATCGGCAGCCGGGTATCGGAGAGCACCTCCGTCCCGCCGTAGGTCTCGTACGCCATTGCCCGCATGGTTTCCTGAGTGCTGCCGCCCGGCTGGGACATCTGACCGACCTCTCCGTGTGCTGGTGGATCCGCCCCCCGCTTCATCCCACCATGCACGAAGCGCCCGCCCCACGAGGCGGGGCGGGCGCGGCGCGGCGCGGCACGGTGCGGCACCGGGCGGGCCGGTCACTCGTACTCGGTGCCGCCCTTGCGGGTCAGGTAGGCCGGGCTGACGGCCTTGGCTATGGCGCGGCCGCCCACGACCGGGCTGTAGCGCTCCGCCGACGACCGGATGACGACGCCCTCGCGCAGGTGCACGGCCTTCCCGGAGACCGTCTCGCGGCCGCTCGCCAGCTCCAGCACCGTGTCGAGGTCGTACGGGCCCTCGTACAGCCGTGGCACCAGCGGGAGCTCACCTTCCGTCAGTACGGCGGCCGGGTCCAGCCAGCGCACCTGGCCGTCGATCTCGGCGGACACGTCGAAGACGGCGTATCCGGGCGGCGCGTCGGCGGTGCGTACGTCGGTCCCGTACGAGAGGTCCTGGACGCCCTTGCCGTACACCTCGCCGAAGATCCCGACCCGGGTCGCGCCGAGACGTTCGGCCAGGGCCGCCGCGACGGCGGGTACGTCATGGCCGCGCACGGCCCGCCAGTAGAGGTTGCGCTCGTCCTCCTTGAGCGCCAGTCCCTTCGAACCGAACCCCTTGGAGGAGACGAAGGACCGCTCTCCCTCGGCCACGTACGTGAACAGGCAGGCGGTGCCGTGCAGCTTTTCGGTGAGGACGACGGGCTCGCCGGGCTCGAAGATGTGCGGGTAGCGCTGGAGGTTCTCGATGTCGACCCACGGCATCAGGTCGGCGGCGGCTTCGACGTCGCCGTTCATGGTCGTGGGTATGGGCGGGGCCCATTTGGTGATGCCCAGCAGCTCGGCGAAGTCCGTTTCCTCCTTGGCCGCTTGGGCCAGGTCGACGTCGCTGAGCGCGCGCGGCCTGCAGACCAGGCCCTGCGAGAGTTCGCCGCGCAGCCGGACCGCCTTGACCCGGTCGGCGGAGCCGCCGGCGAGCCGCCCGGTGAGACCGAGCTCCTCGATCAGATCTGCGGGCAGCACGGCCTGTTCGGGGATGTAGACCGCGAACTCGCCGGTGCGGTAGGCACCCTTGGCGATCACGGCACGGTAGAGACCCACTTGGGCCAGTTCCAGCGCGTCGGCGTTCGGATGTTCGTGGACGGTCAGCTCTTCGGCGGTGACTCGCAGGGTCGACATGGGGCGGCTCCAGCTTTCCTCGGGGACACGGACGGCGGACGACGTGTGACGGCCGACGCATCGCGGGCGACGCGCGCCCGGTGGTGCGCCGCGTCGGTGAACTCCACTCTGCTTCCCGCCATTTCCGCTGGTCCAGCGATTATCGCGGTGTTAGCCTGCCGCCCCGACCCGCCGTCACGCAGGAGGCCCCATGTCCCCTCGTCCCGTCACCGTCGTCACCGGTGGCAGCAGAGGCATCGGGGCGGCGACCTGTCTGCGACTGGCCACCGACGGACACGATGTGGCGCTCGGATACACCCGCGACGCGGGGGCGGCGGAGGCCGTCGCCCGGCGCGTGCGGTCCACCGGGGCCCGCTGTGTGACCGTGCGCGGCGACGTCTCCGAGGAGTGCGCCGTCGAGCGGCTCTTCGACATCGCGGGCGCCGAACTCGGCGGGGTGACCGGCCTGGTCAACAACGCCGGGGTGACCGGCCCGCTGGGCCGGCTCGCCGATGCGCGTACGGAGGATCTGCGGCGCGTCGTGGAGGTGAACCTCCTCGGGTACCTGCTGTGCTGCCGCCGGGCCGCCCGGGACATGGCGGCGGGCGGGGGCGGGGCGATCGTGAACGTCTCCTCCGCGGCCGCCACCCTCGGCAGCCCCGGTGAGTACGTGCACTATGCGGCGACCAAGGCCGCCACCGACGCGCTCACGGTGGGGCTCGCCAAGGAACTCGGCCCGGACGGGATCCGGGTCAACGCCGTGGCGCCGGGCATCATCGAGACCGACATGCACGCGGCGATGGGCGATCCCGACCGTCCGGCGCGCGCCGCGGCCGGCATCCCGCTCGGCCGGCCGGGCCGGCCCGAGGAGATCGCCGGGGCGATCGCCTGGCTGCTGTCCGCGGACGCCTCGTACACGACGGGCACCGTGCTGCGCGTCTCGGGCGGCCGCTGATCAGGTCCCGCCGCCGTCCGGTCCGGGGCTCATGGCCAGTACCAGAGGCACAGCAGCCAGAGGAGCACCAGCGTGCCGGCGACTGCGCCGAGGCAGGAGAACGCGAAGGCCTTCGCCACGCTGTGCTCGTCCGGCACGGGCGCAGGACGTGGCGCCGGCACCGGCCGGGGGTGCGGGGGCAGCGGCGGGCCGGGCGGTGGGACCGGGACGGACATGAAACCCCCGTGGGCGCAGGTGCAGATCCCCCAGGAACGAGCCTTTCGGCATCGCCCGCTCCTGCGGCCGCTCCGTAGCCTGACAGAAGAACTGAACGCGTTCAACTCTGGTGGGGTCCCATCGGCCCGCGCAGCCGCCGGGCACGGCGGACGGTCACCGCATCGCGGCCTGGGTGGCCGGGCCGTAGACGCCGTTGGGGTCGCCCTTGATGGAGCGGTCGCGCTGCAGCTGGCTGACGCCCCGCTTGGTCTGCCCGTCGAAGACGCCGGTGACGGAGACGTACGTGAACCCCTGCCCGTGGAGCAGCTCCTGCAGGGCGCGCACCTCGGGCCCGCGATCCCCCATCCGCAGCGTTCCGGAGGAGCCGGACGGGCCCGGGGCCGCAGCGCTCGGCGAGGGCGGCTCCTGCGGGCCCCGGCCGGTGGCCGAGGCGCTGGGCGAGGCCGTGGGCGCACCGGACCGTACGGACGCGGTGGGACGGGGTACGTCGGCATCGGCGCCGGAATCCGGGCCGCGGTCCGGGAGCACCGGGACGGACAGCTCGGCGGGCGCCCCGGCCCGGGGCGGCTCCGGGTCGGGGCCGCTCAGCCAGAGCACCAGGGCGCCCGCCGCGGCGAGCGCCAGCAGGCTGAGGACGGCGAGCGGAAGCCTGCTGCGGCCGGCAGCGTGGGCGGGGGCAGCGGCGGGGGCCGGAACAGGGACGGCAGCGGGAACGGGAACGGGAGCGGCATCGGGAACGTCGCCGGGGTACGGGCCGCGCGCCGGGCCGGGGAAGGCCAGCGGGCCGGCCTGCGGCCATGCGGGCGGCGCCGCCGCCGACGGGGACGGTCGGCCCGAGGGGGCGACGTACGGGCGTACGAGCAGGTGGTCGTCGGGGACGATCCCGCTCTCATCAGGGTCCTGGGACATGGTGGTCTCCCGGCGGGGACGGGGACCGACGCGGCGGTGCGGCGCCGGCCCCCGTCCGGCCTGTCAGGCTCCGTGCCGCCGGGCGGCGGGCGTGCCGGGAGTGGCGGGCGTGGCGGGCGTGGCGGGCGTGCCGCGTACGGGAGAACCACCGGGTGCGGCCGGGGCGGCCGACGAGCGAACGGACATGGACATCTGGCGTATCTCCGAAGTGCGGCTGGTGCAGTGGTCCTCGATCGGCGCACTCTCGCCCTCCGGCGGGCGCCGGGTCAAGCCGGATGTCCGATCCGGCCCCATCCATCCGAACTGTCGGGCGCGGCGTGAGCGGTCCCTCCCGCCGCGCCCCACCGGTCAGCCGGGAGTGCCGGGTTTGCGGCGGATCGCCGTGGCCCAGACGGTACCGGCGGCCGCGAGCATGAGGGCGGCTCCGCCGAGCGGGGCGGCGGGGGCGGAGATGCCGTCGACCGCGAGACCGCCACCCAGCGCACCTGCCGCTATGGCGAAGTTGAACATCGCCACCATCAGCGAGGAAGCGGCCTCGGGCGCCTCCGGGGCCGCCTTGATCATCCAGCCCTGCACGCTCACCGAGACCCCTCCGTAGACGAGTCCCCAGGCCAGCAGCAGTACGGTCCCGGCGACGGGTCCCGGCAGGACGGCGATCAGCGCGAGGATCACGGCGAGGGAGGAGCTGACGACGAGCAGGGTGCGGTACGCGTCTCGCGCCCCCGCCAGGAAGTTGCCGGCGACCCCCGCGACGCCGTAGCCGAGCAGCAGGGTGCTGACACAGCCGGCGTCGATGCCGGAGACGTCCTGCAGGATCGGTCGGACGAAGGTGTAGGCGGCGAACTGCCCGGTCACCACGAGGAAGGTGACGACGACCCCGGCCCGCACGGCGCGGTTCTCGCGGAGCAGGGCGGGGAGTTCGGGGAAGGCGACGTGCCGGGTCGGCGGCAGCGGGGGGAGCAGCAGGAGGAGGGCGGTCAGGGTGACCAGGCCGAGGCCGCCGACCGCCGCGAAGGCGGCGCGCCAGCCGATGACTTCGCCGAGCAGGGTGCCGGCGGGGACGCCGAGCACGGAGGCGGTGGGCACACCGCCGAAGACGAGCGCGGTCGCCCGGCCGACGTGGCGCTCGGGCACGAGGCGTACGGCGAGTCCGCCCGCGATGGCCCAGAACCCGCCGACGCTGACTCCGACGAGCAGCCGGGCCGCCAGGACGACGGCGAAGCCGGGGGCGAGGGCGGCGGCCAGGTTGGCGGCGACCATCAGGGCGATGAGCACGCACAGGACGAGCCGACGGTCGAGCCGGCCGGCGCCGACGGTGACCAGCGGCGCACAGAAACCGGCGACCAGCCCGGGTGCGGTGACCATCAGGCCGGCGGTCCCGTCGGACACGCCGAGGTCGGTCCCGACGGGGGTGAGCAGCCCGACGGGCAGCAGCTCGGAGGTGATCAGGCAGAAGATTCCGAGCGAGACGGCGCAGACGGCCGCCCAGCCCTTCCACGGAGCGGTCCCGTCTCCCGGTGGGGAGCCGGCTGAGGGCGGGAATGCGGCTCCCGGCCGGGCCGTGGACTTCGGCTCCCCGGGCGGGCCGGACTCGGGGGGCGGCGCGGGATGGCTGCCGGGCGCGGCGGCTGAGGTCATGGATCGGTTCTCCGTACGGGCGATCGGCGGGCAGGACACCACGGCACGGGGAGCCGGGGGGTCGCGCCTCCCCCTTCACCCGTACTGCCGTTCCAATTTCCCACAGGGCCCTGCCCTTCCCACAGGGCCCTGCCCTTCCCACAGGCCCCGGCCTTGCCGCCCGGCCGCTTGCTGCCGAAGCCGCCGTCACCCCGGCCGTTGTCACCCACAGGCGTGAGGGCGGAGCCGGGCCGGGCCGGCGGTACGGCAAGGTGGTCGGATGCAGTTACGCCGGGCCGTGCCCCTCTCCCTCGTCGTGCTCCTCGCGAGCACCGGCTGCGTCTCCGTCGGACCACAGGATGCGGATCCGGCTCCCGTACGGGGATCCGTACCGCCCGCCGAGGCGTCCGAGGTCCCGGCTCCCCCGGCCCTGCCGCTGGGGGCGCTGCCCCAGGCCGAGAGACCCCCCGCGAACCCGACCCCGGGCCCGAAGCCGCCCCCGAAGTCCGCCCCGGAGCGCGAGCCTTCGCGGGAGCGGGCCCCCGCGAAGGCGGCGCCCCTGCCCCGGCGCAAGCGGCTGCCCGGACCGGCCACGGCCCATCCGCGTCGGCGGCCGGCGCCCCCTCCCCGCCTGGACCAGCTGTGCGCGGTCGCGGAGGGCGCGGTACCGCCGTCCATCGTCGACCTGTGCCTGCGGCAGTACGGTCACTGACCACCGCGTCCGTACCCGGTGAGACGCTTGACCCTCTCCCTGTGTCAGACCTTGTAGTGGAGCGCATCATGTTCACCATCGGAGACTTCGCCAAGCACGGCCGGGTGTCGGTCCGCATGCTGCGTCACTACGACGCCCTCGGACTGCTGCGCCCGGCCCGTGTCGACCCGTTCACGGGCTACCGCTCCTACGAGGCCGGGCAGCTCGCCCGCCTCAACCGTGTCATCGCGCTCAAGGAACTCGGCTTCACCCTCGACCAGGTGGGGTCGATCCTCGACGAGCGGGTGGGCGCGGAGGAGCTGCGCGGCATGCTGCGACTGCGGCAGGCGGAGCTGGAGACCGCCATGGCCGCCGCGGCGGCCCGGCTCGTCCAGGTCGAGGCAAGGCTCCGGATCATCGAGAGCGAGGGAACCATGCCCGTCGACGACATCGTCGTGAAGAGCCTTCCGCCCGTCCGGCTCGCCGAGCTGACCGCTACGGCCGCGAGTTACGAACCGCAGGACATCGGCCCCGCCATCGGCCCGCTCTTCGACGAGCTGTGCCGCCGCGTCGAGGCGGCCGGGGTCGTCCCGACCGGTCCCGGCACCGCCTACTACGAGGACGCGCCCGGTACGGAGTCCGCAGCGGCCGTCCTCGTCCACGCCGGACTGCCGGTGGCGTCCTCGGTCCGCGCCGAGGACCTCGGGGGTGGGATACGCATCGTCGCGCTGCCCGCGGTGGAGCGGGCCGCGACCGTGGTGCACCGGGGCCCGATGGACGGGGTCCTGCCCACGGCGCAGGCCCTGGCGCGGTGGATCGACGCGCACGGTCACCGCTCGGCCGGGTACGCGCGCGAGCTGAGCCTGGCCTGCCCCGAGGACCCGGAGCAGTGGGTCACCGAACTCCAGGAGCCGCTGGCCGCCACCTCCTGACGCCCGCCGGGGGCGGAGCGGGGCGGGACGGGGGCAGCAGGGCCGGGGCGTGGGCTCGGAGCCTCAGGGGCGGCGGCCGCAGGCACGGGCGCAGCGCCGCGCGGTGGTCCGCTGCGCGGTGCGCAGCCTGCGCACGGTGTTGTGCCCGCGCCGCTTCCACTCGCCCCGCGGCAGCGCCGCCCGCTGGCCGCCGCCCGCGATCAGGGCATTGACCGGGGTCATCGGGTCGGCGGCCATGGCCTTCGCGAACAGGACGCCGACGACGAGCGGGACCAGGGCCACGGCCAGGGCCGAGCCGGCGGTGGTCACGTGCTGCAGGCGCGGGCGGGGAGCCACGCTGCTCGGGGCGTCTGAAGTCATGTCCCCATTCGACCAGCGGAGCGGCTCCGGGGAATCGGGGTGGATACTCAGGCCGTTGGGCGTGAGGTACTCAGACGGCGGGGCAGGTGGTGAGTGATGGCGGTACCCGGGCAGGGATTCGAGCCCGCTACCGGCGACGGCCCGGCCGAGCCGCCCGGCGGGCGCGAGGCAGAACTGCGCACCGCCTACGAGGGGCTGCTGCAGATCCGCCGTCTGGTCAACGGCCCGGCGGGCGAGGCGGTTCCCGCGCCGTGGGAGGTACGGCAGGTTCCGCGCGCGGTGGCCCTCGTACTGGAGGCGGCCGGGATCGCGCCGTCGGCGCTGGACGGGGAGGGGCGGCGCACACGGACGGGATACCGCGTGGCAGCCGGGGCGGAGCCCGGGCGGGCGGAGGTGACCTGGCTCGGCCCTGCGGGCGGTGGCGCGGCCGGTGCGGAGCAGGAGCGGCTGACGGCCTGCGCGGCGGTACTGGAAGGGCTGGGCTGGGTCTGCCTGCTGTACCGGGGCCCTCGGCGGCGCCGCTTCCTGGAGGTGGAACCTTCGGGCCGGCCGGCAGCACCGGGCGGGCAGGGCGGGTCGTGCGGACCGGGCGGACCGGGCGGGCGTCCGCTCAGTGCAGGGTGAGCAGGACGACGTCCACCTCTTCGCCGCGGGCCCTGGCGTAGTCGCGGGTGCGGCCGGTGAGGACGAACCCGCACTTCTCCAGCACCCGGATCGAGCCCGCGTTGTCGGAGACCGCCCCGGCGTGCAGGGGCCGGGTGTCCTCCAGCCGGATCAGCTCGGCCAGCGCCCGGGTGGCGATCCCCCGTCCCCAGTGCCCGGGGCCGATCACGTACGTCACCTCGCGCTCCCCGGGCGGCCCGAACACGGCGGCGTGACCGACGACGACCCGGTCGGCGAGCACCGTGCGCAGGGTCACGGCGGGGTCGTTGCGCACCTTCGCCCAGTGCGCGTCGAAATGGCCCCGGTCGTGGTGGTACTTCCTGGTGAGCGCCGCCATCCGCCGGAGCTCCGGGTGCGTCAGCTGCTCCCAGAACACGGCCAGGTCGTCGTCGTTCGTCTCGCGCAGCTCGATCTCCATCCGCCCACCCTACGAGGGACGCGGGCGGCGCATGCCTCACGCGTAGCGCCGGGCCAGGGCTGTCACCGTCTCCGCGAGGGCGCGGCGCAGTTCGGGCGGGCCGAGCACCTCGGCCTCCGTGCCCAGGCGGAGCAGGTCGCCGACGGCGACGGCCGGGGACTCGACGCCGAGGCGCAGCCGGACCCAGCCGTCGGCGTCGGGCGGGTCTGCTTCGGCCAGCGCCCGGGTGCCCGCCGCCCCGAACTGCATCGGCAGCATCAGCTGCCCGCGCGGTGACAGCCGCAGTTCGGCGGTCTGCTGGTGGAGTACGGCATCCAGCCGGCTGGTGGACTCCTGCCAGTACGCGGCCAGTTCGAATCCGGCGGGCCGTTCGAAGCGCTCCGCCGCGGTGTCCACGGTCAGGAACCGGGAGACCCGGTAGGTCCGTACGGCGCCGTCGACGTCGGCGACGAGGTACCAGATGCCGCCCTTGAGGACGAGGCCGAGGGGGTGCAGTTCGCGCCGTACCTCGCCGCGCCAGCGGCGGTAGTGGGTGCGCAGGACGTGCTGGTCCCAGACGGCCCGGGCGATCTGGGCGAGATGGGGGACGGGGTCGGCGTCCCGGAACCAGGCGGGGGCGTCGAGGTGGAATCGGCCCTGGATCCTGCGGGCCCGCTCGGCGAGTGCGGCCGGCAGCGCGGCCTGCAGTTTGAGCTGGGCGGTGGCCAGGTCGGCGCCGAGGCCGAGCTCCTGCGCGGCCGTGGGGGCGCCGGCGAGGAAGAGGGAGTCCGCCTGGGTGTCGGTGAGGCCGGTGAGGCGCGTGCGGTAGCCCTCGGCCAGCCGGTATCCGCCGGCCGGTCCGCGGTCGGCGAGGACGGGAACGCCCGACGCCCCGAGGGCGTCGATGTCGCGGTGGATCGTGCGTACCGACACCTCCAGCTCGGCGGCGAGCCGGGACGCGGTCATCCGGCCGCGGTTCTGCAGCAGCAGGAGCAGGGAGAGGAGCCGGTCGGCGCGCATGGCGCCATTGTCGCCCGTACCTGACAGAAGGTGTCAGGTACGGCTGCCAGCCTGGGGGCACTCCGGACGGATGGACCGTCCGGCCGGCCGAGAGGACAGTCATGCCCACGCCCGTAGAGACCGGTGGCCGCTTCACCTTCGCCAACTGGGAGGAGAGCCCCGTCGGCTCCGCGGCCGAACCGGCCGCCGCGACCGCCGTCCCGCGGCTCGCCCACGCCCGTGTCAACAACGCCTTCACCGGTGGGATCGAGGCCTCGGAGACCGCCTGCGACTACACGATCGCCTACACCGGGGAGAACACCGGCTCCTACAGCGGCATGGAACTGGTCGCCGGCAGCGTCGACGGCCGCAAGGGCAGCTTCGTACTGGAGGAGCGGGGCAGCTTCGACGCCGGCGGCACCGTCTGCCGGTTCGAGGTGCTCCCCGGCTCCGGCACGGGGGAGCTCGCAGGACTGACGGGCTCCGGAGGCTTCACGTACCGCCACGGCGACACCTCGGTCGAGTACATGTTCACGTACGCCGTGGGGTAGCCACGTACTCGGGTGCGCGAAGGGGCGCGGACCGTCATGGTCCGCGCCCCCTCGTCCTCAGGGACCCGTCAGGTCACGGCGCACCGAAGGTGAGCGTCAGCTCCGGTGTCCCCTCGTTGGCCTGAGCCTCGGAGGACCACAGCCACAGGGCGTCCGTGCCTGTGCTGCTCAGGCCCAGGCCGTAGCTGCCGCCCAGCGCCGCCGCGACGGTCGCGGTGGTCAGCCCGGTGGTGTGCACCGCCGAGCCGTCCGGGATCCCGGCGAAGGCGCCGAGCGCCGGGCCACCCAGTGCGGGGCGGTTGTTGTACGTCGTCCCGCCCTCGCTCCACGAGCCGGTGACCGGGACGACCGAGACGGTGTCCGTCGTGCCGGCGCCGCTCATCGTGCTCGTCTTCACGCTGAGCGCCGCCGACTTCAGGACCGTGCCGGCGGGCGCGGCGGGGAGGTCGAAGCGCAGGTAGCTCGCGTAGAACGAGGTGCCGCGCACCGCGAGCGATCCCGAGGTCCCGTAGTTGGTGCCGGGTGCCCCGGCGTTGGCGTAGGTGTCCTCCGCGGCGGTCACGCGGACCACCGAGTCGGCCGGGGCGGTGGCGAGGGTGAAGTGGTTCTGCACCTGCGCCGCGCTGAGCACCGTCGGGTAGACGGCCGTCTCGTCGAGCTGTCCCGCCCAGTGGTCGCTGGTCGGGCGGTTGGGCCAGGCGGTGAGGTTGTCGCCGCCGGTGCGCCAGTAGCCGGAGTAGTTCTCGTGCGTGGTGACGTTCAGCGTGCCCTTCTGGGCGCCGTCCACGTAGAGGGTCATCCCGCCCGGCCCCTGGGTGGCGACGACGTGGTGCCACTGGTTGTCGTTGTAGGCACCCGGGGTGGTGATGGTGCGGGTGGCTCCGGTGTACACGCCGTACACCAGCCGGCCGTCATTGGTCATGTAGACGTGCTTGTCGTACTGGTTGCTGGTGCCGCCCTGGCTGTTCCCGAAGCCGACGAGCTTGCCGCCGCGGGTGGTGTTCGTCCTGAACCAGGTCTCGACGCTGTAGGTGCTGCCGATCGCCTGCCGCTTGTCCGCGTACACGTGGGTGTTGGAGCCGTTGAATCCGATCGCCGTGCTCGCCCCGGAGACCGCGCCGGGCGTCTGCCTCAGGGCGGGGGCGTTGTTGTGCACGCCGCTCTGGTTGCCGCCGGCGGAGGAGTCGGCGACGAAGGGCAGGGCCGATTCGTCGTAGCGCCAGTACAGGTCGGCCCCGTCGGTCCGGACCCGGCTCGGGTAGCCCTCCGCCGAGGTGGGGACGGTCACGCTCGCCGTGGCGGACAGGGCGCTGGTGTTGCCGGCCGCGTCCGTGGCCGTCACCCGGTAGGTGTACGTCTGGCCCGCCGCGGCGGTGGTGTCGGTCCAGGAGGCCTGCGGCCGCTTGAAGAAGAGCGAGTCGGCGGCGACCGTGGCGATCGGCGTGGCCGCGCCGTTCCGGTGGATCCGGTAGGTCAGCGCGCTGTCGTCGAGGTCGAGGCTGGTGCGCCAGCGCACCTGGACCTCGCCCGGCTTGAAACTGACCGCGCTGGCCACGGGCACGGTGGGCGCGCCGGTGTCCCCGGTGGAGGCGAAGCGCGTCAGGCTCTGCTGCGCCGCTCCGTTGACGGTGGTGAACTCCCCGCCGACCCACAGGTACTGGACGCCGCCCTTGGACCCGACCGTCATCACGCGCGGCCCGATGCCCTCGCCGATGCCGTCGTTGGTGTCGGGGGCCCAGCCGAGCTTGCCGGTGCCACTGGTGGGCTGGGCGAGCAGGTGGTGGCGCTGGCCGTCGGGGAATTCACCGACGCTGGAGCAGTCGTGCGCGTGCGAGGCGCTGTAGAGCACGTTCTGGTGCGGCAGCACGGCCTGGGTGGCGCCGAGGCAGGTGTCGCGCCAGCGCTGGCCGAAGTCGGGCAGGTTCAGCGCGATCCGGCCGTCGAAGACGCCGCCGCCCGTGCCCTCGTTGGCGGTGTAGAAGCCGGTCGCGTCGGTGGCTATGTCCTTGACAACGGAGTTGGTCTCGATGAAACCGGCGTACGACTTGGTGAGCGCACCGCTCGTCGCGTCGACGACGGCCAGGGCGTGCGTGTTCGTGCCGTTGACGGTGAAGAAGTCCCCGCCGAGCACCACGTTGTTGCCGTCCGGGGTGACCTCGACGGCGCGCCCGGGTTCGTCGGCGTCGGCGGTGAAGGGCTTCAGCGCCCCGTCGGCCGCGCCGACTGCGGCGAAGCGCTGGCGGGGCTGGCCGGCGACGCTGAGGAAGTCGCCGCCCGCATAGACGGTGTCACCGGTGACGGCGAGGGCGCGGACGGTGGCCGCGAAGGCCGGGCGGAAGCCCTGCTTCACGGTGCAGCTCGCCACGTCGATGGCGGCGATGCTGGAGACGGCGGTGCCGTTGACGGCGCCGAAGTAGCCGCCGGCGTAGAGCGTCGACTTGTCCGGAGAGAGGGCGAGCGCGCGGACCGTGGCGGTGCCGGAGCCGACGGTGAAGGACAGTTCGCAGGAGGTCGGGGCGCCGGTCGCGGCGTCGAGCGCCACGAAGTTCACGGCCGACTGCTCGCTTCCGGAGCCTCCGGCGGGCGGGCGCACGGTGGAGAAGGTGCCGCCTGCGAAGACCTGGCCGCCCGCCTCGGCGAGCGCCCAGACGACGCCGTTGGGCTGCCAGGTGGACAGCGCGTCGGCGGTGAACGCGACGGGCGGGGTGACCGCCGCCGCCTGCGGGACGAGGCCGAGGCCCACCCCCGCGCCGGTTCCTGCCAGGGACAGGGCGAGAGCAGCCGCCGGCCCTCGGAATCTACGCATGAATCCCCCAGTTCGGTGTGCGGTACGGCCGTAGGGTGCGGCCGGGCGAGTCATGGCCGAAAACCACCGAACAGCAGTCCGGAACCATGCCTACGGGCGCACCCTAGAGCGATTTGCGGCTTGATTCATCCCACTTGGCGTATCGGATGCCAAATCACTCCGGGCCGTGCGCGTGTTCCGCCGTCACGCGCGGGGCTTCGCCCGGACGTGCATGCGCTCCCCCTGCCGTCCGAAGAGGCTGAGGATCTCGACGGGCCTCCCGTCCGCGCTGGTGAACCAGTGGGGCAGCCGGGTGTCGAACTCGGCGGCCTCGCCGGGGCCGAGGACCAGGTCGTGTTCGGCGAGGACGAGGCGCAGCCGGCCCTCCAGTACGTACAGCCACTCGTAGCCCTCGTGCGTCCGCGGGTCCGGCTCGCCGCCCCGGTCGGGGATGAGCATCTTGTACGCCTGGAGGGGCCCGGGGCCCCGGGTCAGCGGTACGGCCGTGCCGCCGTTCGGCAGGGTGCGGGGGGTCAGTCGCACCCGGGGATCGCCCACCTCGGGGGCGCCCACCAGGTCGTCGAGGGGAACCTGGTACGCGGCCGCGAGCGGCAGCAGCAGTTCCAGGCTGGGGCGGCGCTGCCCGGACTCCAGCCGGGACAGGGTGCTCTTCGAGATTCCGGTGGTCTCGGAGAGGGCGGCCAGGGTGAGGCCGCGCCGGGCGCGCAGCCGCCTGAGCCGGGGGGCGACCTCGTCGAGGACCGCCTGGTGCGGAGATGGCTGCGGGGCCTGCTTGTCGTCCATACGGCCATTCCACTCGGGCGTCCCGGAATCGGCAACAAGGTTTGCCGCCCGGCCCCTGCTCCGCGCACCCTCCCGGCATGACCCCGCACAGTGATTCCAGAACGAGTGGCAGCGCCGAGGCCGGGAGCGGAGCCGGGCAGGCCGGAGCCGGGACGGGCACAGGGACGGGCGCCGGGAAGACCGGGACCCCTCACGCGGTCCGCTGGGCGCTCGCCGGCCTCTCCCTCTCCGTCCTGCTGTCCTCGCTCGGCACCGGCATCGCCCACGTCGGCCTGCCGGCCCTGGCGCAGGCGTTCTCGGCATCGTTCCAGGCGGTCCAGTGGATCGTCCTCGCCTATCTCCTCGCCATCACCACCCTGGTCGTCGGCGTGGGGCGGCTCGGTGACCTCGTCGGCCGGCGACGGCTGCTCCTGGCCGGGATCTCCCTGTTCACCGCATCCTCGGTACTGTGCGCCGCCGCGCCCGCCCTCTGGCTGCTGGTCGGGGCCCGGGCGGCGCAGGGTGTGGGAGCCGCCGTCATGATGGCGCTCACCATGGCTTTCGTCGGTGAGACCGTCCCCGAGGAACGGACGGGCAGTGCCATGGGGCTGCTCGCCACGATGTCCGCCGTGGGCACCGCGCTCGGTCCGTCACTGGGCGGGGCCCTGCTCGCCGGGTTCGGATGGCGGGCGCTCTTCCTCGTCAACGTCCCGCTGGGCATCGTGGCGTTCCTGCTGGCCCACCGCCATCTGCCCGTCGGCCGCCACAGGCCCGCCGGGGCCGACCGCGCCCGCTTCGACCACGTGGGCACGCTGCTGCTCGCGCTGACGCTTGCCGCCTACGCGCTCGCCATGACCCTCGGCCGCGGCCGGTTCGGCGCGCTCAACGCGGCGCTGCTGCTGGCCGCCGCCGTCGGGGTCGCCCTCTTCGTACGCGCCGAGGCGCGGGTGGCGTCGCCCCTGGTCCAACGGGCGCTGTTGCGTGATCCGGCGATCGGCGCCGGCCTCGCCTCGAGCGCGCTCGTGTCCACGGTGATGATGGCGACGCTGGTGGTCGGTCCCTTCTACCTCTCCCGCGCGCTCGGGCTCGACGGGGGCGCTGCCGGACTCGTCCTGTCGGCCGGGCCGCTGGTGGCGGCGGTGACCGGGGTGCCGGCCGGCCGGCTCGCGGACCGGTTCGGCGCACGGCGCACGACCCTGCTCGGGCTCCTCGTGATGGCGGCGGGCTCCCTCACCCTGGCCGTGGCCCCGGCGTCGACCGGTGTGCTCGGTTACGTCACCCCTCTCGCGGTCGTGACCGCGGGCTACGCAGTGTTCCAGACGGCCAACAACACCGCCGTGATGGCGGATGCAGGACCCGACCGGCGGGGCGTCGTGTCCGGCATGCTCAACCTCTCGCGCAATCTCGGACTCGTCACCGGCGCGTCCGTCATGGGCGCCGTGTTCGCCCGCGGGTCGGGGACGGCCGACATCGCCTCGGCGCATGCCGGCGCCGTGGCCGCCGGCATGCGCTTCACCTTCCTGGTCGCGGCGGTCCTGGTCCTGGCCGCACTCACCGCCGCCGCGACCCGCCGCCCGTAGGGCGCCGTACTAGGGCGTGTCCGGACCGGGCAGGGGACGGCACAGCAGCGCGGCCGGGGAGGGCCGCGAGCCCACGCGGGTGGTGAAGGCGATGCCCGCCGCGTACTCGGTGGTCAGGCACTGGCCCTTGTAGTGCCCGGAGGCGAAGTCCGCGCCGGGGCCGCCCTGCGGGCGGTTGTCCCCGCGGTCGAACCAGAGCGTCCGGCCGCCTGCGGGAAGGGCCGTACGGGACGGTGCGCAGAGCGCCGCCGACACCCGCTCGCCGCGCAGGCTGTAGCCGATCAGGAACTGGCCGCCCGGGCACTGGAACTTGGTGTAGCCGGTGGCCCAGTCGCCGCCCGCGGGGACGTGCGTCTCGTCGCGGACCACCGTGTGCCCGCCCGTCGGGACGCGCAGGTCGGAGGTGCGGCACAGGCCGCGGCCGCCCGTGTGGGCGAGCCCGGTGAGGCGGGAGCCGTCGGGGCAGACCGCCTTGCGGGCCCCGCTGTCCCAGTCGCCAGAGGCGCGGGTGCGCAGCGAGGCGTTGTGGTCGCGGTGGTCGGTGGTCAGCTGGTACCAGGCGCTGGTGGCGGGGACCGGCCCGGTGCGGCCGGGCGTGGTGGCGAGCGGGGACCATCGGGCGGTGCGCCAGTCCCCCGCGTCCAGTACGCCGGAGCGGCGGCCGGCCGCGTCGTAGCGCAGGAGTGCCCAGCTGTCGCCACCCGGGTTGCCCTGGGCGTCGGTGCTCCAGCCGACGAGGGGCCAGTACGCGAAGTCGGCGTCGGAACGCGTCAGGTACGCGGTGAGGCGGTCGAACCAGGTGCGCGGTGCGGAGCCGGTTTCGTCGGCCCCGGTGCCGAACTCGCTGATCCAGACGGGGGCGGTGAAGTGCGTGCCGGTCTCGGCGGACACGAAGAAGGCCTGGTCGTACAGGGTCTGTTCGAGCTGTACCGCGGTCATGTCCTGGTAGCGGAGGTCGCTGGTCTCGCCGATGCCGGTGGCGCCGCTGTGCCGGGGGCCCGTGTAGCCGTAGAAGTGGGCCGAGTAGACCAGCTTGTTCGAGGTGACCAGGGTGTGGGAGAGGGTGCGTACGGGGGTCAGGGTGGGGCGGCCGTGCGGGAAGCCGTCCACGGGGAGCCCGAACCAGTTGATGCCCTCGACGACGATCAGCAGCTGGGGGTTGGCCTCGGTGAGGATGCGGTCGGCGGCCTCCTGGGCGGCGGCGTGCCAGTCGTGGTTGTCGCCGAGACCCCAGTTGGGGTCGTCGAGGAAGTCGCGGCGGACCTCGTTGTAGAGGTCGGCGCCGACCACGCGCGGGTTGTCCCGGTAGCGGCGGGCCAGGAAGACCCAGTCGTCGGCCCACTGGGCGGTGGAGCGGCCGCTGTTCCAGCGTTCGTTGCCGTCGAGGCCGCAGCACCAACGGGTGGTGACGGTGTGGTTGTTGAGGATGACGGCGAAGCCTGCGTCCGTGAGGGCCGCGACGACGGCGTCGTAGACCTGGAGGGGCGTGCGGCCGCGCAGGGCCGCATTGGCGGCGACGGCCGAGTCCGGGACGGGGGTGGTGTCGCGCAGCATCTCGTTGGAGAAGGGCAGCCGGATGCTGTTCAGCCCCAGGGCGCGGAAGTCGGCGAGCAGGGCGGGCAGGGGGGTGCGGTCCAGGCCGATGGGTATGCCGTGGGCGTTCTGTCCGCTGTGGTGCGTGGCGGGGTCGTTCCGGTCGCCGGAGCCGTTCCAGGAGCCCTGGGCCCCGTCCCAGTTTCCGGAGCGCAGGCGGAAGCGGTTGCCCTGGGCGTCGACGATGTACCGGCCGCGGGTGGACAGCGGCGGGGTCCAGGCCTCACCGGGGCCGGTGCCGGTACCGCCCGCGGGCGGCGGGGCGGCGTGGGCGGGCGCGACGGCCGGCGCGGCGAGGGCGCCGATCACCAGCAGGAGGGCGCAGAGGACCGCGCGTAAGAGGCTCTTCATCGTGCTCCTGCCAGGATCCGGCCGTCCGGTCGGGCGGCTGCCGCGGGCAGGTTACCGGCGGGTCGCTTCTGGGGGAAGGGGAAGCCGAACGCACGGGCGCTTTCGGACGCCGGACGGCGCCGCCCCGTCCGCCCGGGCCGCCTGTCCGCCCGGGGCGGGCCGGGTCCGCCCGGGACCGGCCGGCGACGCGCGGGACCGCCTGCGACCGGTCGGATTCAGCCGGTCGGTGCGTGATCACGCACCGTCACCCTCACGAAACGGCCCCGCGCGGGGCCGCGTCCCTCTACCGTGCCCTGAGGCGATTCGGGCACGGCACCGGAGGGCGGGCGGATGGACGACCAGGAAGACATGCGGCTGGCGGGAATGACGCCGGAGATCTCCCGCCGCACCCTCACCCTGCTCCGCGGTCTCGCGGGCCTCGAACCGCCCGAGCAGGTCCCCGAGGAGGCCATGGTCGTCGCGGACGCGGTCCTGGCCGAGCACGGCACCGACGGGCTCCGCGTGCTGGTGATGACACTGGCGGCCTGGGCGACGGCCCAGATCGAGAACGTCGCGGAACTGAGCGGCCGCAGTCACGAGGCGGTCCTGGACGCGATGGAGCTGGCCTGCCTCGAGGCGAATGCCGAGGACACTCCCTGAGGTCCCCGTCGGCCCGGACCGCACAAGGCCACCGGCCGGCGTTCCCGCTCCGGGCGGGGAAGAAACCATGTCCCGTCCGGCCGCGATATGGCCCGCGTCGGCGACACTGGGGAGAGCAGGAGCGTCGTGGGGGGTCGTGATCGGAGGCCGTCGTGAGCACACCTTCCCCCATCAAGATCGCCGCCGTCCTGTCCACCGAGCACCGTGGACGGCTGATGTCCCAGGCCCGTGAGGTGAACTTCCCGGAGGGTGCGCGGATCTTCGACGAAGGCACGCGGGCGGATTCCTTCTGGATCGTGCGTTCCGGCACGGTGACGCTGGAGGTTCCCGTGCCCGGCCGTCGGCCGGCGCCCGTGGAGAACCTCGGTCCGGGTGAACTGGTGGGCTGGTCCTGGCTGTTCCCGCCGTACGTGTGGCAGCTCGGTGCGGAGGCGATGACACCGGTGCGGGCGTACGAGTTCGACGCCGCCACCGTCCGGATGCTGATGGACGCCGACCCCACCTTCGGCTCGGCCATCGGGCACTGGGTCGGGCGGGTCCTCGCGATGCGCCTCCAGCAGACCCGCACCCGCCTGCTGGAGCTCTACGCCCCGCGCCTGAGCCCCACCGCCTGACTCCCCCGGAGGGATTGCGGAGCCCGTCCCGGCAGATCAAAGCCGGGATGCGGCATGTTTCGGGGAGGTGTCCCGGTCGGTGTTCGGCCGATTCGGCGGCCCGCTCCCCCACAGGTCAGCTCGCTCGCACGGCTGCGGTCTGCAGTCATTCGTACACGATCGGTGACGAGAAATGGGGGTGCGAACGGGCGTTCACGGCTCGGGTCGGCAAGACTCTGTCCGCTATCCGAAACACCAACCCAAGGGAGTGTTCGAAATGCGGTCCATCGCAAAGGGTCTCGGGCTCGGTTCCGCCGCCATGGCGCTCACCGCGCTCACCGCACTGGCCTGGCCGGGCACGGCCGGAGCCGCACCGACCGGTACGGAGAGCCTGTACGCGCCGTCCGCGCTGGTGCTCAGTGTGACGGCCGGACCCGATGCCGACGCGGGCACGGTACTGCGCGCGGTGACGCTCGTCTGCTCGCCGACGCCGGGCGGGACGCACCCGAGCCCGGTCGCCGCGTGCGCGGAGTTACGCGCGAACGGCAGCGCACAGCTCGACCCGCTCGCCGCCCCGGTCCCCGACGCCGTCTGTACCAGGGAGTGGAACCCGATGACGGTGACGGCCGACGGGGTGTGGCAGGGCCGTCGGCTCAGCTATTCGTACACCTTCGCCAACCCGTGCGGCCTGCGGAACACCTCCGGCACGACGTTCGGCTTCTGACCCCGCGTGAAGCCGTGGGCCGGGCGGCGCCGTGCGACCGCCGTCCGGCTCACAAGGGGTTGCTGCCGTCCATGTTGAGCGCGTGTCCGGGCCGGAAGAACCGCTTGGCGAAGAAATGCCCGCGCTCCGCGGCCATCCGGAACCACGGCTCGGACGCCTCCAGTCCGTCCCGCTGCTCGACGAGGCGCCCCATCTCCCACATCGCCTCCACGTCCCCCAGCTCGACCGCGGCGCGCAGCAGCCGCTCGGCCTCGGTGAAGTCGTCCAGCAGCTTCTGCCGCATCGCGAGGGCCCGCATCGCGCGGGTGTTCCCGGCGTTCGCCGCGGCCTCGGCCGCCTCCAGCGTGGGGAACCTGCGGCGGTTCCGCCGCCATCGGAGCAGCAGGAGGAGGATGCCGGCACCCCAGACCACCCAGCCGGCCGTGGTCAGGGCCTCGCTGTCGTTGAGCCAGCCCAGGACACTGAGCACGGCGGCGACGAGCAGCAGCAGATACGACATGGCGTTCCCCCCCGGAACAGCGCGGCAGCGATCGGGCCTCGCGCAGTCTAGGGCCATCGACCCGCCAACCACCCTGATTCTCAGCCGAGTTCGAGGCTTGTCACCCCGAACAGCTCGGCCAGGGCGAGGTCCGGGGCCGGCCCGGTGTACATCCGGGCGGTCTCGAAGACCGGGGCCAGGCCGAGGCCCTCGAACAGGGCGGCGGCCGCCGGGTTCGCGTCCGGTACGTCCACGGACACCAGCCCGTCGGGTGCATGCCCGGCCAGCCTCCGCAGCAGGGCCGCCGCCACGGCAGGGGTGGCCGCGTACAACGGGCCGATCCGGTGGGCGGCGCTGGACGGGCGGATCACGCCGAGACCCTCGACGCGTCCGTCCCGGACGGCGGCCAGGGCCGTCCGCCCGGGCAGACCGGTCCACGCGGAGAGGAAGGCGTCGCGCGGCGCAGGGAAGAACCGCCGGTCGTAGGCGGCGAGCACACCGAAGGGGAGGGTGCTCGCGTCCACGATCTCGACCCCGGCGGCGCCCTCCGCGGCGCCCCCGGCAGCGGGATCCTCGGCGCCGTCCTGCGGCACACCCTCGTAGCGGAAGTTGTTCCAGGCCCAACGGAATCCGGATTTGCGGTAGTTGTCCTGCTGGTCGACGACCCCGTCCAGGCCCACGAGCCGCCCGACGAGCCGGTCCATCCCGGCGTGCCACAGCCGGATGCCGTACCCCTGGCCGCGGAAGGCGGGCCGGGCGATGTAGAAGCCGATGAAGCCGAAGCCGTCGCCGTAGCGCACGGCGGAGATGCAGGCCACCGGCTCACCGTCCAGCCGCCCGACGAGGAACCCCTCGGGGTCGGCGACGGCGAAGGCGAAGCGGTCCGAGTCCCCCGGGTTCCAGCCCTCCTCGTCCGCCCAGTCACGGATCAGCTTCATGTCGGCGGCGCTCGCGCCGGTGATCTCGAATCCCGTCATGCCGGTGTTGTACCAGATGGGGACGGTGTGCACAGGAGTGCCTGATCGGCCGTCAACAGGCGGACGAAAGCTGCCCGGTCGGCCTCCCGGTGGAGGTCGCTGACCTGCCCGTCCCCCACCTCGACGACCCGCCAGACCCCGTCCGCGCGCAGGGCGAGGTCGGTGGTCACGAAGGGGCAGTCCAGAGCCTCGACGGCCGCGCGGACCGGTTCGAGGTCCGGTTCCGTGACTTCGGCGACCGGGCTGTCGGGGTGGGCGGTGACCATCCGGGGCGTCCCGTCCCGCCACCACACCCGCACCTCGGCGGCGGCCGCCCCGGGCGCGACGAAGTGCTCGAAGGCCCTCAGCACCACCCCGCCCGCCAGGAACTCGCCCTGCAGCTCGACGAAGCGGGCGACGACGCGGTGCAGAGCGGCCGGGTCGGCGAGGTCGGGGACGTAGCAGGCCTCGGCCCACTCGTGCTTGCGGGACTTCACGTAGTCCTTGACGACGGCGGCCCCCGGCGGCAGGCCCGCCGCGAGGGCGGCCAGCCCTTCCGGGTCCGGGACCGCCTCCGGCGCCGCCGGCAGCCAGCCGCTGACCGGGGTCAGTCCCGCGAAGGTCTCGTACCAGCCGGGAAGTTCGTGCGCCCGGCGGTACGCCTGCGGGGTGACGGCCAGGCCCCCGCCGCGCCGGCGCAGGGCCGCGTCCAGTTCGGCGTACCGGTCCGCGGGGACCATCCAGCCCCGGTACCAGACGGCGCCGGCCCCGTCGGGCACCCGAGCCACCGCCCGCTCGGCGTCCCCGGCGAGGAGCGCGTCGTGGTCGACGAGCGCGACCCTGCCCCCGGCGGCACGCAACTGCCGGGCCTCGGCCGCGAAATGGGCGTCGGCCCGGCGCTCGTTCAGCGGGTCGGAGCAGTAGAGAACGGTGGTCGCGGTCGTCGTCGCCATGCGCCCACCGTAGAGGGTGTCTCTTCCGGCGGGCCTTGTGGACCACCGTACGGGTTTCAGCCGGCGCAGATCACGTCGTCGAGCCGGATGGGCTTGGAGTCGAGGCGTACGTAGGCGGTGAAGGTGTCCGTGCCGCCGGAGTCCCAGTGGGTGGTCACGGTGGACCAGCCGACCGCGGCGGTCTGGGCGACGGTCACCGGGCCGATGCTGATGCGCTGCGGCTCGTTCTGGGCGCAGAGCAGGACGTCGACCTCCTCGTTCACCTGCTGTCTTTCCCTGAGGACCTGCGATACGTAGTTCTCCCGGTCGTGCGCGGAGGGGCCGTGGTGACCGTAGAAGCGGGTGAGGAAGTCGGTGATCTGGGCGGCGGTGTGCCCCTTCGCGGCGGACGGCGCGGCGAGGGCGGGGGCGGACGGCATGACCGGCAGCGCGAGCAGGGTCAGCAGCAGGACACCGAGGCGGTACGGCTTGAGCATCATGTCCGGTTTTGTACCCGCCACGCCGATGGATCGGGAGGGCGGAGCCCGGATCTCACTCCTGCGGGGGGCGGGATTCACCGCAGAAACGACCCTCCCGCGCTCTTCCGCGCTCACTCGCGCCCCCTCGCCGCCGGTGCGGGGAAATGGGCTCGCGGGCGGCCCGCGCCCGTACGTAGGGTCGACGCATGGGGAAGCCACTCGTCGCAGTGTTCAGCGGGGCCGGGATGTCCACCGACTCCGGAATTCCGGACTACCGGGGGCCTCAGGGCCTGTGGCGGCGGGATCCCGACGCCGAAAAGCTCGTGACCTACGAGTACTACATGGCCGATCCGGAGATCCGGCGCCGCTCCTGGCGGATGCGCGCCGAGATCGGCGCGCTCGCAGCGCGGCCGAACGCCGCGCACCTGGCGGTGGCGGAGCTGGAACGCGGCGGCACCCCGGTGCGGGTGATCACCCAGAACGTGGACGGGCTGCACCAGCTCGCCGGGATGCCGGACCGCAAGGTGTTCGAGCTGCACGGCAGCGCCCGCTCCGTGGTGTGCACGGCCTGCCACGCCCGGTCGGGCATGGAGGAGGCGCTGGCCCGGGTGGCCGCCGGGGAGCCGGATCCCGCCTGCCTGGTGTGCGGCGGGATCCTCAAGTCGGCGACCGTGATGTTCGGCCAGCGGCTCGATCCCGAGGTGCTCGGGCAGGCGATCGCCGTCGCCAAGGGGTGCCAGGTCTTCATCGCCGTGGGATCGACCCTGCAGGTGCAGCCCGCCGCGTCGCTCGCCGGGATGGCCGCGGAGGCCGGAGCCCGGCTGATCATCGTGAACGCGGAGGAGACCCCGTACGACCCGCTCGCCGACGAGATCGTGCGCGAGCCGATCGGTACCGCCCTCCCGGCCCTGCTGGCCAGGATCGCCGCGCCGTAGCCGCACGCACCGGAGCCAGGCCCCGGGGCCGGACCCGGGGCCGGGGCCGGGGCCGGACCCGGGGCCGGGGCCGGGGCCGGACCCGGGGCCGGGGCCGGCCCGCGCCCTATCCCGCGTCCGCCGCCCTGCGCATCTCCGCCACGTCCAGCTTCTTCATCTGCATCATGGCGGCGGTCGCCCGGGCGGCCCGCCCCGGGTCCGGGTCGGAGATCAGGTCGATGGCGCCCGCGGGGATGACCTGCCAGGACACGCCGAACGGGTCCTTGACCCAGCCGCAGACGCTCTCCTCGCCGCCCTCGCTGGTCAGCGCGTCCCAGTAGTAGTCCGCCTCCGCCTCGTCCGCGCAGTGGATCTGGAAGGAGATCGCCTCGCTGAAGGTGAACTGCGGGCCGCCGTTGAGGCCGATGAATTTCTGGCCGTTGATCTCGAACTCCACGACCATCACCGAGTCGGCCCGGCCGGGGCCGGCCTCCGTGTACCGGCCGATCCGGCCGAGCTTGCCGTCCTTGAAGACGGACAGGTAGAAGTCGGCGGCCGCTTCCGCGTTGCCGTCGAACCACAGACACGTGGTGAATCCGTTGCCGCTCATCTCTGCCTCCGGGCCGGTGAAGGGACGGTGGACACCGTCCCCTCACATACAGACCGGCCCCGGACCCGAAATTCATCGGTGGGTCCGGGGCCGGTCCGCGATCAGCCGGAAATTCGTCCGTTCGGCCTACTTGGCGGGCGCCGCACCCATCTCGAGCATGCGCGCGACGACGCGCTCGGTGGCGTTGCCCTTGTCCAGGTCGCAGAACTCGGCGCGGAACGCCGCCCGCGCCTCGGCGTACTCCGCCCCCACCGCGTCCGCGTTGCGCACGGCCTCGATCAGGCTCGCCGAGTCCGCCAGCAGCGGTCCCGGCGCCTTCGCCTCGAGGTCGAAGTTGAAGCCGCGCAGCGTCCCGCGGTAGTGCTCCAAGTCGTAGGTGAAGAGCAGGATCGGGCGGTCGGTGTGCGCGAAGTCGAAGATCGCGGAGGAGTAGTCCGAGATCAGCACGTCGGCGACCAGCAGCAGGTCGGCCGCGTCGGGCCAGCGCGAGACGTCGACGACGAACCCGTCGCGGACGCCCTCGCGGACCTGCTCCGTCACGTGGTGGTGGCCGCGGATCAGCAGGACGTGGTCCTCGCCGAGCTCACGGCGGGCCCGGTCCAGGTCGATCCGCAGGTCGAGCTTGTAACCGCCCGACCAGCCCTCGCAGTTCTCCCGCCACGTGGGCATGTAGAGGACGACCTTCTTGCCCTCCGGCAGGCCGAGCCGGCGCCGGACCTCCGCGATCCGCTGCGCGTCGGGCTTCACGAGCGCGTCCGTCCGCGGGCTGCCGGCCTCGATGACCTCGCCGTCGTAGCCGAGGGCGCGCTTGAGCAGCGGCGTGGCGTAGGAGCTCGGGGAGGCCAGCAGGGACCACTGCGCGCTGTCGTGCGCCAGGCCCTCCAGGATTTCCGGGCTCGTGTAGTAGTCGTGCACGAAGTCGTGACCGATCTGCTTGATCGGCGTGCCGTGCCAGGTCTGTACGACGACCTGACCGCTGCGGCGCTCGAAGCGCTGCGGCACATTGTCGTTGGTCACGTAGTAACGGGCGCGGGCCAGCACCTCCCACGACTCCACGCTGCCGTACTGCACGGCGCGGGCGGTCGAAGGAACCTCGGCGCGGCCGTCGCGGACCAGCCAGATGTGCTCCAGCTTCTCGCCGCGGCGCACCAGCTCCTCGTGGATGGCGCGCGGCGAGTCGCCGGAGCCCTGCCCCTGGAAGGTGTCGTAGACGACGATGTCCTTGACCGGCAGGGCGCGCTGCGCCGGGTAGGTCTCGAAGCGGGCCACGCGCTGCGCGTAGTGCGAGCGGTCGTGGGGGCTGATCAGCGGGTCGGCGACCAGCACCATGCGGTCGTGGAAGCGGGTCTCGACCCGCATCCGGCGGCCCTCGACCGTGATCGGGTGGGGGCCGGCGAAGAGGAGGCCGGGGCCCATCTGCACGGGGGCACCGCGGTCGACGCCGAGCAGACCGGCGGTGGTTCCGCCCTGGGCGACCGGGCGCAGCGTGGGCCACCAGCGGCCCTCGGGGAGCGTGGTGCGGCCGGCGTACGCCTCGGGGAGCACGGGCTTGAAGGTGGCTTCGAAGGTGTCGCCGTCGCGGGTGACGGGGTAGCTGAACTCCACGCCGTGCGCGTTGTGCACGACGAGCTCGTACGGCTCGTCGGCGGGCGCGACGAAGCGGCCCCGCAGGGTGAGGGTGCCGTCTTCCGCGGTGACCTCGTCGATCAGCGGCGGGGAGGGCTGCACGGAGAGGGTCAGGTGTCCGGTGTTCCCGCGCTTGGCGAAGAGGGTGCGGTCCGCGTTCTCGCCGGGCAGGGGAAGGACGAGGCCCTCGAATCCGCCGCGCTCGTCGTGGACCATGCGGTGCTCGGTGCCGTCGGGGCCGATGACGGAGAGGCCCCAGGGCTCGGGGGTCCACTCGCCGGGCTCGCACTCGGCGTCCGGTACGGCGGCCAGCTCGGCCAGCGGTACGCGGGCGGTGAACGAGGCCCGGCCGGCGCCGGACGCGGCGCTCTCCAGCGGGAAGGTCAATGCGGTACCGGTGGTGACGTGGACGGCCCGCAGCGCGGTGGCTCCGACGGCCTCGGCAGTGAGCTCGCCGACGATCTCGACGGCGTCGTCACCGGCGGCGTGGACGTCCAGGGCGCGGGCGCGGGCGATCTCCACCTGGATGGTGAGGGCGCCCGAGACGACCGGGACGATCCGCACGTCGGAAGCGACCCAGTGCGGGGGCGGGTTCTGGCCGGTGTCGTGCTCGCCGCCCCTGAGGCGGGCGCGGTGCAGGCCGCCGGCTCCGGTGACGGCGATGGACGTGGTCCATATCCCCTGGTTCCACTTGCCGCCCGACTGGAAGATGGACGGGTCGATGACGGCCGTGAAGCCGGCCCAGTCGGCGTGCCGCAGGGCGAGGTGCGGGGACTTCACCGTGGCCATCGGGGAGGCGACGGTACGGGCGCTGACGACCGAGCGGCGGCGCTTGCCGCCCTCGCGGAAGACCAGCATCTTGCGGGAGCCGAGGCGGCTCTCCGCACCGAGGTGGCCGGGGAGGGCGTAGCCGCGCAGCAGCAGCTTGCCGTCGGCCCAGGCCGCCTGCTCCAGACGGCTGACGACGCGGCGCTCGCGCGGGCCGAGGGTGAGGATCTTGGCCGGGACGGGCGGGCGGCCCTGCAGGAAGGGGTAGTCCGCCTGCGGACGGGCGAGGCCCTTGACCGGGACGCTGTAGCTGTAGTCGCGCTGGTGGTGCTGGAGCGCGATGAAGTCCTCGACGCGGCCCTCGCCGGCCAGGTACGCCTTGAGGCGGTCGGCGACGGTCAGGTCGGACCAGGGGCCGGTGCCGATCTCCCGGACGAGGCCGCCCACCTCCTTGACGAACGCGGCGCGGAAGTCCGGGCCGCCCTCACCGACGTACTTGTAGATGAGCGGGAGCTCCTCGCTCAGCACGTTGTAGTCGTAGTCGCGCAGGTAGCGGGTGTACTTGGCGCCCTGCTTGGCCTTGAGGGACTCGCGGACCAGGCGTACGGACTTGACCCGGTCGATGAGGGAGACCGGGTCGGTGGAGCGCTGGGTGATGGAGCGCTCGCCGGTCTCGCGGACGCGCCAGTGGTAGACGCAGTCGCTGATGATGTCGACGCTGGAGGCGAAGTAGTGCGCGGGGATGCTGACCGGGGCGTCCTCGTAGAGGATGCCCTCCGGGTACTGGAAGCCGTGCTTGTCCCAGAAGCTGCGCCGGTAGACCTTGTTCCACGCGGTGCGGTCGGTGACCAGCGCCGGGAACTTGGAGATGTGGGTCTTCAGCTGGGTGCGGGCGAAGGCCGCCCGGTGCCCCCAGGACTGCTGCATGCCGACCGACCGGAAGCGCTTCACGTTGCCACCCGCGAAGTCCGAACCCGTCTCGTCCAGCGCGTCGATGAGCCGCTGGTAGGCGTAGTCGGGCATCGTGTCGTCACTGTCGACGAAGGCCAGGTACTCGCTGTCCTTGTCGGCGTGGCGGGCACCCACGTTGCGGGCGGCGCCGAGGCCGGCGTTCTCCTGCATCACGACACGGAAGCGCTTGTCCTTGGCGGCGAACGCCTTGGCGATGACGGCGCTGGTGTCCGTGGATCCGTCGTCCACGAGGATGACCTCGAAGTCCTCGAAGGTCTGAGATGCGATGGACTCCAGGCACTCGTCGAGATAGAGCTCGACGTTGTAGACGGGGACGACGATGCTCAGGCGCGGGGGCATGGGTGGCGGTATCTCCAGCGTTTTATGCTTTATCGATGATCAGCTGCTCACAGCATCTTACTCTGTAACAGAGTCATAAACTCCACCCATATGGGGCATACGCAGCTGATCGCCAGGGCGGACGGCAAAGAATTCAGCCGTCCGCCACTTCGGCGATGCGGTTCGACGCGGCCAGACCGTGCCCGCCGGGGCCGGTCAGACCTCCAGTTCGGCCTCGATCTTCTTCAGTTGGTGGCGGGCCATCGCGAGGTTGGCCCGCCCCTTGTCGAGTGCCAGGTAGAGGAAGAAGCCCGTGGAACCACGGCCCTTCATCAGCCGGATCAGGTGGTACTGGCCGCCGAGGGTGATGAGGATGTCCTCGATCTCGTCCTTGAGGCCGAGCATCTCCATCGTGCGGACCTTCGCGCGGACCACGTCCGTGTTGCCCGCTGCCGCGACCGCGAGGTCGAGGTCCTTGCCTCCCCCGATGGTTCCGAGGGCCATGCCGCTGCCGTAGTCGACGAGGGCGGCGCCGATCGCACCTTCGATCGCGGTGGTGGCTTCCTTGAGTGCGGTCTCAACATTGACCATGAGAGGTTCCTCTTTCTCGTTTCACTGTGAGTGAGTTGTGAGTGGGTTGTGACGGGTGTGTGACTGGCTGTAGCTGTGGCGGCACGTTCCGGACCCGCCGGGTCCCGCCGCCGACCGGAGCTCGAATCACCCGGGCGGGGTTGCGGGACCCCGTCGCGCGAGGGTGCGGTCGATCAGTTCGGCTATCCGGAGACTGGAGCGCCGGGCCTCCAGGTGCAGGCGCCCGACGTTGACGCGCGGCTCGGCGGTCAGGGTGAGGACGGCCGCCAGGCCTGCCGCGTAGGTGGCGACGTATCCGTCCTCGCCGCGCACGAGCAGTTCGCGGAACGCGCCCTGGCCGGTGGTGTCGCTCAGCCGCTGGGCCACGCCGAGGGCGGCGGCCGTGAGCGCCGCCACGGACTCGGCCTCGGCGGCGGCGCTGTCCTGGGCGAGGACGAAGCCGTCGGCGCTCGCGGCGAGGGCGCCGGTGAGCTGGGGCACCCGGGCCCGCAGTCTGCGGAGCTCGGCGAGTATCTCGGCCTCCGTCTCGGGGGGCACCGTACTCATGTCGGCCTTACTCCTTTCGGGCTGCCTACGCTCGGAGCGGTCGGCGCGCAGGGCCGGTCGCAGCGGGAGCCTCACAGGCTTGCCTCCAGTGCGTCGCGTAACCGGCGGAGCAGCGCCACGTCCGGGGATTGGGCCTCGGTCATCCAGTCGGGCAGGGGTGCCACGGCCGGTGGCGGGGCCGGGGTGTGCGGGGTCTCGACCAGTCCGGCCGCCGCGAGGCGCCGTACGTCGAGCAGGGTGTGGAAGGCGGGGCGGCCCAGGACCCACGCGAGGTCGGCCGGGGTGCGATGGCCGTCGGCGCGGCCCAGCAGGGTCCGCTGCCGGGCGGTGATCGTCTGGCCGGGCGCGGCGGCCCTGGGTACTACGGGGGAGGTGTCCAGCAGCGGGTACGGCCAGACCGCGTCGAGGAGGTCCCGGCGGCGCCGGGTCTCCCGTTCCACGGCTGCGGCGGGAACGGAGCGGACGGAGCCGATCCAGTGGGTGGCCCCGCGGCGGAACCGGGAGGGGCCGCTGCCCGGGGAGAGTGCGAAGAAGGCGGCGTCGAATATGGCGGCGAGGTGGCATATCTCCAGCTCTCCGCCGGCGAGCCCGCCGCTGTCCACGAGGAAACGGGCGACCTGGCGGCGGGCACCGGCCCGGTCCACCGCCTCCCGCCAGCGCTCGGGGGCGAGCCCGCCGCCGGTGGTGAGCAGGACGTCGAGGCCGGGGGTGGCCGGGCTCTCCGCGTGCACGACGCGGCCGTCCTCCAGGAAGAGGGTGCCGCGGTCGCGGAGCAGGGCGCCGGTGGCACGTTCGGCGGCGAGTCGGGTGAGTAGGGGGGAAACGGCTGCGAAGGCGTTCGCCGCCGTGGCCGGGACGGTCATCTGAGCACCAGTCCCTCGGCCAGTGCGCGGAGCCTGTGACGCGCGAGGGCGAGATTGCCGTCGGCGCGGTCGAGCCACAGGTGCAGGAATACGCTGCTGTCGAAGCTCGTCTCGACGAAGCGCAGTACGTGGTATCCAGTGCGGGTGGTGACGATCAGATCCTCGACGGGCGGGCCGGCCGGTAAGCCGGCGGACGAAGCGGCGGAGGGAACGGCTCCGCCACCGTGTGCCGAGTCGGTCTCCGATGGTGCGAAGGACTCGTACTCGGCGGCCGCCCGGGCCAGTTCGGCGGTCTCGGCGGCGGTGGTCTCGTGGTCACCCACGGGCGACTCCCCCGCGGTGCCGAGGGCCAGTCCGCTGCTCCAGTCGACCAGCGCGGCCCCCCGCGCACCAGGCAGGGCCATGGCTTCGAGCAGGCATTCGTCGATCCCGGGCACGCGGGCTCCCCTCCCGGCCGGACGTGCGGGGTGCACGGTCGTACGGCGCGACAGGAGGGAACTTACTCAAGTTCCACAGTACGAAAGGGCGTTCTGGCATTTTCCGCTGGAACATGCCAGGAAGGGTGCGAGAGCTTGGCCGGAACGCGTCAGAATTTGATCACGAAGCGAGCGGAAGATCGTCCGCGAGACGGAACGACCCTCCCTCGCGCTCCACATAGCCCTCGTGGCTGAGGGTGCGCAGCAGGTGGTACACGGTGGGCAGGGGGATCCCCGTGAGCCGGGCGAGCCGTTTGGCCGTCGCCCCGCCCTCCGCGGACATCGCTTCCAGGAGGCGCAGAGCGCGCTGCACGGAACCGATCAGGGTGGGTGTGCTGTCCTTCTGAGTGTGGTCGGTGCCCATGACTGGTCCCCCTGCTCGGTACGACGTCTGGCAAACCCATCAAAGTCGCTCACCGGGCGCAAAACCAGCGGACTCGCGTAAACCTGAGCATAAGATCACCGCATCCCGGAGCCGGACCGTCCGCTAGCGCGTACAGGTGACGTACGCCGGGAGCGCCGTGTCCGCGATCAGGTGGCGCGGCAGGCACAGCCCGAAGCGGCGCTCCACGACGGCGAGGGTGCGGCGGTCGCGGTCCGCGTCCGGTTCGTCGGCCGGGCGGGCGCACGCGCCGTCCGGGGTGAGGATCCCGGCCGCGATCAGCTCCGGGAGCAGGAAGTCCGGCCGGTGGCCGCCGCGCCAGCACTCCTCGCCGAGGCCGAAGCAGCACACCAGCTCACCGTCCAGGGCGTACGCGAACTGCTTGGGCGGGTGGTCGGGCTGCGGGTCGAGGTGGACCGCCTCGACACCGCCCCGGGAGACCTCGGCGAGCCGTTCCGCTCCGGCCGGCAGGCCGTGTTCGACGGCGAAGGACCAGCCGCCCCACCTGCCGACGCGGGCCACGCCGTCGCCGTCCGCCGTCTCGGTGACCATGCTCCAGGCGTCCGGTGCGCCCAGCGGCCCGGGGTGCACGCCCGGCAGCGCGCCGAGGCGTGCGGCGAGTTCGTCGGGATCTATGCCCCGGGCGAAGGTCAGACCGGCGAACCACTGGTCCCAGTCGGCAAGCCACCGGATCCCGTGCGCCGCATCCTCTGCGACATCCGTTATATCCGTGATGTCCGCCATCTACGCACTCCCCACGGTTTCCCCACCCCGCCGGCGCTTGTTCACCGGCACGATAGTCAGTCCGCGGGCTTCTCCGGGAGGAGGCGCTCGACCATCGTGTGAATGAGCCCCTGCACCGAGTGCGCCTCGAGCATCGCCGGGGCGGTCAGATCGTCCACGATCAGGCCGAGCATCGCCAGGTACATCAGGACCACGCCCTGCCGGTCCCCGGGCAAACCCGCGTCCAGGTGCCACCTGACGTTGGCCTCCAGCTCCAGGCCCTGGAAGGACGCGAGCTCCGCCTGGAGTTCGGGGCGCCGGGTGCCCTCCAGCCGCAGCTCCAGCATCGCGATGTGCACACTGCGCTCGCGCCGCATCCGGTCCAGGAGCCGGCCGAGCAGGACCTCGGTGTCCAACGGGCCGGCGAGGTCCGCCGGATCCGGGACCAGCCGCTCCCGGGTGCGGTGCAGGATCTGCACGAGCAGCTGGGAGCGGTTGGCGAAGTAGTTCGAGGCCGTGCCCGTGGGCACGCCCGCCTCGGCGTCCACCGCGCGCAGGGTCAGGCCGCGCGAGCCCTCGCGCGCCAGGACTTCGATGGCGGCGTCGAGCAGCGCGGCGCGGCGCTGCGGGTTCTGGCGCATGGGCGTTCCTGGGTGTGGAGTGGACCATCGGGTGATCACTGCAGGTGCAGTGCTTCGCACAAGGTAGCGGACGCGGCCGGTCCGGGCCCTCCCCACCGCCCCCTCCCCCGTGTCAGGCTGCGCGTCATGGAGCGGATCATCGAGGAGATACGCGAGGACCTGACCCGCCGGATCGCCGTGGCGGCGGACCGGCTCGCCGACCGCACGCTGGCCGAAGACCCCGCCTACGCCGCCCTGCTGGGCCGGGCCGAGCTGCGCGAGCGGATCCACCACAACCTCCACCAGGCCGTCGAGGGCCTGGTCCGCAGCTCCCGCGGTCTGCCGGTGGAGCTCGCCGACGCCCGGGCGGCCGGCGCGCTCCGCGCCGAACAGGGACTGCCGCTCGCCTCCGTGCTGCGCACCTACCGCCGCGGCGGCCGGCTGCTCTGGCAGAGCCTCACCGAGGCCGTGACCGCGCACGACCGGACGGAGCTGCCGCGGCTGCTGCCGGGGGCGGCCGCGCTGTGGGACGTACTGGAGCAGACGACGGACGCGGTGACCGAGTCGTACCGCCGGGCGGAGGCCGCCCACGGCGACCGGAACCGCGAGCGCCGGGCGGCCCTGCTGGACGTGCTGCTCGACGGCGGGGCGGGTACCGACGAGCCGTCGGCCGAGGCCACCGGGGCGGCGGCCGCGCAGCTGGGGCTGCCGGAGCGGGGCCGCTTCGCCGTGGTCGTGCTGGCCGGCGACCGCTCCGGCACGCCCGCCGCCCCGCCCGGCCCGACCGCCTCCGCCGTCCCGGCCGGCGGGCCCGGCGCCGCCTCCGGCCCGCGCGTCTGGTGGCGGATCCGCGCCGACGGGGAGACCGGCCTGGTGGAACTGGGCCACCATCCGCTGGAGTCCGTACGGGAACTGCTCGCGCCCTTCGGGCTGCGCGCGGGGGTCGGCCCGGTCGTGGGGACGCCGGCCGAGGTGGCCCGGTCGCACCGGCTGGCCGCGCTCGCACTGCGCACCGCCCCCGAGTCCGGGGGCCCGCTCACCACGCTGCTGGACGAACGGCTACCGGCGGCGCTGATCGCGGCGCAGGCCGAACTCGCGGGCCGGCTGCGCCAGGTGGTGCTCGGTCCGGTGCTCGCGCTGCCCGCCGAGGACCGCCGGACGCTGCTGACCACCCTGGGTACCTGGCTGAACTGCCAGGGCTCGACCACGTACGCCGCGCAGCGGCTGTACTGCCACCGCAACACGGTCTCCAACCGGCTGCGCCGCCTGGAGCAGCTCACCGGCCGTTCCCTGTCCGACCCCCGGCACGTGGTGGAACTGGCGCTCGCGCACTCGGCGGTGCTGCAGCGCGGCGCCGCGGAGCCGGCTACCCGTCCCGCCCTGCCCGATCAGCGGGTTTCGCAGACTCCAGGAGGTACGGCACGTCGATCACCGCGACGCCGGGCGTGAACAGCAGCCGCGCCTTGAGCCGCAGGGCGTTCTGGTTGTGCAGGGGCTGCTCCCACCAGTGGCCCACCACGTACTCGGGGATCACCACGGACAGCATGTCCGTGGAGGATGCGGCGGCCAGTTCCTGGACGTGGGCCATGATCGGACCGACCACCTCCCGGTACGGCGAGTGCAGGATCTTCAGCGCGAGGCCGGTGTCGTGCTCCGCCCACACCTCGCGCAGCCGGGCGGCCTCGGCCTCGTCCGCCGCCACGGTGACCGCCGTCAGGCTGTCGGGGCGCAGCCCCTGCGCGTAGCCGATGGCCTTGAGCGTCGGGGCCTGTACGGCGGCGACCAGCACCAGCACGTGGTGACGGGCGGGCTTGCGAGGGGTGGCGTCGGGGGCGATGGCGACCTGCCGGGCGACCTGGTCGTAGTGGCGGCGCACGCCCTTCATGCCGAGGAAGAGCAGCGGCATCGCGATGACGACCAGCCAGGCTCCGTGCGTGAACTTGGTGAGCAGGACGATGACCAGGACCAGGGCGGTCAGGGTGGCGCCGACCGCGTTGATGGCGAGCCTGCGGTGGATGTGGATCCGTTCCTCGTGCGGGGTGGAGGGTGAGGCGAGCTCCTTCCTCCAGTGCCGGACCATGCCCGACTGGGAGAGGGTGAAGGAGACGAAGACGCCGATGATGTAGAGCTGGATGAGGCGGGTCAGCTCGGCGTCGAAGGCCACGATGAGGGCGATGGCGGCGAGTGCGAGCAGGACGACGCCGTTGGAGTAGACGAGCCGGTCGCCGCGGTTGAAGAGCTGGCGGGGCGCGTAGCGGTCCCTGGCCAGGATCGAGGCGAGCATCGGGAAGCCGTTGAAGGCCGTGTTCGCGGCGAGGATCAGCACGCCCGCGGTGACGGCCTGGAGCAGGTAGAAGAGGAAGTGCCAGCTGCCGAAGGTGGCTCGGCCGATCTGGGCGAGGGCCGTGGAGGTCGCGGTGCCCGCAGGCAGCCCCAGTTCGGTGGGGTCGGCCGCAACGTGCACCTGGTAGGACATGGCGAGGGCGGTGATGCCGACGAACATCGTCACGGAGAGCACGCCCATCGCGGCGAGCGTGGTCGCGGCGTTCTTCGCCTTGGGCTTGCGGAAGGCGGGGACGCCGTTGCTGATCGCCTCGACGCCCGTGAGGGCGGTGCATCCGGAGGCGAAGGCGCGCATCGTGAGGAACACGAGGGCGAATCCGGTGTAGGTGTCGACGGGGATGATCGGGAGGTCGGCGGATTCGGCGCGGATGGTCTCCCCGGTCCCCAGCCGTACGGCGGCGACGGCGAACATGAGGTAGATGACGAGGACGAAGCCGTAGGTGGGGATGGCGAAGACGCGGCCCGACTCCCGTACGCCGCGCAGGTTCATCAGGGTCAGCAGCACCACGAAGGCGACGGACAGGGCCACTTCGTGGTCGTTGAGCGAGGGAACGGCCGAGGTGATGGCGGAGACGCCGGAGACGACGGAGACGGCGACGGTCATCACGTAGTCGACGAGCAGGGCGCTGGCGGCGGTGAGCGCGGCGGTCTGCCCGAGGTTCTCGGAGCTGACGATGTACGCGCCGCCCCCGCCGGGATAGGCGTGGCAGGTCTGGCGGTACGAGGCGACGACGACGACGAGGAGGAAGACGATGGCGGCGGCCGCGTACCAGGTGAGGTGCAGCAGTGCGACGCCGCCGAGGGCGAGGATCAGCAGGATCTCCTCGGTGGCGTAGGCCACGGAGGAGAGCGGGTCGCTGCAGAAGATCGGCAGGGCGAGCCTCTTGGGCAGCAGGGTCTCACCCAGGCGGGAGGTGTCGAGGGGTTCCCCGACCAGCATGCGTTTCGCATTGATACGCCTCATTCGGGCATGATCGTGCATGTTCGTGAATTTTCTTCGGCGAACATCCCTTTCAGGACTTGTGTCACCCGGCGAGTTCTTCGGCCCGGTGCGCCAGCCACAAGTCGTGGCGGACGCTCGGGGACTGCAGCAGCGAGCGCTCCAGCAGGGCTTCGATCCGGGCCAGCCGCTTGCGGGCACCCGGTACGGAGACCCCGAGCGCGGCGGCGGCCGGTACGAGCCGGGCGTCGTGCTCCAGCCAGGTGCGGACCGTGGTCCGGGCGCCGGCCGGGGCGTCCGGGCCGGTCAGCCGGCTCAGGTGGGACCTGGCCCACGCGGTCAGCCGCGGATCGCGCAGGACCCCGTCGAGCCCGGGGGCCGCCGCCGGCGCCGCGGCGCCGATCCCCCGCCCCGCGCCCGGGGTCAGCCGCAGCGCCAGGGAGAGCGCCGCCTGATCGCCGAGGCGGGCGAGGTCCAGTCCGAGGAGCGTCTCGACCAGCCGGATCCTGGCGGACAGGGTGTTGCGGTGGACCCTCAGCAGCCGGCTGGCGTGCGAGCCGAAGTTGAGCCAGGCGTGGGCGGTGGTGCGCAGTTCCTGTCCGTCGGGGTCCTGGGGGCGCCGGGGTCCGTACGAGTGCAGGGGCGCGAGCAGGGCCCATGCCCAGTCGGCCCCGGCCTCGTGGGCCGCGAGCGCCAGCTCCGGGCCGGGGCCGAACCGGGCGTGCCGTTCGCCGCGGCCCCGGGCGACGGCCAGGGCGTGGAAGGCCTGGGTGTAGGCGGTCGGGGCCTGGCTCAGGGCCAGCTCCCCACTGACCCCGACGGCGCAGTCCGGGGCGATCGCCGTCAGCGCCCCGGCGAGGGGGTCGTGGTCGGCCGACACCGCGTCCGCGTCGGCCGGGACCAGGATGATGAGGTGGCGCACGTATACCGGGCAGGGCACGACCCAGGCCCGGCCGCCGGTCAACTCTTGGCACAGGCGGGCCACTTCGGCGCGCCGGCCGATCCGGCACTCGGCGACGTACAGCCGGATCGGGTCGGGCAGCGGGGGCCGCAGCGCCTCGGCGATCTGATGGGCGGCAGGGAGCCCGCCGTTCATCAGCAGGCGGAGCACGGCCTCGCGGGCGCGCGCCTCGGCGACCGCGGCCCGCTCCTCCCGCCGCTCGGCCTCCTCGGCGCGCAGCACGAGGGCCAGCGGTACGGCCGCGTCCGCCAGCAGCGCGGACGCGTCGGGCGGGTGCGGCAGCGGCAGCACGGCGGCCAGGGCCCGCCCGGCGTCCAGCGCGAACAGCAGGGTGGCGGACCCGTCGCCGTGCAGGACGGCCGACCGTACGCCGCGGGCGCTCATCTCGGCGGCGCCACGGACGGCGGCCTCGGGTGCTTCCCCGGACCGCTCCCGATCCGCGCCGGCGGCGGGACCGCGCCCGCGCACCACTCCGGTCCATCCGCCGAGGCGGGCGGCGAGCCAGTCCAGCAGCGCGGCCGACCCCCCGGTGTGGGCGAGCCGGTGGACCTTGAGTACGTCGTCGGACCGTGACACCGGCGCATTCAACCACCCGCCGCACACTGTGCGCTGTGATACCGGTCTCGCCCGGTCACTGGGCAGTGCGAACCCTGCGCAGGGGCGCGCGCCCGCGTAGGTTTGTCCATGAGCGGACGGGCCCCGGCGCCCATGAGTACGAATACGGGGGAGGCACCGGGGTCCGCCGCTCACATCCTGGCGGCCGCGCTGCGGATGGCCTCCCGGATGCGGAAGTACGTACCGCAGCGGCAGATGTTGGCGATGGCGTCGATGTCCTCGTCCGTCGGCTCGCTCGTGCGCTTCAGCAGCGCGACGGCGGCCATGATCTGGCCGGGCTGGCAGAAGCCGCACTGGGCGACGTCCTGTTCGAGCCAGGCCTCCTGCACGGGGTGCAGGTCGTCCCCGTCCGCCAGGCCCTCGATGGTGGTCACCGCCCTGCCCGCGCACGCCGAGACGGGCACCACGCAGGGACGGATGTCGGCGCCGTCCAGATGGCTGGTGCAGGCCTTGCAGACGTCCACCCCGCAGCCGTACTTGGGGCCGCGCACACCCAGCATGTCGCGGAGCACCCAGAGCAGGGGAAGGTCGTCGGGCGCGTCCACGGTGACGCTCCGCCCGTTGACGGTGAAGGTGTGCGAGGGCACGGAGTACTCCTGGATCCTGGGGCTAGCGGGGATACGGGGTGAAGTCGACGTCGAAGTCGAGGGGGAAGCTGCGCGGCTTCGAACCGGTGGCCCTGGCCCAGGCGTTGGCGATCGCGCCGACCGCCGCGGGCACGCCGAGCTCGCCCGCGCCACCCGGCTCGTCGCCGGTGGCCGGCAGCACGAAGACCCGTACGTCGCGCGGGGTGTCGCGCTGTTTCGCCCAGTGGAACTGGCTGTAGCTGCCTTCCAGGGGCAGCCCCTTGTCCAGGTGCAGCCCGGCGCGCAGGGTGGTGGAGATCGCGTCGGTGAGGCCGCCGATCATCTGGGCCTCCAGTCCGCGCGGGTTGACCGGCAGGCCCACGTCCACTGCGATGACCGCCTTCGTGACGCGCACGTGGTCCGGGTCCCGGGTGTCGATCTCGACGAGACAGGCGGTGCGGGACTTGTACTCCTCGTGGAAGGCGATGCCCTGCGCGCATCCGGCCGGCATCGCCCGGCCCCAGTCGCCCTCTTGGGCCGCCTTGTCGAGTACGGCGCGCTGGGCGTCGGTCTTCAGGAAGGTGCGCCGGAAGGCGTACGGGTCCCGGCCCGTCCGGGCGGCGAGTTCGTCGACGACGATCTCCTCGGCTCCGCGCGTGTTGGCGGAGTACACCGAGCGCCAGGAGCCGGTGGGGATCCCGGTGGGGACCTCGGTGAGCGCCTGCGTGGTGAGTCCGAAGTGGTACGGGGACTTCACCGTGGTCAGGAAGAGGGTCTGGGCGAGGGTGGCGTTGCCGATGCCGAGGGGCAGGCTGGCCGCGGTGGCGGTGATGATCTCGCCGAGGCCGTGCCGGAAGTCGGTCTCGGCGGCGGCGACGCGGTGCTCGAAGCTGAGCACCTCGCCCAGGAGGTGGGTGGCGCGGATCCGGTGGTGGGTCGCGGGGCGCATCCGGCCGTGGCGGGTGTCGTCCACACGCGTCCACATCAGCCGGACCGGGCGCCGGCAGGCCTTGGAGATCCGGGCGGCCTCCAGGGCCGCGTCGAAGAAGAGCCGCCGGCCGAAGGACCCGCCGGCCTGGACCACGTGGACCTTGACCTTGGAGAGGGGCAGGCCGAGGTCGGCGGCGATGGTCTCGCGGGCCACGATGGGGGACTTGAGGCCGGACCAGATCTCGGCCCGGTCCTCGCGCACGTCGGCGATGGCGGAGTTGGTCTCCATCGGGGCGTGGCTGACGAAGGCGAAGTCGAACTCGGCGTCCACGTAGGGGGTCAGCAGGGGCGGGACGAGCAACGGCGGGGTGGCGGCGCGCAGCTTGGCGCGGACCTGGGCGTCGGAGAGCTGGTCGGCGGGGCCGGGGCCCCAGGTGACCTGGAGGGCGGACTTGGCGTCGATGGCCTGCCCGAAGGTCTCGGCGACGACGGCGACCCCGGTCGGGACGGTCACCACGTGCAGGACACCGGGCATGGCCCGGACGGCGGCGAGGTTGGCGACGGTGCGGACCGTGCCGCCGAGGGTCGGCGGGCGGCGCACCACGCAGGGTTTGGCGCCGGGCACCTCCAGGTCGAGGGTGTACTGCAGGGCGCCGGTGACCATGGCCCGGGCGTCGACCCGGCCGGTCGGCTTCCCCACGAGGGTGTGCCCGGCCCTCTTCTTGGGGGTGGCGCCGAGGACGACGAGGCCGGGGTCGGCCGCGGCCGCGGCGAGTTCCCCGTAGCCGGCGGTGCGGCCGTCGGGGGCGCGGACGGCGCCGCCGGCGGTGGTCAGCGAGGCCGGGTTCAGGCCCCAGCGGCGGGCGGCGGCGGCGACGAGGCGGGCCCGGGCGGTGGCGGCGCACTGGCGGACCGGTCCGTAGAGGGAGCGGATCGAGTTGGAGGATCCGGTGAGCTGGTTGAAGAGCAGCTCGGGCCGGGCGTCGTCCAGCTCCACGTGTACGTCGGCCAGTGGCGCGTCGAGTTCCTCCGCGACCAGCATGGCGACGGCGGTGGTGAGGCCCTGGCCGACCTCCTCGCGCGGCAGGCGGAAACGGACGGTGCCGTCCGCCTCGACGGCGAGCGCCAGCAGGGCGGAGGTGGGAGCTCCGGCCAGGATGAACAGGTCGCCGAGGTCGATCACGTCGGCGATGGCCGGCAGGGAGGGCACCACGGCGTGGGCGGACTGCGGGGCCAGCGCGTCGGCGGCGGCCCGGGTGACCAGGGCCAGGGTCGGTGCGGCCACGAGGTGGGTCAGGAAGGAACGGCGGCTCCGCCCCGTGGCGCGGTCCCGGCCGGTGGCACGGTCCCGGCCCGCGGCGTGGTTCTGGTCGTCGGCGCGGTCCCGGTCGGTGGCACGGTCCCGGTCGGTCATGTTGTGTGTCCCCACGCTGCGCGGGCCCGCCCGCGCAGACCTCCCCCGGTTATTACCGGCACGTAGAGTAGCCATTCGCCGGTGCGCTGGGAAGCCCCGATTCCGCCCCGTCACTCAGGCGCCATCACTCCTTCGGGGGTATCCCGATGGGCCGCCTTGATCCGCCCTTTACGCGAGGCGCAGGGCCCGCGCGCCTCGTACATCTCGGCCGTACGATCGACCGGCGGCCGCCGGAGGGCCTTGTTCCGGCCACCGCTCCCCCGCGGCTCCCCACCGTGCCACGATCCCCACCGGCCCCTGCCGGTCCGTCACCCCGCAGCCCTGCTGACCGGATTCGTTCGCACGCTCCGGACGGGCCGGAAGGCCTACGGCATATACCAGAAGCAAGAACGTAGCGGATGTTGCCAAACGCCTTACACACCGTCGCGCCCTGTGCAACAGTCGTTACCGGTCCTTCCTTCAGACTTGGCCGTGCCGCGCCTGTATCGGAGTTCTCATGCCGTCCCACCTGTTCGCGGACCGTCCCGCGCAGCCGCCCGAGCCGGGGTCGGTGGACGCGCTGATCTCGCAGACCCGGCGACTGCGGGGCGAAGTGGACGCGGTCCGCCGCGACACCGTCGTCGACGACGACGACGCCCAAGGCCGCTGGCAGCGCGCGCTGTGCGATCTCGCCGTCCACCACCTCGACGACCTCCGCGAGCACCTCGGCCAGCTCAAGGAAGGCCTGCCGCCGCCGCCCGAGACCGTCGAGTACCCGCAGGCCGCGCCCGAGGCCGGACCCGAAGCCCATACCCGCGTCGGCAGCGCCGAGTGGAACCTGCTGACCGACGAGGTCAGTTGGTCCGACGAGCTGTTCCAGATCTTCGGCCGCTCGCCCGAGTCCGGCGCGCTCCCCCTCGACGAACTGGGCTCGACCCTGTTCTCCGAGGACCAGCCGCTGCTCACCGCGTGGGTCACCGCCTGTCTGGTGGACGGCAAGCCGATCGACGGCGAGTTCCGCATCGTCCGGGCCGACGGCCGTGTCCGGACCTTGCACATGAGGGGCGAGCCGGTACTCGACTCCGACGGCTGCACGGCCTCGATGTGGGCCGTCATGCGGGACGTGAGTGAACTGCGCCGGAGCCAGCGGGCGGTGCGCGAGTCACGGGACTCGCTGCAGCGCCAGCGGGAGATCGCGCAGACCGAGCACCGGCTGGCGGTCGAGCTGCAGGAAGCCGTGCTCCCCCCGTGGCGCGGCTCCCTGCGGTTCCCGTACGGCAGCGCCGGCACACTGGACGTCGCCGCGCACTACCTCCCCTCCGCGACCAGCGCTCTGATCGGCGGCGACTGGTACGACGCCCTCGAACTCCCCGACGGCTGCTCGATGCTGACGGTCGGTGACCTGACCGGCCACGGAGTGACCGCGACCTCCGGCATGGCGATGATGCTGGGCGCCCTGCGCGGCATGGCCATGGCGGGTATCGAGCCGGGCCCGCTGATGGGCTGGCTCAACCAGCTCCTGGAGAACTCCGTACAGCCCGCGCTCGGTTCCGCCGTGTGCTGCCGCTACGACCCCGCGCGCCAAGTGCTGTCCTGGGCTCAGGCGGGCCACCCGGCACCCCTGTTGTTCCGCCGCGGGTCGGGGCGTTCCCTGGTCCCGCCGGAGGGCGTACTGCTGGGCGCGACCTCCGGAGCCACGTACGGGCAGGCCGAGGAACGGCTCGAGGTCGGCGACCTGCTGATCCTGCACACCGACGGACTCACCACGCGCAGCATCGAGTTCAGCCGGGCGGACGGGACCGAGCGGCTGCTGGCGCTCGCGCCGCGGTTCTCGGCGGCGCGGTCGGCGCAGGACTGCGTGAGGATCGTGATCGAGGAGTTCGGCGAGAGCGAGCGGGAGGACGACGCCTGCGTGCTCGTCGCCCGGGTCGGCGGGTAACGCGTCGACGGGGAGCCCGTCGGCGGGTAACGCGTCGGCCGGTGATCCATCGGCCCTCCGGGCTGTCGTACGGGCTTCAGGGGCCGCGCCGGAAGGCGCGGCCTTTCTCGTCTCCGCACCAGGCCGCTTACAGGGCTCCGTACGAGGTCCCGTACGGGGCTCCGCGCCCGGGGCCGCGGGGGCCGGCGAGGGACTACGCCCCCGCACCGCGCGGGGCGCGCGCCGCCGGGGCGTCGGGGAGGGCCAGCTTGATCTCCTGGCGGAGGTCCTCGATGCGCGCGTACCCGGAGTACTGGACGGTGAGCCGGTACATCTCGCGCAGCCGGTCCCAGGTCCGGTGCGAGGAGGTCTCGTTCATCGAGACCAGGGCGAGGCGCGCGTACCGGTCCGCCTGCTCCGGCTCGTCGGCGATGAAGCAGGCCGAGGCCATGGAGATGTAGTCGAAGATCTGCGAGCGCTGATAGCCCTCGCCCCGCAGCCGCAGGGCCTCCCTGGCGTGGCGCGCGGCGATCGGAGCCGCCGCGGCGTCGTGGTCCGCCAGCGTCCGGTAGGCAAGGGCCTGCATGCCGTGCAGGTCCGCCTCGTCGAAGTGCTGCATCCAGCTCGGCGGCGGCACGTCCCCCTTGTCGGAGACGAACAGCTCCTCCGCCTCGCCCAGGGTGCGGCGCATGGCCTGGCCCTTGCCCATGGCGGCCTGCGCCCAGGCCTCGATGGTGTGCAGCATGGCGCGCGTGCGCGGCAGCGTCTGCTCTCCCGAGCCGGACTGGGCGAGCTTCATCAGGTCCAGCGCCTCGTTCGGCTTGCCCAGGTGGACCATCTGGCGCGCGGCGCGGGACAGCGCCTCTCCGGCGCGCGGCCGGTCGCCCCCCTCACGGGCCGCGTGCGCGGCGATGACGAAGTACTTCTGCGCGGTGGGTTCGAGACCCACGTCGTGGGACATCCAGCCGGCGAGGACCGCCAGGTTCGCCGCCACCCCCCACAGGCGCCGCTGCAGGTGGTCGGGGTGGTGGTAGGCGAGCATGCCGCCCACTTCGTTGAGCTGGCCGACGACCGCCTTGCGCTGGAGTCCGCCACCCCTGGAGGCGTCCCAGGCCCGGAACACGTCGACGGAGCGCTCCAGGGCCTCGATCTCCTGGGAGCCGATCGGGGCGGCCTCGTAGCGGTCGTAGCCCGCTGGGTCTGCCTGGAAGGATTCCCCGAAGTTGCGGGCCTCCTTCGCCAGGGCGGGGTCGGTGTGCAGCCAGTCGTACATGGCATTGCTGAGGGCGGAGCCGGCGGTGAGCACCGCTCCCGCGCCCATCAGACCGCGACGGTTGAGCATGAGGTCCATTCCCGTGAATTCGGTGAGGACCGCGGCTGTGCGTTCGGGCGCCCACGGCATTCCGTCGGGGTTCTCTCGAGCCCCGTCCGGCTGCCGTCTGGAGGTGCGCCGCTGCCGTACGAACCCGAGGTCCTCGATGGTCACGACACGACCGAGCCGCTCGGTGAACAGTGCTGCCAGTACCGTGGGCACCGGTTCGCGGGGGGCCTCCCCCATGTCGATCCAGCGCCGCACCCGCGAGGTGTCGGTGGCCAGCTGGGGGTGGCCCATGGCCGCCGCCTGCCGGTTTACCATCCTCGCCAGTTCGCCCTTCGACCAGCCGGCCAGGCCGAACAGGTCGTTCAAGCGGGTGTTTGGACCTTTGCTCACGTCAAGCCCCCAGGTTCTCGGCTGAGTTGACAGTAGCCCGCCGTCAGATGCCCAGCGACTATTCGCCAGGCTTCGCCAGGGCACGCCCGATGGTTCGCCACCTCGCGCCGGGTGTCAGGTAGGAATGCGCCTCCCCGCCCCGGTTCACCGGCGGAACTCCCCAGGGTGAAGTACGGGATCCGGCGGGGTGGCGTACGCAACTCGTCGGCGCACGAAGGGATCCGTATCACCATGTACGCAGCAACGTCCTCCGTGTCCGCACCGGTCCGGTCGCACCGCACGCTCCCGGCGGGCGGCGGCCCCTACCTCGAACCCGGCCGCCCGTCGGCCCAGGCTCAGGGCGTCGTCCGGGCGCGGCGGATGCCGGGTACCGGATCGCAGCCCGTCAGCGGAAGAATCGACCTCTCGGGGCCGCAGGGGGCGCAACTGCGCACCGCGCTCGCCTCGGTGCAGCGGATCTGTCCGGAGTTCGCCCCGGTTCAGGTGCTGCGGCGCAGCGGCCGCTCGGTCCTCCTGGTGGGCACCACCGGTCGGATGACCGCCGTCGCGAAGGTTTTACTGGATCACTCGCCGGAATGGCGTGAGCGCTACCGGCACGAAATAGCGGCGTACCGGGCGTTCGTCCGGCACCGCCCGCCGGTCCGGGTGCCGCGGCTGATCGCCGCCGACCCCGAGAACTGCACGCTGGTGGTGGAGCGGATGGCGGGCCGGGTCGCGGCGCTGCAGCGGCACCCGGTGGAGCCGCCGCCGCGGGTGGACCTCCGGGCGGCCCTGGGCGCGGTGTGCCGCGTCAACCAGTGGCGGCCGCCGGCGGACCTGTTCGGCACCCCGATGAACTACGCGCGGCGGATCGCCCGTGACTACGAGCTGGGCCTGCTGACCGACCGGGACCTGGGTGACCTGCAGAAGCTGCTGCACGGCGTGAAGCTGTCGGGCACGGGACTGCAGTTCAACCACGGTGACGCCCTCCTGTCGAACCTGCTGCTGTCGCCGGCCGGTCCGGTCCTGCTCGACTGGGAGCACGCGGGCTGGTACCTGCCCGGGTACGACCTGGCCACGCTGTGGACGGTGCTGGGCGACGCCCCGGCCGCCCGCGCGCAGATCAGCCGGCTCGCGCAGTCCGCAGGTCCGGCCGCGCGGGACGCCTTCCTGGTCAATCTGATGCTGGTGCTGACCAGGGAGATCCGGATGTCGGAAACGGCGGTGCAGCGCTCGATGCTGGCGACCTCCCCGGCCCAGCCTCTGCCGGTGGGCGCCCTGACCTCCGGCGAGGAGCAGCGGCTGCTGCTGCGCCGTCTGCACGACGACGCGGGGATGGCGCGCCGGGCGGTGCGCGCGGCGGTAGGCACGCGCTGATTCGTCCCCCGTACGCGAAGCCCCGTGGCCCCCACCGCCACGGGGCTTCGCCCGTTCACAGGTGCGCAGGTACGGGAATGCCCCGTCGGGCTCCGTTAGCGTGGGGAGACGACCGACGGGAGGCGCTGATGAAGTCCGTGGTGCGCAAGTGGGAGGCGGTGCGGGAGTTCGCCCTCGGCCTTCCGGAGGCCTTGGAGGATCACCCGTGGGGGCCTGAGGACTGCGTGGTGAAGGTGAACAAGAAGATCTTCGTCTTCCTGGGCAACACCGACGGGCCCGGGAAGCCCGGTATCTCCGTCAAGCTCAAGGACGAGGCCCTGCACGGGCACGCGATGACCGCGCCGGGGGCGGAGCCCACGGGTTACGGTCTGGGCCGCTCCGGCTGGGTGTCCGTCCCGCTGGGGGAGAAGGGGGCGCCCTCGGTGCAGGTGCTGTGCGAGTGGGTGGAGGAGAGCTACCGCACGGTGGCGCTCAAGCGGCAGGTGAGGGAACTGGACGCCCGTTCGCCGGCACAGGACTGAGCGCCCGGCCCATGTGCGGGCGCCGGATGCCTTGACATCACATGATCCCCCGAACACTTTTCTGACTAAGCATCAGACATGCTGGAGGCACTTCCCCTCGCCCTTGACTTCGCTGGAGCCTGCCCATGTCCGCAAGCGCTTCACGCACCTCCCCCAACGCCCTTCCTTCCAGACGCGGGGTCCTCGCCGGTACGGGGGCCGGGGTGCTCGCCGCCACCGTGCTGCCCTCCGCCTCGGCCCGCGCCGACAGCGCTCAGGACGGGCCCTTGCTCGGCGAGTACGACGTCGTCGTGGCCGGGTCCGGGGCCGCCGGGATGACCGCCGCGCTCACCGCCGCCAAGCGGGGGCTGAGCGTGCTGGTGGTCGAGAAGGCCCCGACCTTCGGCGGATCGGCCGCGCGGTCCGGGGCCGGCATCTGGCTCCCCAACAATTCGGTGATCCTGGGCGCGGGGGTGCCGGACACCCCGCAGAAGGCGGCGACGTACCTCGCGGCCGTGGTCGGGCCGGAGGTGCCGGCCGACCGGCAGGCCGCGTTCCTCGCGAACGGGCCCCGGATGCTGGACTTCGTGATGGCCAACAGCCCGCTGAAGTTCCGCTTCATGGAGGGGTACAGCGACTACTACCCCCAGCTGCCGGGCGGGATGCCGAACGGCCGTTCCATCGAGCCGGACCAGATCGACGGCCGTCTCCTGGGCGCGGAACTGGCCCGCCTGAACCCGGCGTACATGCCGGTCCCGGCAGGCATGGTGGTCTTCAGCCAGGACTACAAGTGGCTGAACCTGGCGGCGGTGAGCGCCAGGGGGCTCGCGGTATCCACCGAGTGCCTGGCCCGCGGCACACAGGCGGCGCTGCGCGGTGAGAAGCCGCTGACGATGGGCCAGGCCCTGGCGGCCGGACTGCGCGCCGGACTCCAGCGGGCGGGCGTACCGGTGTGGCTGAACACTCCGCTGCTGGACCTGGTCCAGGAGGGCGGTTCGGTCACCGGAGTGGTGGTGGAGAAGGAGGGCGTGCGGGGCACCGTACGGGCCCGGCGCGGGGTGGTCATCGGCTCGGGCGGTTTCGAGCACAACGCGGCGATGCGTGCGCAGTACCAGCAGCAGCCGATCGGCACCCAGTGGTCGGTGGGCGCGAAGGAGAACACCGGCGACGGGATCCGGGCGGGGCAGCGGGCCGGGGCCACGCTGGCGCTGATGGAGGACGCGTGGTGGGGGCCGTCGATCCCGCTGCCCGGCGAGCCGTACTTCTGTCTCGCCGAACGGACCCTGCCGGGCGGGCTGATCGTGAACGCGAACGGCGCGCGGTTCGTCAACGAGGCGGCGCCGTACAGCGATGTGGTGCACGTGATGTACGAGAAGGACCGGGGTGCGCCCGGCTCGCACATCCCGGCCTGGCTGATCGTGGATCAGAACTACCGCAACAAGTACCTGTTCAAGGACATCCTGCCGACCCTGCCCTTCCCGGACTCGTGGTACCAGGCGGGCGCGGCGAAGAAGGCGTGGACCTGGGACGCGCTGGCGGGCCAGATCGGGGTCCCGGCGGGCGCGCTGCGGGCGACGCTGGGCCGCTTCAACGCGCAGGCGTGGAGCGGCAACGACTCCGACTTCCACCGGGGGGACACGGCGTACGACCACTACTACACGGATCCGAACGTGCACCCGAACTCGTGTCTGGCACCCGTCTGGGTCCCGCCGTTCTACGCGTTCAGGATCGTGCCGGGGGATCTGGGTACGAAGGGCGGCATCGTGACCGACGCACGGGCGCGGGCCCTGCGGCCGGACGGATCGGTGATCCCGGGCCTGTACGCGGCCGGCAACGCGAGCGCGGCGGTGATGGGCCACAGCTACGCGGGGGCCGGATCGACGATCGGCCCCGCGATGACGTTCGGCTACGTGGCGGCGAACGCCATCGCGGACGCGTGACGCCGGCGCCCGGGAACGGGAACGATCAGCCCTGCTGGAAGAGCTCGGCGGGGAGCGGCTTCAGGAGCGCGTAGAGGTCATCGGTGATCGGACGGTCCCAGCTGGCGATGGTGACCAGCACGTTGTCACTGCGGTCGAACTGGACGCAGGAGATGCGGGACTCCGACAGCTTGATCTTCCGGACGATGAGGAGGTTGTCACCCTGCATGACGGGGCAGTCCTCGACGCCGGTGACCTCGACGTCCTCGTCGTTCTCCAGTGCGTCGAGGAGCTGGGCCACCTCGAAGGGGATCTGGCTGTCGGTGAGGTCCCTGGCGGGGGAGCCCTCGGGGAGGTTCCCGATGATCATCGCGGGGCCGCGTCCGCCGAACAGGTCGTAGCGGAGGAAGACACCCTGGCAGCTGCCGTCGGGCGCGGGCAGCAGCCCGGCCCCGAGATTGCCCGGCCAGTCCCCCGGGTCCATGGCCAGGACATCGAAGTCCGGGCCGGCGGGTGTGGCGGCGCGGTGGCGGCGGAGGAAGGACATGCCGCCATGGTACGTGGCCGCGCGAGTTTTCCGGCCCGGGGGCCCGCATCCGGGAACCTGCCCGGGCCGGGCCCGCGGGCCACGGGGGTCAGACCGGTGGGACGAGCGTGAACCAGTGCGGGAGCAGGGCGGCGTCGCCCGTGACGTGCAGGGCGGTGGGCGGGAGACGGTGCCAGAGGAAGAGCGCGAGGTCCGAGGTCCGGCCCGCGGCCTCGACGTCGGCCGGGGCGGTGGAACCGGGCTCCAGCAGCACCTGGTCCCCCGAGAGGAGGACCGTCCAGGATTGCTGACCGTCGGTACTCCGGAAGCGGTACCTCTCCCCCGCGCCCGGCGGTGCCTGTTGCCAGCCGCGGCGGGCCGGGGCCATCACCTCGATCGTCTGGGTCACGGCGTCCGCGGCCACGTCCGGGGCGAGGGGGACCGGGGTGCCGGTCGCGGATTCGGCGTCCCAGCGGTGCACGGCGAGCTCGATCAGCTGCATCCGGAGCCAGAATCCCGTGGTCTGCTCCGCCGACCAGGTCCAGACCGCCGTGTCCGGCCCCAGCTCGTCGAAGAGCTCCGCCAGCTCCCGGGCACCCTGCGCGAACCAGTCGGTCAGGGCGTCCGGGCCCTCGGGGACCTCGGGCAGGGTGAGGCCGGCGGGGTCCGGCGGGGCCGTGAGCCGCTCGCGCAGCACGTACGCGAGGAAGCGGTGCACTCCGCCCAGGTGCCGGACGAGGTCGGTGACCGTCCAGCCGGGACACGAGGGAACCGCCGGCACCGGCGCGCCGCGGTCGAACGCCCGGCGGACCGCCTTCTCGAACGCCGCCGCCTCGGTCCGGAAGGGGGCGAGCCTCTCGATGTGATCCATGGGATCGACCCTGCCCACCGGGCCGGGGCTCCGATCACTTTGAGCTACGGGCGAACGCCTCCAGTGCGTCCCTGAGCCCGGGCCGGTCGGTGCCCAGCTTGCGGCAGGCCGCCGACAGCGCCCAGTCCGGCGCGGGCAGCACCACCGTCTCCGGGACGGGCTCCTTCTCGGCCCGCACGGCGAGGTCCGCGGCCCGGATCTCCTCCTCGGTGAGCCCGTCCTGCCGGGCGGGCCCGCACGGCAGTGCGCCTCCCATGCCCAGCAGGGTCTCGGCCGTCTCCGCGGCCAGCCCGTCGGCGCCGCACTCCTGCGCCGTCACCACGGCCTGCATCAGCAGGCCGGTGTCGCGCAGCTCGCTCCCGAGCGCGGCCAGGGCGCAGGCCAGTTCGTAGCCCGCCGGGGAGGCGGACAGCAGGGTGACCGCTTCCCGCAGGAGAGCGGCCCGGTCCGCCGGTTCCGCGACCTGCGCCGCCACCCGCAGGGCCTGGCCGATGCCCGAGGCGGCGCCGAAGGCGCGGGCCCGCCGGACGGCGTCGTCGGCCAGGGCGCGGGCCCGCTGCGGATCGTCGGCGGCCACCGCCCGGGCCAGGTGGAGCTGCCACGGGCACCAGGCCGGATTCTGGATGCCGCGCGGGGTCAGCCGCCGGTCGACCGCCTCCAGTTCGGCGATCGCGGTCCGCACCTGCCCCCGGGACAGGAGCAGTTCGGCGTACACGGTCTGCGAGTCGGGGAAGACCACGGCCGCCGGGAAGGGGCTGCCGTACTCGTGCTCCTGTGCCAGCTCCCAGGCCTCCTCGGGCCGGCCGCGCGCGAGCAGGGTCGTCAGGAGGATCGCTATGGCGTACCAGTGCACGGGGGTGCGCCGGCCCACCCGTTCGGCGAGCCGGAGCCCGGCCCGTGCCAGTTCCTCGGCCTCCACGAGCCGCCCGCGCCGGTAGCGGACGTAGGCGCGCAGGCTGTAGGCGAAGGAGAGGTGCGCCCCGCGCCAGCCGTGCCGCTCGAACTCGGCGGTGCCGGTCTCGAACAGCTCCTCGGCGCGTCCGGGCCGGTCGGCGTACATGTGGACCATCGCCGCCAGCACCGGAACCTCGAAGCCGCGGTCCTCGTGGGCCCAGCTGAAGGGCTGCTCCAGTACCCGTCCGGCGTGGTGCAGCACCACGTCCACGGGCTCTCCGCGCAGGCAGGCGTCCCAGGCGCGCAGCCCGATGATGTACCGCTCGGTGAGGTCGCGGCCGGTCAGCCGGTCGGCGAGGCGGGTGAGCCGCCGGGAGCGGGCCGGGGAGTCGGTCTCGGCGGCGTTGAAGGCGTCCCACATGAACTGCTCGGACTGCAGGCGCAGCCGGGCGCGCACGTCCTGGGTGTACGGGATCTCCCGCGCGAGCGATTCCGAGGCCTCGGCGAGGCGGTCGCTGTGCGCGAGGACCTGGGCGAGCCGGATCACGATGCCCTGGCGCAGGGCCGGGTCGTCGGAGGGCTCGGCGAGAGCGGCCCGCAGGTGGTTGACGGTGTTGGCGGGCTCGGTGAGCAGGGAGGCGCAGCCCAGTTCGTAGAGGACGGCGGCGCGTTCGTCGAAGTCCGGGGGCTCCAGCAGGGCGCGGGCGAGCTGGCGGCGGGCGGCCTCGGGGGCGCCGGCCCGCAGGTTCTCGCCGGCGGCCTCGCGCAGGGTGCGTACCACCCAGGGGTCGCTCTCGGGGTGGGTCTCCAGCAGGTGGCGGGCGGCCGCGGAGGAGCCGAGTCCGGCGTCGACGACGGCTGCCGCGGCCTTGCCGTGCAGGGCGACGCGGAGTGCGTCGGGGATCGCGCGGTAGATGGCGGTGGCGATGAGGGGGTGGACGAATTCCAGACCGGCCTCGGCGTCGGGTTCCTCGGCGGCGGCCGCGGAGAGGATGCGGGCGTCCCGCAGGCGGCGGGTGGCGTCCACGGCCTCCTCGGCCCCGAGGGCGGCGACCCGGGCAGCGAGGTCCTGCGGGATGGCGGTGCCGAGGACGGCGCAGGCCCAGGCGAAGCGGACGGTGGAGGGGCCGAGGCGCTCGAGGCGGGCCACGAGGCCGCTGCCGCGCTGGGCGGCGGCGAGGTCGCGCAGCTGCGGGGCGTTCGCCTCGACCGGGGTGAGGCCCTTGCCGCGGACCTTGGCGGTGAGTTCGACGGCTTCGAAGGGGTTGCCGGTGGTGACGGCCCAGGCCTCCTGGCAGAAGGCGTCGTCGGCGTGTGCGCCGACGGACTCACGGACCAGGGTGGCGACGGCGGCCGGGGTGAGCGGGGCCAGCGGCAGCGGGCGCTGTCCCGCGCGGCCCGGCAGCGTACGGAAGGCGTCGGCGTGCTCGGGCAGTTCGTCGGGGCGGTAGGCGACGACGAGGAGCAGCGGGAGGTGCTCGGCGCGCGGGGCGAAGGCGGCGAGCCAGCCGAGGGACTCGGGGTCGGCCCAGTGGGCGTCGTCGAGGACGAGGGTGACGGGGGCGCGCTTGACGACGAGGTGGGTGAGGACCCAGTCGAGGCCGTCGCGCAGGCCCTGCGGGTCGGGCGGGACTCCCTGCTCGGGGGCGCAGAGCCCGAGGGCCGGGCCGACGATGGAGTACCAGCTCCCGAGGGCGGCGCGCAGCTCCTGCTCGGAGGTACCGGCCAGCTGGGGCTGGATGAGCTGGCGGGCGACGTGGAAGGGCTGGCTCTGCTCCTGTTCGCCGCCGCGGGCGGCGAGGACGGTGCAGTTGCGGGCGTGGGCGCGGCGGCGCAGTTCGGCGAGCAGGGTGGTCTTGCCGAGTCCTGCGGGTCCGGAGAAGGCGAGCAGCGCGCCGCCCGCGTCCGGCCCGGGACCGGTGAGCTGGTCCAGGGCTTCTTCGACGATCGCGAGTTCGGCATCGCGTTCGACCATTGTGCGCCGTGTGCGGGTCCGGCGGTCCGTCATGGCTGGTACCCCCCAGGCCTGTTCGGGGGTTCAGCGTACGCCCGGCGCGCAGCGCAAGGGATGCCACTGCGGAAAAGAATCCGATCTTCTTTTCCGGGGAGTATCAGCCCTGTGCCGAGCGGGCGGCGAGGCCCTCCAGGACGGCCACGGCCTCGGCGGCCCGGTCGGCGGCCACGAAGAGGTGGTCGTGGTGGTAGCCGGCGATGACGTTGCAGCTCAGACCGTGTGCGCCGAGTTCTGAGGCGAAGGCCGCGGTGAGTCCGACGGCGTCGAGCGCGGAGTGGATCCGCAGGGTGATCCAGCCGGCCGTGTAGTCGTAGGCGAGGCCGGCCGCGTCGGCGTCCTCCTGGCGCAGTACGAGGGTGAGTCCCTCGGGTTCGAGGACGGTGGCGACGGGGGCGGTTCCGGCGGGGACGGTGGCGGCGTCGACGGTGCAGAAGACGTACGTCCCCTCGTGCAGCTCGGGCCTCATGCCGCTCAGCAGTGTCCGCAGGTCCCGCTCTCCGCTCATACGGCCGACCCTACCGATCGCCCGGGCCCGTGCGCGGTTCATCGGGAAGCGGGTCGGGTGCCGTGCCCGGGTGCGTGCGTGCGGGTCTGCGGCTCACGGGTACTCCTCGGCGTAGTGCGCGGAGCGGCCCCACACCTCGGCGAGCTCCTGCCGGTCAGTGGACGCGATGAGCGCCACGAGGCGGTCCGCCTCCGCCGCCGGGTTCCCGTCGCCGACCGCCAGGGGCACTCCGAGCTGCAGCCACGGCCGGCCGTCCTCCTGCGCCGCCCGCTCGGGGTGGATGAGCACCAGCTCCAGCCGGTTCCGTTCGGACGGGCCGGTCCAGACCGCGTCGAGCTCGCACTCCCACCGCCGTGACCAGGCCCGGTCCTCCCGGAGCCGCTCCGCCAGCAAGCCCGCCACCGTCCGGGCGGGCCATTCCCAGGCGCGGTCGTCAGCCGCCCTGCGGACCTCGGCCGCGTACCGTGCGGCGTCGAACCTGAACGCGGGCAGGTCCGCCCGACCGCCGGCCGGATTGCGCCAGCCGTCCCAGATCACCTCGTCGCCCTCCCGCCGCACCGTCACGTACAACGCCCCGCAGCACATCTCGGTGCAGGAGATCCGCGCCAGCCGTACCTCGTGCGGCCCGCCCTCGGCAGCCGCGACGCCTCCCGGCCCGAGAACGACCCACGGGTCCTCGCCCGCCCACGCCGGCCACAGGTCCGCCAGGACGTCGAGCCCGTCGATCACGGGCCGGACCTGCACCCATCCGCCCGCCGGCACCACGATCCGCAGCTCCAGCAGCTGGCCCCGCCGCTCCTCCGCGCTCATCTCCCTCATCTCCCTCGTCTCTCCCCTCGCTCTCCGCTCACCCTTCCTCGTAGAGCCGCCGGTGCCACCACGGGCGTGGACTCCCCGACCGGTCCGTGGCGGGTGCGTCCCGGTCGAAGACCGTTCGCCTGCGGAACTCCGCGTCCAGGAACCGCAGTACGCCGCCCAGCGCGCGCCGGGCTCCGGGCGGCAGGGCCCGGTACGCGTCGGCCAGTTCGTCCCGGACCGCGGCGACGTCGTCGATCGCGCAGGACGGGGCCGGGCAGACGGCGTAGGTCAGCCGCAGTCGCGAGCCGGGGCTCCGCAGGAAGACGCGATAGCGGTGCAGGAGGTCGCCGAGCGGGTGGAGGCGGGAGCCGGCCGTCCAGTGGGCCTCGGCGCTCGCGGCCGGTGACAGCCGGTCCAGGCACGGCAGTTCACGCGCCCAGGCGGGTGACCGCCGGCCGGCGTGGGTTCCTCGTGCGGCGCGCAGCGCGCCCGGCCGTCTACGCGGCATCGCCCTTTCGGCGGGTGGACATCATGAGCCCCACCCTGCCGGGCGCCCCGGGCCTGCGCAAGGGGGATCCGGCGGCCACCGGGCCGGCGGCTCCGCGCCCGGTGGTACGCCGCGTACGTACTCCCCCGGTCAGGTCAGGTCGAACTCACCGCCCCGGGCGTTCAGCACGAACTTGTGCCACTCGTCCGGCGAAAAGATCAGTGAAGGGCTCTCGGGTCGCTCGCTGTTGCGCATCGCGATGAAGCCCTCGACGAAGGCGATCTGGACGTCGCCCACTCCCCGGCTGCTCGACCGCCACTCGGCCTCGGTGAGATCGAGGTCCGGCTTCCCCCAGCCAGCGAGGGGCTGTGAAGTCATGCTCTCGGCCACGTGCGTGCTCCTCCCGGTACGTCGTCCGGGGCCAAGGTTAACCACCGCGGCGGGTGCCGGACAGGCCACGGTGAGTCACCCGTGGCCTGTCCGGCACCCCGGCCGGCCCCTCCGTCGTCGGCCGGGCCCGTGTTCAGGAGGTCGGCTCCTGTGCCCCCACCAGCCACATCGCGAAGAACTGCGCGCCGCCGCCGTACGCGTGCCCCAGCGCCCGGCGGGCGCCCGGAACTTGATGTTCGCCGGCCTGGCCTCGGACCTGGAGGGCCGCCTCCGCGAAGCGGATCATGCCGGAGGCCCCGATCGGGTTGGTGGACAGCACCCCGCCCGAAGGATTGACCGGAAGGTCCCCGTCGAGTTCGGTGACGCCGGCCTCGGTGAGCTTCCAGCCCTCGCCCTCCGCCGCGAAGCCGAGGTTCTCCAGCCACATCGGCTCGTACCAGGAGAACGGCACGTACATCTCGACCGCGTCGATCTCCCGGCGCGGGTCGGTGATCCCGGCCTGGCGGTACACGTCGGCCGCGCAGTCCTTGCCCGCCTGCGGCGAGACGAAGTCCTTCCCCGCGAAGAGGGTGGGCTCGCTGCGCATCGCTCCGCCGTGCACCCAGGCGGCCGGCTTCGGCGAACGGGTCGCACCCGCCCGGTCGGTGAGGATCATCGCGCAGGCGCCGTCCGAGGAGGGGCAGGTCTCCGAGTAGCGGATCGGGTCCCACAGCATCGGCGAGGCCTGGACCTTCTCCAGGGTGATGTCGTGCTCGTGCAGGTGCGCGTACGGGTTCTTCAGCGCGTTGCGCCGGTCCTTGTAGGCCACCAGCGAGCCCACCGTGTCCGGCGCGCCGGTGCGCCGCATGTACGCGCGCACGTGCGGGGCGAAGAACCCGCCGGCGCCGGCGAGCAGCGGCTGCTGGAAGGGCACGGGGAGCGAGAGGCCCCACATGGCGTTGGATTCGGACTGTTTCTCGAAGGCGAGGGTCAGGACGGTGCGGTGGACGCGGGCCGCCACCAGGTTCGAGGCGACCAGGGCGGTGGACCCGCCGACGGAACCGGCGGTGTGCACGCGCAGCATCGGTTTGCCGACGGCGCCGAGGGCGTCCGCCAGGTAGAGCTCGGGCATCATCACCCCCTCGAAGAAGTCGGGGGCCTTGCCGATGACGACCGCGTCGATGTCCGCCCAGGTCAGTTCGGCGTCCGCGAGGGCGCGCGCCGCCGCCTCGCGGACGAGTCCGGCGATGGAGACGTCGTGGCGGGCCGCCACGTGCTTGGTCTGGCCGATCCCGACGACGGCCACTGGCTCCTTGCTCATGCTCGGTCCCCTTCCAGGACGGCGACCAGGTTCTGCTGGAGGCAGGGGCCGGAGGTGGCGTGGGCGACGACGCGGTGCGACTCGCCTCGGTGGATGCGGGCGGCCGCCTCGCCGATGCGGATGAGGCCGGCGGCCATCATCGGATTGGCGGCGAGCGCTCCGCCGGAGGGGTTGACGGCCACGTCGTCGGCGAGCCCGAGCGCCTTGCGGAGCACGACCTCCTGGGAGGAGAACGGCGCGTGCAGTTCGGCCGTGTCCACCGGGGCCTCGAAGACGCCCGCGTGCTCGGCGGCGATCCGGGTGGACGGGGAGTCGGTGAGGTCGCGCAGGCCCAGGCTGTGGGCCTCGATGCGGTGGTCGATGCCGGTGATCCAGGCGGGGCGTTCGCACAGCTGCCGCGCGAGGTCGCCGGCGGCGAGCACGACGGCGGCCACGCCGTCGCCCACGGGCGGGCAGTCCCCGGTGCGCAGCGGCCGGACCTGGTAGTCGCCCTGCGGGACAGAACCGCGGAGCTGGGCGTGCGGGTTGGCCCCGGCGTCCGCCCGGCTGCGCGCCCCGATCGCGGCCAGGGCGCTCTCGTCGGTCTCGCCGGCGTCGATCAGGGCCCGGGCCTGGAGGGCGGCGAGGGCCACCGAGTCGGGCCAGAGCGGGGCGACGTAGTACGGGTCGAGCTGGCGGGTCAGCACGTCGCGCACCGACCCCGGCGAGGACTTCCCGTACGAGTAGACGAGCGCGGTGTCGGCCTCGCCGGTCTGGATCTTGACCCAGGCCTCGTAGAGGGCCCAGGCGCCGTCCATCTCGACGTGCGACTCGGAGATCGGCGGCCAGGCTCCGACCCCGTCGAGGGTCATGGTGAAGGAGAAGGCCCGGCCGGCCAGGTAGTCGCTGGAGCCGGAGCAGGTGAAGCCGATCTCGCCGGCCTTCAGGCCGGTGGCGGCCAGCACCTGGTGGAGGACCGGCATGACCATCTCGACTTCGCTGAGCTCGTCGGTGCGGCGCAGGTGGTCGCTCTGTGCGAAGGCGACCACCGCGACCTCGCGGGCGTATCGGGCCATCAGATGAGCTCCTTGTACGCGTCGTAGTCCGCGTCCGGTTCGCCGGTGGGGCGGTAGTGGTCGGGGTAGCGGCCGCCCTCGGTCCATACGGGCTCGACGCGCAGGCCCATGCGGACCTGGTCGTAGGGGATGCCGCCGATCCGGCCGTGGAGGGCGAGGCCGGCGCCGTCGAGGGCGATGTGGGCGTAGACGTAGGGGACTTCGATGTCGAGGTTGCGGGCCTTGATGTTGACGATGCAGTACGTCGTGACCGTGCCCGCGGGGCCGACCTCGACCCGGTCGGTGGTGGCCACCCCGCAGGTGGGGCAGGCGCCGCGCGGCGGGACGTACACCTTGTGGCAGGAGGGGCAGCGCTCGCCGACGGTCCGCCGGTCGGAGAGGGCGTTGATGTACGCCGTCTGGGCGCGGCCGGGGCTGTAGACGTAGTCGAGGCGGGCCTCGGCGACGATGCCGGTGACGGCGTCGGCGAAGTCCCCGTCGTGCGGGAGCGCTGCCCCGCCCGCGGGGCCCTCGTACGGTTCGAAGCAGGCGATGTCGGTGATGGCGCCGGTGCGTTCGGCGGCCCAGCGGACCCGCACGCGCATCCCGGTGCGGACGGCGTCGGGGCCGGGAGCGTCGAGGACGTGCAGGAGGGCGGTGTCGGCGCCGTCGAGCTTGACCAGTACCCAGGCGAAGGGGGTGTCCAGGGGCTGCTGGGAGCGGGGCCGGTCGTTCCACGCCCAGGTGGTGACGGTCCCGGTGGCGGCGACCTCGACGAGGTCGCGGATCTCCTCGGCGGTGACGGGGTCGTACTCGACGGGCGGGACCATCACCCTGCCGTCGGAGGTCTTCACACCGAGGACGGTGCGCTCGCGCAGGCCGCTGAGGAAGGCGCTCTGGACGGGCCCGAGGGAGCGGGTGAAGGGGAACTCGACGATGAGGGGTGCGCGGAGGATCTCCGGTGGGGAGGCAGCTGTCATGACGGTTCTCCGATGCGATCGATTCGTGTACGGACGGTGGGTACGAGCACAAGCCCTCCCGGGTCCCACCGGCGCTGCTTCCAGCCCGGCCGACGTTCGGGGCTCCGCTTCTCAGCCCGGCCGACGTTCGGGGCTCCGCTTCTCAGCCCGGCTCGGCGTTCGAGGCGCCGCTTCCAGCCCCGCCGGCGTTTGAGGCGCGGGGGTCCGGGGGCAGCGCCCCCGGCGACCGGCCCGCACCCGGACTCGGGCGCGGCCACGGGCACCGGCACCGGCACCGGCACCCGGCCCGGCCCCGCCTACTCGCGCCGATACACCGCGGGCCGCTTCTCCGCGAAGGCCCGCGCCCCCTCCCTCGCGTCGGCCGTGTCGAAGATCGGCCACCCCCGCAGGAGTTCCGACGCCAGCCCCTCCCGCTCCGTCAGCTCGGCGGTCTCGTAGACCGACGCCTTGACCGCCTCCACCGCCAACGGCCCGCACTCGTTGATCCGTTCCGCGATCTCCAGCGCCGCCGCCAGCGCCGTGCCGTCCGGCACGACCCGCCCGACCAGCCCGATCCGCTCGGCCTCCGCCGCGGAGTAGGCGCGTCCGGTCAGCAGCATCTCCAGGGCGTGCGTACGCGGGATCTGCCGTGGCAGCCGCACCGTGGAGCCGCCGATCGGGAAGAGCCCGCGCTTGACCTCGAACAGCCCGAAGGTCGCGCCCTGCGCCGCCACCCGGATGTCCGTGCCCTGCAGAATCTCGGTCCCGCCGGCCACGCAGTATCCCTCCACCGCCGCGATCACCGGTTTGCGCGGCCGGTAGTGGCGCAGCATCGCCTTCCAGTGCAGGTCGGGGTCGGCCTTGAGGCGGTCCCGGTACCGGTCGCCCGCCATCCCCTTGCCGGCCAGGGCCTTGAGGTCCATTCCGGCGCAGAAGTCCCCGCCCGCACCCGTCAGGACCACCGAGCGGATCCCGTCGTCGGCGTCCGCCTCCAGCCAGCCGTCGTACAGCCCCACCAGCAGCGGCAGCGAGAGCGCGTTCTTCGCCTCGGGCCTGTTCATGGTGAGCACCAGCGTGGCGCCGTGCCGATCCACGGTCAGGTGTTCTGTCCCACCCATTGCCGTCCTCCCGTCTCAAGACCTAGAACAGGTTGCAGTAGGGGCGGGAGCAGTTCAATAGTTTTCTGACACCCAGTCAGATTTCTTGGGCGGCGCCCTTCCCAGTTGCCCTCTCCGGCGCTCTAATGACCGCCGGAGCAGGCCGGCCACGGGGCCAGTCGTCGGGTACATCGGGAAACATTCGGGGTCAGGAGGAACGGTGGAGTACAACCTTGCCGACCTGTTCGAGTCGGTCGTGGACGTGGTCCCGGACCGCGAGGCCCTCGTGTACGTGGACCACCCCGGGACGGGCGCCGAACGCCGCCTGACGTACGCGGAGCTCGACGAGGCGGCGAACCGGATCGCGCACCACCTGCTCGACAGCGGCCTGACGGCCGGCGAGCACCTGGGCCTCCACCTCTACAACGGGATCGAGTACCTGCAGACCGTACTGGCCTGCCTGAAGGCCCGGCTGGTCCCGGTGAACGTCAACTACCGTTACGTGGAGGAGGAGCTGGTCTACCTCTACAACGACGCCGATCTCGCCGCCCTCGTGTTCGAGGGCGAGTTCACCGAGCGGGTCGCCGCCGCGCTCCCCCAGACGCCGGGGCTCCGGCACCTGATCCGGGTCGGCGAGACTCCCGAGGCCGCTCCGGAGCCCTCGATCGCGCCGGTCCCGTACGCGGACGCGGAGGCGTCCGGCTCTCCGGGGCGAGGATTCCCGCCGCGCAGCCCCGACGACCTGTTCATCATCTACACCGGTGGCACGACGGGCATGCCCAAGGGCGTGATGTGGCGGGCCGAGGACCTCTTCTTCGCCGGGCTGTTCGGCGGCGAGCCCTCGGGCGAGCCGGTGAAGCGGCCGGAGGAGCTGGCCGAGCGGGTCGCGGCGCGCGGCGCCGGGCTCACCTTCTTCCCGGCTCCCCCGCTGATGCACGGCACGTCGACGCTGACGTCGTTCATCGCTTTCAACTACGGGCAGCGGGTGGTCATCCACCGCAAGTACGCGCCCGAGGAAGTGCTCCGTACGATCGAGAAGGAGAAGGTCTCGAGCGTGTCGCTGGTGGGCGACGCGATGCTGAGGCCGCTGATCGACGCCCTGAACGGGCCGCTCAAGGGCACGGACCTGTCGTCGCTGTTCAGCGTCTCCTCGTCCGGGGCGATCATGTCGGAGACGGTACGTGCCGAGTTCCAGCGGCTGGTGCCGAACGTGCTGCTGCTGAACAACTTCGGGTCGTCCGAGTCCGGTTCCAACGGCCGCGCGACGGACGACTCCGGCCCGGAGAAGGGCTTCCGGCTGGAGGTCAACGACCGTACGCAGGTGGTGGACCCGGTCACGCACGAGCCGGTGGCGGTGGGCGAGCCGGGACGCCTCGCCCAGCGCGGGCACGTCCCTCTCGGCTACTACAACGACCCGGCGAAGACCGCCGAGACCTTCTTCCAGAAGGGGACGGAACGCTGGGTGCTGCTCGGCGACATGGCGACCGTCGACGAACAGGGCATCGTCACGGTGCTGGGGCGCGGCTCGCAGTGCATCAACACGGGCGGCGAGAAGGTGTATCCGGAGGAGGTCGAGCAGGCGCTGAAGTCCCACCCCGACGTGTACGACGCCCTGGTGGCCGGGGTCGCGGATCCGACGTGGGGCAGTCATGTCGCCGCGGTGGTGCAGGTCCGGGAGGGCGCCCCGGCGCCGTCCCTGGACCAGATCCAGAGCCACTGCCGCACCCGGCTGGCGGGCTACAAGATTCCGCGCCAGCTGGTCATCGCGCCCGCCATCCAGCGTTCCCCGAGCGGCAAGGCGGACTACCGCTGGGCGAAGGCGGTGGCGACGGAGGCGGACACGGCCTGACCTGAGCTGACCTGAGCTGACCTGAGCTGAGCTGACCTGAGCTGACCGGGCGAGGTTCGCGGGCCCGTCGGCGGGGCTCCCGCCGACGGGCCGTGCGGGTCGCGTCCCCCGCATCCGCGCTCAGGAGGCAGCGGGTGCGGGTGTGAGGGCAGGAGAGGGGGACGCCGGGGCGGTGGTGGCCCCCTCGCCGGCGTCCACGCAGTTCAGCGATACGAGGACCAGCGCCTGCGGACCCGGTCCGGAGTCACCCGAGAAGCCGGCCACGACCGTCCAGTTGCCCTTCCTGAGAAGGTTCTGCGACTCCCAGCCCATGTTGGGATCGTCCTGCCAGCCGTGCTCGGAACGGGCCCGCGCCAGGGCCGCCTTGAAGGCGGCCGCCACCGTCTCCTGCGCATGGTGCCCCGAGAGCCGTTCGGAACACATGCCGTTGAGGTTGGAGGGTTCGCGCCTCATCACGATGCCCTCGGCCGCCAGTGCCGCCGTCATCTCCCCCACCGCCGTGTCGGCGGACATCGGCGGGCCCGAGAAGCGCGGGGGCAGGGGGCCGAGGTCACGCAGCGGATGCGCGCAGGCCGTCGCCGTCGCCGCCGTCAGTGCCGCCAGGGCCAGGGCTCCCAGGGCTGCGCGTGCCCGTATTCGTCGCACGATGATGTCCGTCCTCCCGGTTCGCGGTGCAGCCGGCCAGTCTGCCATCCCTGCGATCTTGATGGATCAGCAACCAGCGACCACCGGCCGACTACCGACTGCCGACTGCCGACTGCCGACTGCCGACTGCCGGCGGGGCCGCAAACCCCGGCCCCGCCGCCTCGCATCGTCAGGCTCCCGCCGCCAGGAACCGCTCCACGCGGTCCGCGAACCAGGCCGCGTCGTCCAGCCACGGGAAGTGGCCGGCCCGGGGCTGGACGTCGACCGAGCCCCGCGGGAACAACGTGGCGAGCCGGGCCGCCAGGGCGGGGCGGGGGTTGCCGTCCAGTTCCGCGGCCAGCACCAGGACCTCGCCCGCGACCCGGCGGAGCGCCTCACGGGTGGCGGGCGGGTCGAAGGCGCCGGGGCCCGCGTAGGCCTCGGCGGCCTTCTCGTTCTGCTGCCGCGCGTTCGCCGCCCAGTGCGCCCGGGCCGTCGCGTCCCAGTTCCCGTAGAACACCGGCGCGGCCAGCTCCCAGTCCTCCTCGCCGTGGGCGGTGTCCCCGAGGATCCGCTCGTAGGCCGCGATGGCCGTGTCGTACGGCTCGCCGCCCGCCCGCAGCCGGGCGCCCTCCAACCGGTCCTCGGCGACGACCGGGAGGTCCACGGCCCACGCGGTCGGGGTGACCAGGACGGTCCGGCGCAGCCGCTCGGGGTGCGCGGCCGCGTAGAGCTGGGCGAGGTTGCCGCCGGCGGAGTGGGCGAGGAGGTCCATGCGCTCCAGGCCCAGGTGCGCCCGCAGCGCCTCCACGTCGCCGACCTGATGGTCGACGCGGTACGTCGACTCGTCGGCCGGTACCGCGGAGTCGCCCGTGCCGCGAAGATCGAGGAGGATCAGAAGGCGTCCGTCCGCCAGCCCGCCCAGGTCTCCCAGATATGTGGAGGCCCGCATGGCGCCACCCGGGATGCAGACCAGTGGCTCACCGTCCCCCTGGAGGTGGTAGGCGAGTTCGGTTCCGTCGTAGGTGATGAAGGTAGGCATGCCGGCCATCACAACAGACGATCACTCGTTCGAGTCATTGATTTAACCTGCGGATTTCTGGCAATCTACCGAATGATCGGTCGGTTCTCATGATGAGGTGACGGCATGGCGGCGTACGCGGATCTCCACGACGAGGGCGAGCGGCTGGGCCGCGACGAGCTGGCGGCCCTCCAGCTCACCCGGCTGCGCGCCACCCTGCACCGGGCGTACGAGAACGTGCCGTTCTACCGACAGGCCTTCGACAAGGCGGGCGTGCATCCCGACGACTGCCGGTCCCTCGCCGACCTCTCCCTGTTCCCCCTGACGACCAAGGCCGACCTGCGCGACCAGTACCCCTTCGGGATGTTCGCCGTGCCGCGCGAGCAGGTGCGCCGCATCCACGCCTCCAGCGGCACCACCGGGCGCCCGACCGTCGTCGGGTACACCGACGGGGATCTCGCCACCTGGGCGGATGTCGTCGCGCGCTCCATACGCGCGGCGGGCGGACGGCCCGGCCAGATCATCCACATCGCCTACGGGTACGGGCTGTTCACCGGCGGCCTGGGCGCGCACTACGGCGCCGAGCGCCTCGGCTGTACGGTCGTGCCCGCGTCGGGCGGGATGACGGACCGGCAGGTCCGCCTCATCGAGGACTTCAGGCCGGAGGTCATCATGGTGACCCCCTCCTACATGCTGACCCTGCTGGACGAGATGGAGCGCCAGGGGATCGACCCGCGCGCCACCTCGCTGAAGACGGGGATCTTCGGAGCCGAGCCGTGGACCGAGGAGATGCGCCGGGAGATCGAGGAGCGCCTCGGCATCGACGCGGTGGACATCTACGGCCTGTCCGAGGTCATAGGACCGGGCGTGGCGCAGGAGTTCGCGGAGACCAAGGACGGCCTCCACATCTGGGAGGACCACTTCTATCCCGAGGTGGTCGATCCGCTGACCGGTGCGGTGCTGCCGGAGGGCGAGCCGGGCGAGCTGGTGTTCACCTCCCTCACCAAGGAGGCCATGCCGGTCATCCGCTACCGCACCCGGGACCTGACCAGGCTGCTGCCCGGCACGGCCCGGCCGGCCTTCCGCCGGATGGAGAAGATCACGGGCCGCAGCGACGACATGATCATCCTGCGCGGGGTGAACATGTATCCGACCCAGATCGAGGAGATCCTGCTGCGGACGCCGGGCCTGGCTCCCCACTTCCAGCTGCGACTGACCCGCGAGGGCCGGATGGACGCCCTGACGGTACGGGTGGAGGCGCGCCGGGAGACGGACGACGACCGGCGGCGGGACGCGGCCGACGCCGTGGTCCGGGCCGTCAAGGAGGGGATCGGGGTTTCCGTCCGGGTCGAGGTGGTCGATCCGGAGACCTTGGAGCGTTCGGTGGGGAAGATCAAGAGGCTGGTCGACCTCCGCAGCGCCGGGTAGCCCCGGTCCGGGCGGCTGAAACCACCCCTTCGGGCCCATTTCGGGGCGGCTCCCGGGAGCGGGCGGACGCGCGCGGGTAGGGCATGAAGTGTGATCTCCACCGTCCGCCAGCTCTACGACCGGCTCCAGGGCTCCCAGATCGGGCTGGCCTGGAGCCGCGGCCGGGAGATGGAGCTGATGCACCGGGCGATGGGCTTCGCCGCCCTCGGCTTCCTCACCCTGGTGCCGCTGCTCGTGGTCGTGGCGGCCGCAGCACCGGGAAGCGGATCGGGGTTCGGCCGCTGGCTCGGCCAGGCTCTCGGGGTGACGGAGGCCTCGCGGGTCCGGGTCGAGATGCTGTTCGGCGCGGCGGACCTGGCGCTGGAGCGGACCACGGCGTTCGGTCTGGCCGCGCTCGCGGTGTTCGGCCTGACCTTCGGCTCGGCGGTGCAGACCGGCTACGAGAAGGTCTGGGACCTGCCGACCATGCGCTGGCACACCATGTGGCGGCACGTCGTCTGGCTCGCTCTGCTGGTCTGCTACCTCGGGCTGCTCGTGGGGATCCCGGCCCCGTCGAAAAGCGTCGTCGGCTCGGTCCTCGGCGCTCTGGGCGACCTCGTCGGAACCTGCCTGTTCTTCGTCGGCGGGCAGCGTCTGCTGCTCGGCGGCCGGGTCCGCTGGCGCGCACTGGTACCGGGGGCGGTGGCGACCAGCCTCGGGCTGCTGGGGCTGCGGATCTTCTCGCAGCTGGTCTTCTCCCCGCTCATCGCGTCCAACGCCGTCATCTACGGCCCCTTCGGCACCCTCCTCGTCGTGCAGTCCTGGCTGGTGGGCGTGGGCTTCGTCGTCTACGGCGGCGCGCTCGTCGGCCGGCTGGTGCACGAGCACCTCACCCTGCGGCGGCTGCGGCGCAGCGGGCTCTTCCCTCCCGAGGACCCCGCCACCCACCATGCGTGACGGCGCCGACCGGGGTCGGAACCTCCGGCACCCCTGACCAAAACGCCCGGCCGGCCTCCCCTAAGCGGGGAGGCGGGGCGGAGGGGTCAGCTGCCGGGCTCCGCGAAGCGGTCGCGGAGTTCCCGCTTGAGGATCTTGCCGCTGGCGTTGCGCGGCAGGGCTTCCACGAAGAGTACCCGCTTCGGGGCCTTGAAATGGGCGAGTTTCTCCCGCGCGTAGGCCATCAGCTCCGCCTCGGTCACCTCCCCCCGCGGTACCACCAGCGCCGTGACCGCCTCGATCCAGCGCTCGTCGGGCAGGCCGATCACCGCCGCCTCGGCCACGCCCGGGTGGGTGTAGAGCACGTCCTCCACCTGCCGTGAGGCGACCAGTACCCCTCCCGAGTTGATGACGTCCTTCACCCGGTCCACGACCGTGTAGTAGCCCTGCGCATCGCGCACCGCGAGGTCGCCCGAGCGGAACCAGCCCTCCCGGAAGGCCTTCTCCGTGGCCACCGGGTCGTTCCAGTACCCCTGGCACAGCTGCGGCGAGCGGTAGACCACCTCGCCCGCCGTCCCGTCCGGCACGTCCTTGCCGTCCTCGTCGACGATCTTCGCCTCGACGTGCCGCACGGGCCGCCCGCAGGAGTCCATCCGTCCCTCGTGCTCCCGCGGCCCGAGCACCGTGGCCAGCGGGCCGATCTCGCTCTGGCCGAAGCAGTTGTAGAAGCCGATCCCCGGCAGCCGCTCGCGCAGTCGTTCCAGGACCGGAACCGGCATGATCGAGGCCCCGTAGTAAGCCTTCCGCAGCGGGCCGAGCTCGCGCGCCGCGAACTCCGGGTGATTGGCCAGGCCGATCCACACCGTCGGCGGTGCGAAGAAGCTGTCCGCCTCCCCGGCCTCGACGAGGTCGAAGATCCGCTCCGCGACCGGCGCGTCCACGATCGTGTTCCGCGCCCCCACCGCCAGGTACGGCAGCAGGAAGACGTGCATCTGCGCCGAGTGGTACAGCGGCAGCGAGTGCACGGGCCGGTCGTCCTCGGCCAGGTCCAGCGCCTCGATCGCGCTCTCGTACTCGTGGACGAGCGCCCGGTGCGTCATCATCGCGCCCTTGGGCAGGGCGGTGGTCCCCGAGGTGTAGAGGAGCTGCGCCAGCGTGCCCGGGTCCCGGCCGGCGTCGAAGGGCAGCGGCTCCGCCAGGTCGGCCAGGAAGGAGCCGGGGGCGTCGCGCAGGGCCCGTACCCGGTACCCCTCGGGAATCCGCCCGGCCAGGTCCGGATCGGCGAGGACCAGGGCGCTCTCCGAGTTGTCCAGGATGTGGGCGAGGTCCTCGCCGGTGAGGTTCTGGTTGACCGGGACGTGGGTGAGCCCGGCCCGGGCGCAGGCGAGGAAGGCGAGGAGGTAGGCGTCCGAGTTGTGGGCGAAGGTGGCGACCCGGTCCCCCGCGGCCAGCCCGTACCGCTCGCGCAGCACGGCGGCGCCGGTGGTGACGGCCTCGTCGAGTTCCGCGTACGTCCAGCTCCGCCCGCCGTAGCGGACGGCCGGGCGGTCCGGGACCCGCCGCGCGCTGTCCCGCACCAGCCCGTCGACCGTGTTGTCCCGCACTGCCCGCACTGCCCGCGCTGCCGTCATGGCGCGATCCTCGTCCGCCGGTGCACCCGAGGTCAATAACCGGATACCAAACGGCATGTTGACAGATCATCGGACCGCCTGAATGAGTGTGGGGGCACGGACGCACCGCCTGTCCATCGGGTAACCACGCCCATCCACAGGCTACTTGGGAGGACTGTTGCATCTCAGAACTCGTCCGATACTCCGCCGCGTCGCCCTCACCGGCGCCGCCCTGCTCGCCGCGACGGCCGCGATGCCGCAGACCGCGGCGGGGGCGGCGACCGACGACCGGACACCGGTCGGGCGCGGCGGCCTGTCCGCCGTCGTCCGGTACACCGAGAACGGCATACCGCACATCCTCGCCCGCGATTACGCGCAGCTCGGCTTCGGCACCGGCTGGGCCCAGGCCGCCGACCAGGTCTGCGTCCTCGCGGACGGGTTCGTGACCCTCTCCGGGGAGCGCTCCCGCTGGTTCGGCCCCGACACCGCGCCCGATTTCTCGCTCTCCTCGGCGACGAAGAACCTCTCCAGCGACCTGTACTTCAAGGGGGTCCGGGAGTCCGGCACGGTGGAGAAGCTGCTGGCCACGCCGGCCCCGGCCGGACCCACCAAGGACCTCAAGGAGCTGATGCGCGGCTGGGCCGCCGGTTACAACGCCTGGCTCGCCCAGAACAAGGTCACCGACCCGGCGTGCAAGGGCGCCGGCTGGGTCCGCCCGGTCACCACGGCCGACGTGGCCGCCCGCGGCTTCGCGGTCTCGGTCCTCGGCGGCCAGGGCCGCGGCATCGACGGCATCACGGCGGCGCAGCCCCCCGGGCCCGGCACGGCGGGCGCGGCGGGCGACACGGGCACGGCGGGCGACACGGGCAGGGCGGGCGCGGCGGGCAGGCCGGGCGACGTGGCCGGCCCCGGGTCCGATCCGGCGGCCGCCGCCGAGGCGGCGAGGGAGTTCTTCGACACCAGCCGGTACGACATGGGCTCCAACGCGGTGGCCTTCGCCGGCTCCACCACCGCGAACGGACGCGGCCTGCTGCTCGGGAACCCGCACTACCCGTGGCACGGCGGGCGCCGCTTCTGGCAGTTCCAGCAGACCATCCCGGGCGAGCTGAACGTCTCGGGCGCCTCCCTGCTCGGCACCGCCGTGGTCAACGTCGGCTTCAACGAGAAGGTGGCCTGGAGCCACACGGTGGCCACCGGTACCCCGGTGAACCTGCACCAGCTCACCCTGGACCCGGCCGACCCGACCGCCTACCTGGTCGACGGAAAGCCGGAGCGGATGACCCGGCGGACCGTCACCGTCCCGGTGGCGGGCGGCGATCCGGTCACCCGCACCCAGTGGTGGACGCGCTTCGGACCGGTGCTCTCCGGCCTCGGACCGGGCCTGCCGCTGCCGTGGACCGCGCAGACGGCGTACGCGCTGAACGATCCGAACGAGGCCAACCTGCGCGGCTCCGACACCGCCCTCGCGATGGGCAGGGCCCGTTCGGTGGCCGGTGTCCAGGACGCGCTGAAGCGCACCCAGGGCCTGCCCTGGGTCAACACCGTGGCCGCCGACTCCGCGGGCGGCACCCTCTTCACCCAGACGCAGGTGCTCCCCCGGATCACCGACGAGCTGGCCGCCCGCTGCTCCACCCCGCTGGGCCGGGCCACCTACCCGGCCTCGGGACTGGCGGTGCTCGACGGATCCCGCACCGACTGCGCGATCGGCTCGGACCCGGACGCGGTGCAGCCGGGCGTCTTCGGCCCCGGCAAGGCACCGACGCTCCTGAACGCCCCGTACGCCGAGAACTCCAACGACAGCGCCTGGCTGGCCAATGCCGACCGGCCGCTGACCGGCTACGAGCGGATCTGGGGCACCGTGGCCACCCCCCGCTCCCTGCGCACGCGCGGCGCGGTCGAGGACGTGTCCGCGATGGCCGCGAAGGGCCGGCTGACGGTTGCCGACCTGCAGAGGCAGCAGTTCGCCGACCGCGCCCCGGCCGGTGATCTGGCGGCCGCGGACGCGGCGAAGGCGTGCACCGCGCTGCCCGGCGGGACGGCGACGGCGAGCGACGGAAGTGCGGTGGACGTCTCGGCGGCCTGCGGGGTGCTGGCGAGCTGGGACCGTACGACCGACAACGCCAGCCGCGGCGCGCTGCTCTTCGACCGGTTCTGGCGCAAGGTGACGGCTTCGACGCCCGCCAAGGACCTGTGGCTGGTGCCGTTCTCGGCGGCCGATCCCGTACGCACTCCCCGTACGCTCAACCAGGCGGCGCCCGGCATCGGGCGGGCGCTCGCGGACGCGGTGGCGGAGCTGAGGGCGGCCGGGATCGCGCTGGACGCACCGCTGGGTGAGCACCAGTTCGTGCTCCGGGGCGGGCGCAAGCTGCCGGTGGGCGGCGGTACGGAGGCGCTCGGCGTCTGGAACAAGGTCGAGGCGCCCTGGAACGCGGCGGCCGGCGGCTACCCGGAGGTCTCGAGCGGGTCCAGCCACATCCAGGCGGTCGGCTGGGACGGCGGCCGCTGTCCCGTGGCCCGCACCCTGCTGACGTACAGCCAGTCCTCGAACCCGCTCTCGCCGTACTACGCGGACCAGACCCGGATGTACTCCGAGGAGCGCTGGGTCACGGCACGCTTCTGCGAGCGGGACATCCTCACCTCGCCGAAGCTGAAGGTGGTGCCGGTGCGCGAACGGCGCTGATCTCTTGGATCTCTGGGCTCCGTGACCGCTGCGCTGCGTGCCTCTTCCCGGCCCCGGCCCTCACGGGCTGACGGCAAGGAAGAGGTACGCGGCGAGCAGCACGATGTGCACGCCGCCCTGGAGCAGCGTGGCCCGCCCCGGGACGATGGTGAGGGCGCTGACCACGACGGTGAGGGCGAGCAGCACCATGTGGATCGGGCCGAGGCCCAGCAGGAGCGGGCCGGAGAGCCAGATCGAGGCCAGGGCGATGGCGGGGATGGTCAGGCCGATACTGGCGATGGCGGAGCCGTAGGCGAGGTTGAGGCTGGTCTGCATGCGGTCGCGGCGGGCGGCGCGGACGGCGGCGAGGGTCTCGGGCAGCAGGACGAGCAGGGCGATGATCACACCGACGACGGCCTGGGGCAGGCCTGCGGCCGCGACGGCCCGCTCGATGGTCGGGGAGACGGCCTTGGCGTCGCCGACCACGGCGACGAGCGCGACCAGCAGCAGGCCGAGGCTGACGAGGGCGGCGCGGGCGGTGGGCGGGTCCGCGTGCTCCTCGCCCTCGCCACGCCCCTGTCCGGTGTCCACGGGCAGGAAGTAGCTGCGGTGACGGACCGTCTGGACGGCGACGAAGAGCCCGTACAGCGCGAGCGAGGCGACGGCGGCGAACGTGAGCTGCGCGGTGGAGAACTCGGGGCCCGGCTTGCTGGTGGTGAAGGTCGGCAGGACCAGGCTGAGGGTGGCCAGGGTTGCGACGGTCGCGAGGGCCGCACCGGACCCCTCGGGGTTGAACACGGCGATCCGGTTGCGCAGGGCGCCGACGAACAGGGAGATGCCGACGATGCCGTTGCAGGTGATCATGACGGCGGCGAAGACCGTGTCCCGTGCCAACGAGGCGGTCTTGTCGCCGCCGTCGACCATCAGCGTGACGATGAGCGCCACCTCGATCACCGTGACCGCGACGGCGAGGACGAGGGAGCCGAAGGGTTCACCGACCCGGTGGGCGACGACCTCGGCGTGGTGGACGGCGGCCAGCACCGCGCCGGCGAGACAGAGCGCGACGATCCCCACCGCGAAGCCGGGTAGGTCCCGGCCCCAGCTGAGGACGAGCGCGACCAGCGCCACCACGGGGACCACCACGGTCCAGTCGGTCAGGAGAGATCTGCGCGCAGTCGTACTCATATCAGCCAAGTTGCCAGAAGTATCCCGTCCGTGCGGCGCAAGGCGCGCCTCCGGGCCCTTGACGTGGCTTTTCTCACGACATCGACCGGTGTGGCGGACGGGGCGCGCCGGAACCTGCCGGTTTCCGGCGCCGCCCTCGTACGGCCTGACCGGCCCGCTCGGCGCCGCCGCGGCCCGCGCACCGAGTCCGAGCCCGCGCACCCGGGCCCGTACGGCCGGCATCACAGCGGTCGGTCGTGGCCCTCCCAGTAGGGGTCGCGCAGTCGCCGCTTGTAGAGCTTGCCGTTGGGGTCGCGCGGCATCGTCTCGATGAAGTCGACCGTCTTGGGGCGCTTGTACCCGGCGAGCTGCCGTTCGCAGTGGTGCAGGATCTCCGCGGCCAGGGCGTCGCCCGCGACGAAGCCCTCGGCCGGTTCGATGACCGCCTTGACCTGCTCGCCCCAGTCGGCGTGCGGGATGCCGAAGGCGGCGGCGTCCGCGACGGCCGGGTGGGTGAGCAGGGCGGACTCGATCTCGGCCGGGTAGATGTTGACCCCACCCGAGATGATCATGTCGATCTTGCGGTCGCGGAGGAAGAGGTAGCCCTCCTCGTCCATCAGCCCCAGGTCGCCGACGGTGAAGAAGTCGCCGATCCGGTTCTTCCTCGTCTTGCCCTCGTCCTTGTGGTAGCTGAAGCCGCCGGTGTTCATCTTCAGGTAGACGGTGCCCAGTTCCCCGGCGGGCAGCCGGTTGCCGTCGTCGTCGAAGACGGCGAGCTCGCTGATCGGCCAGGCCCTGCCGACGGTTCCCGGCTTCTTCAGCCAGTCCTCGGCGGTCGCGAAGGCGCCGCCGCCCTCGCTCGCCGCGTAATACTCCTCGACGCAGCGGCCCCACCAGTCGATCATGGCCCGCTTGACGTGGTCCGGGCAGGGCGCGGCGCCGTGGATGGCGTGCCGCATCGAGGAGACGTCGTAGGCGTCCTTCGTTTCCTGCGGGAGGGCGAGGAGCCGGTGGAACTGGGTCGGCACCATGTGGGTGTGCGTGCAGGCGTGACCGTCGATGAGCCGCAGCATCTCCTGCGGGGTCCACTTGTCCATCAGGACCAGCGGGTGCCCGATGTGCAGGGCGGCGCCCGCGAACTGGAGCACGGCGGTGTGGTAGAGCGGCGAGCAGACCAGGTGGACGTTGCCCTCGAAGGGCCGGATGCCGAAGATGCCGAGGAAGCCGCCCAGGTACGTCTCCTCCGGGAGCTTGCCGGGCAGCGGGCGGCGGATGCCGCGGGGCCGGCCGGTGGTGCCGGAGGTGTAGTTCATGACCCAGCCCAGGGTGCGGCCCTCGGGCGCGCCCGAGGGCCGCCCGTCGAGGAGCTCCGCGTACGGCCTGAAGCCCGCGACCGCTCCGACGGCGTAGCGGTGGCTCGCGGGCAGGCCGGCCTCGTCGGCCGCGGCGGTGGCGGCGTCGGCGAAGCGCTCGTGGGCGATGAGGACCTTGGCTCCGGAGTCCGAGACGATCCAGGCGATCTCGGGGCCGACGAGGTGGTGGTTGACGGGAACGAGGTAGAAGCCGGCCTGGGAGGCGGCCAGGTAGGCGGTGAGGAACTCGACGCCGTTGGGGAGGACGACGGCGAAGACGTCGCCCTTCTCGAGGCCGGCTGCGCGCAGGCCGTGGACGAGGCGGTTGACGTCGGCGTGCAGCCGGCCGGCGCTCCATTCCTCGCCCTCGGGGGTCACCAGCACGGTGCGCCCGGGGTCGGCGGCTGCCTGGGCCCAGAAACCGTTGGGCGGCTGCTGGTCGGCGGCGGGGGTCGTGGACGTCGTGGCGGTCATGTCTGTCACGCCTCTCGGACTCGGCCGGCGATGCGGTTGATGCGGTCGATCGCCTTCTCGAACCCACTGGTGAGGTCGTCGAAGACGGCCTGGACGCTGCGCTCTTCGGTCATCCGGCCGACGATCTGCCCGACGGGGGTGCCGAGCAGCGGCTGGATCTCGTACTTCTGGATCCGGGACACGGCCTCGGCGACCAGCAGACCCTGGAGCGGCATGGGGAGGGCGCCCGGGCCCTCCGGGTCGTCCCAGGCGTCGGTCCACTCGGTGCGCAGCTGGCGCGCGGGCTTGCCGGTGAGCGCCCGGGAGCGGACGGTGTCGCCGGAGCCGGCGGCGAGCAGTTTCGCGGTGAGGGCGCGCGAGTGGAGGTCGGCCTCGGTGGTGGTGAGCCAGAGGGAACCGAGCCAGGCGCCCTGGGCACCGAGGGCGAGTCCGGCGGCGATCTGCTCGCCGCTGCCGATGCCGCCGGCGGCGAGGACCGGGAGCGGCGCGACGGCCTCGACGATCTCGGGGACCAGCACCATGGTGGCGATGTCGCCGGTGTGGCCGCCGGCCTCGTAGCCCTGGGCGACGACGATGTCGATGCCCGCCTCGGCGTGGCGACGGGCGTGTTTGGCGCTGCCGGCGAGGGCGGCGACGAGGACGCCGTGGTCGTGGGCGCGCGCGATGACGTCGGCGGGCGGGGAACCGAGCGCGTTCGCCAGGAGTTTGATGGGGTAGTCGAAGGCGACGTCGAGCTGATTGCGCGCGACCTGCTCCATCCAGCCGGTGATCCGCCAGCCGGAGGCCTCGCCCTCGGCGAGCTCGGGCACGTGGTGCTTGGCGAGGGTGTCGCGGACGAAGTCGCGGTGGCCGGCCGGGATCATCGCCTCGATGTCGGCTTCGCTGATGCCGTCGACGGCCTTCTTGGCGGGCATGACGACGTCGAGGCCGTAGGGCTTGCCGTCGGTGTGCGCCTGCATCCAGTCGAGGTCGCGCTTCAGGTCGTCGGGGGCCGTGTAGCGGACCGCGCCCAGCACACCGAAACCGCCCGCGCGGGTGATGGCAGCGGCGACCGCCGGGAAGGGCGTGAAGCCGAAGATGGCGTGCTCGACTCCCAGTTTCTTGCTCAGCTCCGTCTCCATGGGCGGCAGGATGCCGCAGCCCGGCGGCCGAGGGAAGAGATTTTCTGATGCAGTGTCAGATTCTTTACGGGCCGGTCGGTGCGGAGGGTGCCCGATGGGCGGGCAGATACCCACTACCGTGCGGATCGCCTGCGGCGCTGCTCGGCGGACAACGGGCCCCGGGCCCGGCCCCGGCGCGTGCTCCGCGAGCGGCGGGCGGCACCGCCGACAGCGGATTGCGGATTGCGGGCGGCGGGTTGCGGGTTGCGGGTTGCGGGATACGGACGGCGGGCGCCGGGTGCGGATGGCTGGCGGCCCGCGGACGCGGGATGCGGGTTGCGGGTTGCGGGTGCCCGGTACGGACGACGGATGCAGACAGTGGTGCGGGCGTGGGTGCGGGCGACGGGGTTGCGGACGAGGAGGGCCGGACATGGCAGCGGACACGGGGGCCGAAGCGGTGGCGGAGGTCGGCACGGAACGGACGGGCGGTACCAGCCGGGAACAGCCGCTCGGGCATTCCCTCGACGGCGGGGGCGCGTTCGAGGTCGCGCGCCGACAGGACTGGGCCCAGGACCGCGAAGGCACGGCCGAACCAGGCCGCCCCCGGGAACACGACGGCACAGCCGGATCAGGACGCGCGCGCGAGCACGAAGGCACAGTCGAATCGGGGCCCGTGCGGGAGCGGACGGACGGGGCCGGAACGGGGCGGGGGCTGACCCGGCGGCGGCTCGGGGCTCGGCTGCTCGCGCTCGGCGGGGTCCTCGTCCTGCACGCGGCGCTCCCGGGAGCCGCAGGCGCCGCGGGCGGCCCGGCCGAGCGGCGCGCGCTCCAGGGGCTGCGGCTGCGGTACGGGTCCGCGCGCCAGGCCGGGCTGCTGGAGAAGCACCTGGAGGGGGTCGCGGACGAGGCCCGGCGCTTCCTGGGCCCCTCCCCCGAACACCCCTACTACGCCGGCGCGGTGGTCCTCGCCGGCCGCGGCCGCACCATTGCCCTGCACCGCGCCATGGGCGACGCCGTGCGGTACGCGGACTACGACGGGCGGAGCGACCGGGTACGGGAGTTCCCGGCGGCCGAGCGGATCGCCATGGCAGAGGACACCGTCTTCGACCTGGCCTCGCTGACCAAGCTCTTCACCTCCATCCTGGCCGTGCAGCAGATGGAGCGCGGGCGCCTGGAGCTGGAGGCTCCGGTGCGCCGGTACCTGCCGCAGTTCACCGGGGGCGGCAAGGAGATCATCACGGTCCGTCAGCTCCTCACGCACACGTCCGGGTTGCGCTCGTGGGCACCCTTCTACCAGGAGTCCACCCGGGAGGGGCGGCTGAGGCTGCTGTGGTCGGTGAGGCCGCAGGAGACTCCCGGGAGCGTCTACCGGTACTCCGATCTCAACCTCATCACACTGCAGCTGCTGTTGGAGCAGATCACCGGTCGCACTCTGGACGTCCTGCTCCGCGACGAGATCACTGCTCCGCTCGGGATGCACCGCACTCGTTACAACCCACCGCTCTCGTGGCGCCGGGTCACCGCCGCCACCGAGGTGCAGCGCCCTCCCTGGTCCGGCCTGGACCGCGGGCTGGTGTGGGGCGAGGTCCACGACGAGAACGCCTACGCGCTCGGCGGCGTCGCGGGCCATGCCGGAATCTTCGGCACCGCCTGGGACCTGGCCGTCCTCGCCCGCACCCTCCTCGACGGCGGGGTCTACGCGGGCAAGCGCATCCTGCGCCCCGGCTCCGTCGAGCTGCTCTTCACCGACTACAACACGGACTTCCCCGGAGACGACCACGGCCTCGGCTTCGAGCTCTACCAGCACTGGTACATGGGCGCCATGGCCACCCCGCACTCCGCCGGACACACCGGCTTCACCGGCACGTCCCTCGTCCTCGACCCCTCCACCGACTCGTTCCTGATCCTGCTCGGCAACTCCGTGCACCCCGTACGCACCTGGCGGGCCGGAAGTGCGCCGCGCGTCGCCGTCGGCAACCGCTTCGCTCGCGCCGTCCCGGTCCGCACCCGGCACGGCGGCGCGGCCTGGTTCTCCGGCGTCCGGCCGGGCGCCTCGGGCACCCTCACCCTGCCGCCGCTTCGCCCGGCCACGGACGCCGCCCGGCTGCGCTGCGCCGTGTGGTGGGACACCGTGCCGGGCGAGGGCGCCCTGCACCTGGAGGCCTCGGCCGACGGGGAGCACTGGGAGCCGCTGCCCTTCAGCACGCTGCGCTCCACGGGCGGCGCCCCCGAGCAGTGGCCGCGGGGTTCCGTGAGCGGCTGGTCGGGCCGCATCTGGCACCGCCTCGAAGCGCCGCTCACGGCCGCCCGGGCGGGCCGTGAGGTGCGGCTGCGGCTGCGCCACACCGCGACCGGCCGCTACGTCGGGCGCGGGGTCTACGTGGACGTCGTACGCGTGGCGGAACCGGGCCGCCTGCTCTTCGCGGAGGACCGCCCCGCCGACGCCGACCGCATCGAGGCGATCGGCTGGACCCGGTCGGCGGACTGACCGCCCCTGTGCCCGCCCCTGCGGCTCAGTGCCGGACCAGGCAGAAGGGGTGTCCCGCCGGGTCCGCGTAAACCCGCCAGCCGCGCCCGTCAGAGCCGTCGAGCAGCGTCCCGCCGGCCGCCAGCACCTCCTCCTGCGCCCGGTCCAGGTCCGGGACACCGAGGTCCAGGTGGAACTGCTGCGGCCGGGCGGGATCGGGCCAGCGCGGGGGCACGTGGCCGGGTGCCTGCTGGAAGGCGAGGACCAGACCCGAGGCGGTGTGGAGCGTCGCCCACTTCTCGTCGAGCGACCAGCGCGGGTCCGGCCGGTTGACGGTCCCGCCCAGCAGGGACCGGTAGAACTCGGCGAGCGGTTGCGGCTCGGGGCAGTCCAGGACCACGCATTGCAGTTCAGCGATCATGATCGGATCCTAGGCGTGCCCAGTGGGGTCCCGGGGTGTCCTGTCCCGTCGATCGAGCGCGGCCCGCCGCGCCGCTTGCCGCGGGCGGCGGGCGGCGCCGGCTCCTGCCGGGCGGCGCCCGCCGGCCAGACGATCTCCACCGGTATCCCCCGCGCACGGGCCGCGGCCACCGCGTCGCGCGTCCCGCCCCGCCTGCCGCCGGGCCCTTGGTCCCACACCGCGACCAGGAGCTCGGCCCGGCCGAGCAGAAGCCGGTTGGCGGCGGCGTAGGCGTCCGTACCGGCCCTTCGGTACGGCATGACCTCGACCTCGGCTGCGGCCCGCAGGAGGCGGTCGAAGGCCACGGCGTCCGGGCCCTCCCGCAGGCGCGCCCGGTAGTCGGCCGAAGGGAGAACCGCCACCAGCCGCCCGCCCAGGGCGAGAACGGCGTCCCCGAAGACCGTGTCGGCGCCGGGGGCCAGGCAGGACATACCGGTGAGCTCCGCGGCCGGGTAGCGTGCGAGCACCGCGAGCAGCGCCTCCGCGACCGGCTGAATGCCCGCACTCGTAAGGTTCACGTGGCCGGTCACCGCGATGGTCGCCATGGCAGCGCTGCGCTCCGCTCCGAAGGATCGGCATCGTCGCCGCCCGGGTGGCGGCGACGTCCCCATCATGCGGCGCCGGTACTCCCCCGGCCAGAGGTTTTGCGGCCTGTCGGGACCGCGGCGCTGCCGGGTCCGTCCGTCGGCGGTGACCGCCGGTCAGCGGTCCGGGAGCGTCTTCTGGAGCCAGTCGAAGACGACTTCGCAGTGCAGCTGCGGGGCCATCGGGGAACAGTGCAGCTGCGCACCCTGGGCCGCCGTCAGTTTCAGGTAGTCCTTGGGCGAGGTGAGGGCGTCGTACATGCGGCGCGGCTGGCCGGGGTAGAACTGCTCGCCCTCGTAGTCCAGCACCAGGGTGGGGGCCTTGATCCGGCCGACGACATCGGTGATGGACAGCGCCTGGATCCGGGTGGCGGGGGTGTAGAAGTCGGTGAAGAGCTTGCCCCGGCGCGCTTCGAGCATGGCCGGTACGGAGAAGGGCTCGAAGCGCTTCTTCATCACGTCGGCCGCGTCCGGAGGCAGTTCGGGGACGACTTCCTTGTTCCAGATGTCGTTCGTCTCCTGCTTGTCGGGGGTGAGGATCTCCCGGATCTCGGGCGGGAAGCCCAGCCACGGCTCCACGCAGCCGGGCATGGCAACCAGAGCGGCGATCCGGGTCTCGAAAGCCGCTGCCCTCGGGGCGAGGTCGCCCGCCATGCTCAGACCCGTCAGCGCGATCCTGCCGGAGTCCACGTCGGGGCGGGCCGACAGCCAGTCGACGAGGGGCGTGACCACCTTCTCCCAGGTCGGCGTGAACACCACCTGATCCACGAAGAGCAACTGCCCCTGGCCCGGCCCGTCGTAGACGAGCGCGTTCCAGCCCCGGTCCAGCGCGGCGGGGACCCCGTAGGTCCACATGTCCACGTTCTGGCCGTCGCTCCCGTTGGTCAGGATCACTGTCGGGCGGGGGGTACCGCTCGTGTCGGGGCGGAAGAACCACACCGGCAGCGGCGTGCTCCCGTAGGGCACGTTCGCCTTCACCGGGGCGGGTTCGCACAGGTCGCAGAAGGCGTCCCAGGCCCCGCGTCCCGCCTTGTAGAGCTGCTCCTCGCTGGCGGGGTCGTCCGAACCGAGGACGAAGAAGAGTGCCTGGCCGTAGTACTGGGCGGCGCGCAGCGCCCGGAACCGCTTGCTCTGGCTGTCGGCCGGCGCACCCGGGGGCGCCTTGAGCAGCTGGTCGCCGAGGGCGCGGAAGGTCTTCACGTACGACTGGGCGCTCAGACCGGAGCCGTTGATCGCGTTCACGGCCGTGAGCACCTCGCCGACCTCGGCCGCTCCGGCGCCCGAGGCGCCGAGCGCGAGGAGTCCGTTGAAGTTGTACCCCGGATCCTTGAACAGGGTCATCACGCCCGGCGTGAGACCGCCGGCGGCCGCGGTGGCCGTGGGCGTGGCGGTGGGCGTGGCGGTGGGCGTGGCCGCCGGTGTGGCGGTACCGCTGGTCGCCGCCGCCTGAGCGCCGGGGGCGCCGCCGCGCGCGCAACCCGCCGCGAGGGCCGCACCTGCCCCGGCGGTGAGCAGGGCGCGTCGGGTGGGGCCGGAGTGCCGATCACCAGGTATGCGGTTCATGCCTCCGGAACGTAGCGCCGACCCGCTGCGCCGGCCTCCCGTCCCGTCCCGCTCCGTGCGCGGCGGGCGCCGGTCCCCGCCCCGGCCGTCGTCCCGAGCGGCAGGTGGCGGGCCGGTGTCCCGCCCGAGTGGCACGGCCTTCCGGACGCCGCCGGTCCTACGCCCGTCCGGGGGACGCGGGGCCCGGTTCCGCGCCCCGGCCGTCCTGGCGGAGCGGATGCGGTGTCCCTGCATGGGTTTGGGCCCCGACCGGCCGGGGGGAGGCCGGTCGGGGCGGGCCCGGGCAGGCCGGGGGGGGAAGGCCTGCCCGGGCGGATGAGGGTGGGCACGCGCAGTCCCACATATGGATGAACGGTCAACCACCCCGGGGGGTTCCCCGCCTCAGCGGCAGCCGCAGCGGCCGCCCCCGTCGGGGGTCAGGCCTCGGCGAGGACCGCGTCGAGCATCCGCCGGGTGATGGAGGTCAGCTCGGCGAGGTCCGGGACCGGGCGGGAGCGGGCGAGGGCACCGGCCAGCCGGTCGTAGAGGAGCCCGTCCGTCCAGGCGACCAGCAGTTCGGCGGCCTCCTCGGGCCGCTCGGCCCCGAGCGCGGCGAGGATGCCCGAGGCCCGGGCCCGGGCCCCCTGTCCCGCCCGGTGGAAGTCCGGTTCGAGTTCGGGGTTGCGGGCCGCTTCGAGGCTGAGCTCGAAGCGGGCCAGCTGGCGCTCGCGCCCCACGGTCAGCCAGCGGTGCAGCAGCCCGGCCAGCGCGGCCGCGGCCGCCTCCCGGCCCGCCGCCGGGGGCTGCGCCTGCGCTCCGGGACCACCGCCGGGACGGCCGCCGAGAACACCGGCGGGATGACCGGCGGGCTCCCCGGCCGGGTGACCGGCGAAATCGCTCCCGGGATCCCTCCCGTTCCCGGGAACGCCCCCGAGGCCACCGCCGAGATCACCGACGTCACCCAGGTCCAGCTCGGCCAGCCGCTGGTAGCAGGCCCCGATCAGGGCCGTCCTCGTACGGAAGTAGTACGAGGTGCTCCCGGCCGGCAGGTGGGCCGCGCCGTCGACCGCCCGGTGGGTCAGGCCCCGGAGACCGGCGGCGGCCACGAGGCCGATCGCGGTGTCGGCGATCAGCGTTCTGCGATCCGCGGTGGTGGACATCCACCCACTCTACAACTGTAGAGTGGGCCCATCGGCCTCTACAGCTGTAGAGGACCTGATGCATGTGAAGCACACGCGCAGACCGAAGAGGAAAAGGAGGACCCGACATGCCGGCAGTTCAGCGTCACGCGGTCGTGGCAGGCGCGGGGATCGGCGGCCTCACCGCGGCCGTGGCCCTGCACCGTCGGGGCTGGCGGGTCACCGTGTGCGAGCGGGCGGCCGGGCCCTCCGCCGTCGGCGCGGGGATCGTGCTCGCCCCCAACGCCCTGCGCGCCTTCGCCACCATCGGCTTCGACATCACCGGTGGGGCCGACCGCACCGTCCCCGCCGCGATGGGACTGCGCCGCCCGGACGGCCGCTGGCTCAGCCGCGCCGACACCGCGGCGCTGGCCGCCCGCTACGGCGGTCCGCCGCTGGCCCTGCACCGATCGGCCCTCGCCGAGGCCCTGGCCGCCGCCCTCCCGGCCGGATCGATCCGCTACGGCGTCGCCGTCACCTCGGTGGACGACGCCGACGGCTCCCCGGTGGTCCGTACCGGCGCGGGCGACCTGGGCGGTGCCGACGTCGTCCTTGCGGCCGACGGCATCCACAGCCCGCTGCGCCGCCAGTACTTCCCGGACCACCCGGGCCTGCACCACAGCGGGGAGACCGCGTGGCGCACCGTCCTGCCGACCGCCGCGGGCCGCGCCGAAACGTGGACCGCCGAGACCTGGGGCCGCGGCGAGCGCTTCGGTGTGGTCCCCCTCGCCGACGGCCGGATCTACGTCTACGCCACCGCCGTCGCCCCCGAGGGCCACCGCCCCGCCGACGTCCGCGCCGAACTCCTGCGCCGCTTCGGCAGCTGGCACGACCCCATCCCCGCCCTGCTGGAGCGGATCGACCCGGAGGCCGTGCTCCAGCACGACCTCTACGACCTGGCCGCCCCGCTCCCCCGCTTCCACCACGGCCGCCTGGCCTGGCTCGGCGACGCCGCCCACGCCATGACCCCCAACCTGGGGCAGGGCGGGTGCCAGGCCGTCGAGGACGCGGTGGTCCTCGCCCACCTGCTGGACGGGACGGGAACCGGCGGTGTTCCGGCGGCCCTGGCCGCCTACAGCGGCGCCCGCTGCGCCCGCACCGACGCCATCCGCGTCCGGGCCCGGCGCGCGGGCCGGGTCGCGGCCCTCACCCACCCCCTGGCCGTGGCCCTGCGCGACCTCGCCGTCCGCGCCACCCCGGCCCGGGCCGCACACCGGGCGCTGGACGACATCTTCGACGGGTTCACCCTTCCGGCCGGAATGGGCGGCGCACCCACGGGCGTTGGCACTCGTTGGTGAGGTTCGTTGACCGTTCTATCCGAAGGCAGGCGACACCCCATGACCACCGGAATCGACTGGGACCACCCGACCGACCCGCGGGCCGGGAGCTGGCAGCTGGAGCACGTCAAGCAGTACGTGGGCTCCGGCGGCACCGAGGGCCAGTACTGGAGAGGCACCCAGACCCTCCTGCTCACCACCGTCGGCCGAATCTCCGGCAACCCCGTGCGCACGCCGCTCATCTACGGCGAGGCCGACGGCCGCTACCTGCTCGTCGCCTCCAAGGGCGGCGCCGACGAGCACCCCCTGTGGTTCCGCAACCTGAGCGCGCACCCCGAGGTCCGCATCCAGGTCGGGGCACAGATCCTGCAGGGCACGGCGCGCACGGCGAACGCCGAGGAGCGCGCCGCGTACTGGCCGGTGATGGTGAAGCAGTGGCCCGCCTACGACGAGTACCAGGCCAAGACGGACCGGGAGATCCCGATCGTGGTGATCGAGCCCGCCGCGTAGGCACGGCGGCGGACCCGTCACCTCGGCGGCATCACCTCAGCCGCAGGTGCGTGCCACGCGCTCGAGCTCGTCCGCCCACACGGCCGGGTCCTGCGGGCCGACGTGCGGCGCGGCCAGCGACCGTACGTGGAAGCGGTTGCGCGGGGTCGCCTCGTCCGCCTCTCGGATCATCAGGTCCTGGAGTGCGGGCGGGATGGCCCGGTCCTCGCCGAACCGCAGGTACGTGCGCGGCACGCGCCCCCACCGGTCGGGCAGCCCGCGGGCGTCGGCGGCCCCGATCGCCGCGGATTCGTCCGGTTCGAGGATGTTCAGCAGGGTCCGCACCTGCGCGTCGGACCAGTCGGCCGCCAGCGCGTCCTTGATCACCGCGAAGAAGACGGGGTCACCGGAGCGCCAGTTGACCCGGTTCACGCCCAGCTCCGGCGGGGTCTTGAAGCCGGGGATCCGGAACAGGGCGCTGGAGGCGGCCTCGGGGGTCGTCATCAGCTCCACCACCGAGCGGTGGCGGGTCGGGCAGAACGCGGATGCGTACACCAAGTGGGAGATCAGCTCGGGCACTTGGTTGGCGACCGCGTTCAGTGTGACCCCGCCCAGGCTCTGGCCGACCAGGACGACCGGCCCGTTGCGGTGCGCGGCGCGCACGGCGTCGACCACGTGGGCCGTGAAGTCGGCCAGTGTCACCGCACCGATGGGCGACGGCTCCGTGGCGAGGCGCTCCAGGTCCTGCGGGGCCTGGTAGGAGACCGGGAAGTATGCGCCGGGCCCGTGGCCGGGCAGGTCCACCGCGATCGCCCGGTGGCCGCGCAGACCCAGCTCCCGCAGGACCGGGCTCCAGCCGTAGGAGTTGCTTCCGGAGCCGTGGACGAGGACGAAGACGGGTGCGCCCCGCCTCCGCGTGTCCGCCTGCGCGGCGGAGGCCCCCGCGCCCACCGCCGCGACCGCTCCGGCTCCGGCGACGGCGGCCTTCAGGACCCCTCGCCGTGACCGCCCGCCGGGGCGCTCCGCGCCACCGATGTCACTCACATCACTCGCGTTACGCATGAGTAACACCCTAGGCGCGGGACCCCACATGACCGGCTGATTTCGGACAGCCCGCGCGAGGCGTGCCGCGGCGCGCCCAGGGGCTGTCCGTCCGGACGGCCCCTGGGCGAAGGTATGCGGACCGGAACACCACAGCGGTGGGGCGTCACATGGACCGAACCCCACCGCACGAACCAAGGACACTGCCGTGCGCATACCGAAGCTCCTCATGCTCTTGGCCGCCGCCATTGTTCTGGCCGGATGCACCGGCCAGGAAGATCGGGCCTACGAGGCGGTATGGGAGCCGGACGACGCCTTGCAGAGGGCACAAGCAGCGCTGAAGGGCGACGATGCCTCGGCGCGGCGCGTACGGTTCGGTGCTCCCCACGTCGGCTCGGGCATGAACGAGAGACTGGAGACGAGCGGCGACACGTCCTACCGTCTCGATGTCGTCTGCGACAGCGCGGACGTTCCAAGAGTGACAGTCGCCCTCACCCGGGAAGCGTCGAAGAAGCAGGTCGAGGTCACCTGCGCAGGCACCGCAGGCAAACACCCCGTGCGTCTCAACTTCCCCGCGGGCCCACCCGTCACGGTGACAGTCGCAGCGGCACCGAGCGACGCCATGGGCCTGATCGTCTGGGAGCTCAAGACCATCGGCCCAGCAAACGTGCAGGGCTGCGCCGACGAGATCACGGGCTGCTAGCCCGTTTCCTGTGGATCTTCACTGGGCTTGTGCGGCCTGGATGCGGTGTCGGCATGACGACGATCCTGCGGCACGCCCGACCCGGATTCGTGTGGGATTGGTGGGCAGCCGGCCCGGCGGGGCCGCCGGGCCGGCCGGGCGTGAGGACGAACGCCGGCGGCCTGCAGCGACGTCGGCTGCGAGGTGGATCGTGGTGGTCCGTCCGACGCGGGAGCGTCCGAGGGTATGGTCGTCGACAAGACACCCCCCTCAGTGCCCCAGCACCGCCATCGCCGCGTTGTGGCCGGGGACCCCGCTGACGCCGCCGCCGCGGACCGCGCCCGCGCCGCACAGCAGGACGTTGCGGTGGGCCGTCTCCACACCCCACCGCCCGCCGCCCTCGTCCGCGTACGGCCAGGACAGGTCGCGGTGGAAGATGTGGCCGCCGGGCAGCCGCAGTTCGCGCTCCAGGTCCTGCGGGGTCTTCGCCTCGATGCACGGGCGGCCGTCCGCGTCGAAGGCGAGGCAGTCGGTGAGCGGTTCGGCCAGGTGCGCGTCGAGCTGGGCGAGGGTGGCGGTCAGCAGCACCTCACGGGCCTGCTGGTTGTCGTGTCCGAACAGCCGGGCCGGGGCGTGCAGGCCGAAGAGGGTGAGCGTCTGGTAGCCCTGCTCGACGAGTTCCGGGCCGAGGATCGTCGGGTCGGTCAGCGAGTGGCAGTAGATCTCCGAGGGCGGTACGGAGGGCAGTTCGCCCGAGGCGGCCTCCGCGTACGCCCGGGCGAGCTCTTCGTAGCCTTCGGCGATGTGGAAGGTGCCGCCGAAGGCCTCGCGCGGGTCCACGGAAGTGTCCCGGAGCCTGGGCAGCCGGCGCAGCAGCATGTTGACCTTGAGCTGCGCGCCTTCGGGGGCCGCGGCCGCGCCCTGCGCCGGGCTCTCGCCGAGGAGTTCGGCCAGGGCCCGCGGCGAGGCGTTGACCAGCACCGTACGGCCGACGACCCGGCCCTCCCCCGTTGCCGTGCGGAACACCACCTCGGCCGGGGCGACCCCGTCCGTGTCGATCCGAAGCACCTCGTGGCCGGTGGCGATGTGCGCCCCGGCCTTGGTCGCGGCCGCGGCGAGGGCGTCGGTGAGGGCGCCCATGCCGCCGACCGGCACGTCCCAGTCCCCGGTGCCGCCTCCGATGACGTGGTAGAGGAAGCAGCGGTTCTGCGCGAGGGAGGGGTCGTGCGCGTCCGCGAAGGTGCCGATCAGCCCGTCCGTGAGGACGACCCCGCGGACCAGGTCGTCGGCGAAGTTCCGTTCGACCGCCTGCCCGAGCGGCTCCTCGAAGAGCATCCGCCACGCGGCCTCGTCGTCGATCCGGGCCCGCAGCCCGGCCCGCGTGGGCAGGGGCTCGGTCAGGGTCGGGAACACCTTCTCGGCGACGCGCCCGGTGGTCCCGTAGAAGGCGCGCCAGCTCTCGTACTCCCGCTCGGAGCCGGTCAGCTTCGCGAAGGACTCCCGGGTGCGCTGCTCGCCGCCCCCGACGAGGAGCCCGCCGGGGCGCCCGCCGCGCTCGGTGGGCGTGTACGAGGAGACCGTGCGCCGGCGTACCTCGAACCGCAGGTCCAGATCGCGCACGATCTTCGCCGGGAGCAGGGAGACGAGGTAGGAGTAGCGGGAGAGTCTGGCGTCGACCCCGACGAACGGGCGGCTGGAGATCGCCGCCCCGCCCGTGTTGCCGAGCCGCTCCAGGACCAGCACCGAGCGGCCGGCCCGAGCCAGGTATGCGGCGGCCACCAGGCCGTTGTGCCCACCGCCCACGATCACGTCGTCGTACACGTCCCGCCCGAAGGTCGTCATGGCTCTTGGTAGCACACCTGGCCGAGTCGCTCCAGACAGTGCGCCTCGTCGGCGTGGGCCAGGGCCGTGTCGGGATGGTCGTCGCCGAAGGCCCGCTCGCGGATGCCGGAGAGGTCCCGGTAGATGGGCAGCGCCTCGTCCCATCGGCCCAGGCGTCCCAGTCCTCCGGCGAGTTCGCGGCGGCTGACCAGGGTGTCCGGATGCTCGGCGCCGAGCACCTCGGCGCGCAGCGCGCCCACCTGGCGGGCCTCGGCCACCGCTTCCTCCCAGCGCTCCAGGCGGCCCAGGTTGACCCCGAGGACGTGCCGGGCGCGCAGGGTCTCGGGGTCGGTGACCCCGTAGGCGCGGGTGCGGTCGCGGACCAGGCCCCGGAACAGGTCGAGGGCCCGGGCGACGTGCCCGGTGCGGCCGAGGGCGATGCCGACCTCGTAGCGGGCGGCCAGGGTGTCGGGGTGGTCGCGGCCGAGCACCCGGTCCCGTACGGCGGCGATCTCGCGGAACGCGGCCAGGGCCTCCTGCCAGCGCTCCAGGCGGCCGAGCGCGTACGCCGCCTCGTAGCGGGTCAGCAGGGTGTCGGCGTGCTCGGCGCCGAGCACGACCGCCCGGTCGGCGGCGACCTCGGCGGCGGTGGCGTGGGCGTCCGCGAAGCGACCCAGCGCACCCAGCGCGCAGGCCAGGTTGTGCCGGCAGCGCAGGGTGTCGGGGTGAAGCGGGCCCGTGGTCCGCTCGCGGGCGACGAGCACGGCGCGGTAGACGTCGTGCGCCTCCTGGTGGCGGCCGAGCCGGCCCAGTTCGTACGCCGTCTCCTGGCGCGCCGCGAGGGTGTCGGCATGGTCCGCGCCGAGTACCCGGGTGCGTCCCTCGGCCACGGCCGCATACCCGGCGAGCGCCTCCTCGGGCCGGCCCGCCCGGCTGAGGGCGTAGGCACGGGCGTGGCCGGCGTCGAGCGCGTCGGCGCCGTTGTCCCGCGGTCCGGCGGGGCGCGGGAATCCGTAGGCGGCGGTGAGCCGCGGGTCCTCGGCGGGCTCGGGGCGGACGATGGTGGCGCCGGGGCGGGCCGCGCGGTGCTCGCCGTCCGGGCGCGGCCCCGGCTGCCGGACACCGGGGCGCGCGGCCGTCCAGGAGCCGGTGAGCACGGCCCATGCACCGCTCGCGGGCCGTGCGTCGATGCCGGCCTTGCGGCCGGCGGTCATGCCGCGGGCCCAGGCCGGGAGCGGGGCCTGGGCGCCGGGCAGCCCGCCCGGTCCCAGCCGTGCCTCGACGAGCCGGCGGTGCACGTGGCGGGCGTCGCCCGGGCGGTCCTCGGGGCGCTTGGCGAGCAGGTCCAGGACCACCTCGTCGAAGTAGCCGGGCAGCTCGGGGCGGTGCTCGCGCAGCGGTACGGGCGCGTTGTCGCGGTGGCCTACCAGCACCGACCAGGAGTCGCCGAGGTCGAAGGGCGGGGCGCCGGTGGCGATCTCGTACAGGACGCAGCCGAAGGAGTAGAGGTCGCTCCGGTGGTCGACCTCGCCGCCCGCGATCTGTTCGGGCGACATGTAGTGCGGGGTGCCCATGGCCATGCCGCCGCCGGTGAGCTTGGCGGTGAAGCCGATGTCGTGGGCGAGGCGGGCGATGCCGAAGTCGCAGATCTTCACCGTGCCGTCGGTGAGCCGCATGATGTTGGCGGGTTTCAGGTCACGGTGTACGACGCCCTGGTCATGGGTGTAGCCGAGGGCGGCGGCCATCTGCTCGGCGATGTCGACGACCACGTCCACGGGGAGCGGGCGTGCGTCGTTGTCCTCCAGGAGCTGGCTGAGGTTGCGGCCCTCGAGGAGTTCCATGACGAGGTAGAGGGGACCGCCCGCGGCGCTGTCGTCGCCGAAGTCGTGGACGACGGTCACCCCGCGGTGCTGGAGCGACGCGGCCACGCGCGCCTCGCGCCGGAACCGCTCGCGGAGCACCTGGGTGAAGTGGGCGTCCTGCTCGGCGCCGATCGGCTTGAGGCACTTCACGGCGACCTGCCGGCCCAGCGATTCGTCGCGGGCGCGCCATACCTCGCCCATGCCGCCGCGCCCGATCAGATCGAGCGACCGGTAACGGCCCTGGATCAGTCTGGACTCCGCCATGTCTTAAAGCCGCCCCCGTTGTCGTGCTACGCCCTCCCCGGCCGATCCAGTATGGCCGCTGATGTACGCAGTGTGTACGGCGAGGGGCGGCTCCCGGGGCCCATGCGACGCATCGCTTTCAAGATGTGACCTGGAGGCAGCTGCCAGCGTAGACCTGCGGGAATGGTGCGCAGTGCGCGCCCGGTGAGACGCAGGCGCCGGGTGACGCTGCGTGGTGCCGGTGCGGGCCGCCCGTACAGCTGGTGCGCCCAGCCGGGGAGGGAACCGTACGCCAGACCCGCGATCGGTGGCCACAGCAGGTTTCGGCCACGGACGAGGCGGGGGTGGACGGGCGGACCGCGCAGGAAGTCGTCCACGGCGAGGGCGTCGGGGCCGGCGGCGAGCTCGGGGCGGACCCGGTCGAAGTAGGCGGCGAGGTCGGCGGTGCCGGCGGGGACCCCGGCCGGGTCGAGTCCGACGAGGCGGGCGTTGACTCGGTTCTCGTCGACGTAGCGGTCGGCCTGGGCGGGGGTGAGGGGGACGCCGGAGCGGCGCAGGACGTGCAGGAAGCTGTCGATCTGCGCGCAGTGGATCCACAGCAGCAGCGCGGGGTCGTCGACGGGGAAGCGTTCGCCGGTGTCCGGATCGGTGGCGGACAGTTTGCGGTGGATCGTCCGGACGCGCAGGCCCGCGCGTTCGGCGGCCTCGGTGGTGCCGTAGGTGAGGGTGCCGACGAAGTCGGCGGTGCGCAGCAGCCGTCCCCAGGCGTCGGGGCCGCCGTCCTGCCGGTCGAAAGCGGCCGAATTCTCCATGACCCCGCGGACGGCTCGCGGGTGGAGGGCCTGGAGGTAGAGCGCCCGGAGCCCGGCGATCCACATCATCGGGTCGCCGTGGCACTGCCAGGTGACGGACGACGGCCCGTACAGCCCCGGATCAGGCAGGGGGCCGGGTCCGGTCGCGGTGCTGCCCATCCGTACCTCCCCGTCGCAGGCGCCCGGCGGCTCCAGCCTACCGATCCGGGGCGGCCGTCAGCGATACGTATGGACCGGGCCCATGACCGTCAAGGTCCCGTCAGGGGGCGGGGCGCGGGGTGTGGTGGCGGGGATAGCTTCGGCGTCACCGACCGAACGAACCGAGCGATCGAACCGAAGACCGGTCGTCGAAGGCCGGTCGTCGAAGGCCGGTCGTCGAACGCAGATCGCGGCCCCTCCAGGAGGACCCCATGTGCCTGATCCAGTACGCAGAGGACCCCGAACCCGAGGAACCCGGGCCGGCGGCCCCCGGACATGCGGACCCCGAACCCGTGGAACGGGTCCCCGCCGGGCTCCTGTACGTGCCCGTCCGGCCGGGGACCCGGGAGGTGACGCTCCGGATGTTCCGCACCCCGCTGGGCCACCGGACCGCTGTCGGATTCACCCGCACGGAGCTGCTGGCCACGACGCTCGGGCCGCACGCCCCCTGGATCCGGCTCTCCGCCTCCGCGCTCCGGGCGCTGGCCGCTCCCCTCGGCGCGTCCCTCCTGACGATCGACCCGACCTTCTCGGCTCCCGCCGCGACCCCGGTGCCGGAGCGCACCGGCAGCGGCCGGTCCGTGGTCCGCGCACGCTGAGAGGGATCACCATGACCACGACCGAACTCCGCGGGGTCGCCACCACCGACGCGGACGACCTGTCCGTCTGGCCCGCCTCCACGGACCGCCTCCCGCACGGCGGACTGGCCGTCGGCGGGGTGTCGCTGGCGGAGCTCGCCGACCGGTTCGGCACCCCGGCGTACGTGCTGGACGAGGGCGAGGTGCGCGCACGCTGCCGGACGTACCGCGACGCCTTCCCGGAGGCCGAGGTCCTGTACGCCGCCAAGGCGTTCCTGTCCCGCGCCATGGTGCGCTGGGTCGGCGAGGAGGGCCTGGGGCTCGACGTGTGCTCCGCCGGCGAGCTCGAACTCGCCGTCACCGCCGGATTCCCGCCCGAGCGGATCGTGCTGCACGGAAACGCGAAGTCGCCCCACGACATCGGGGCGGCGCTGCGGTTCGGCGTCGGCCGGATCGTCATCGACGGCCCGTCGGAGATCGCGCGGCTGGCCGCGGCGGTGGGGACGGGCGGCCGTCAGAAGGTCCTGGTCCGGGTGGTCCCCGGCGTCTCGGCCGGCGGCCACGACAAGATCCGGACGGGGACGGACGACCAGAAGTTCGGCCTGTCGGCGGGCGACGGCTCCGCGCAGCACGCGATCGCCCGCATCCTCGGCCAGCCGCAGCTCGACCTCGTCGGCCTGCACTGCCACATCGGCTCCCAGATCACCGGGACAAAGCCGTACGTGACCGCCGTGCGCCGGATGGTGGGGCTGATGGCGCAGGTCCACCGGTCCCACGGCGTGGCGCTCGGCGAACTGGACATGGGTGGCGGGCACGGGGTCGCCTATCGTCCGGGGGAGCCGGCCCTCGACACGGTCGCCCTCGCGCGCAAGCTCCGTACGGAACTGGTGGCGGGCTGCGCCGCCGCGGGGCTGCCCGAGCCGCGGCTGCTCATCGAGCCGGGGCGCGCCGTCGTGGGCCCGGCGGGGGTGGCCCTGTACCGGGTGCTGGCCGTCAAGCACACCGGGGAGCGGGTGTTCGTGGCCGTGGACGGCGGGATGAGCGACAACCCGCGGCCGGCGCTGTACGGGGTCCGCTACGCGCCCCGCCTCATCGGCCGCCGCCCGGCGGCGGATTCCCGTACGGCCACGGTCGTCGGCCGCCACTGCGAGGCGGGCGACATCCTGGCCGCGGACGTTCCGCTGCCCGCCGACATCCGGCCGGGCGATCTGCTCGCGGTCCCGGTGGCGGGTGCGTACCAGCTGTCCATGGCCTCGGCCTACAACCTCGTGGGCCGCCCGCCGGTGATCGCCGTGCACGGGGGAACGGCGCGCCTGCTCGTGCGGCGCGAGACGCTGGACGATCTCCGCCGCCGGGACGTCGGAGCCTAGGGGGTGCCTCGTCGACCGGGCTGCGGCGGCATAGAGTTGCGGCGTGCAGCTCTACACGATCGGCGAGGCCGCCCAACTCCTCCGCGTCAGCACCGACACCGCCCGCCGCTGGGCGGACGCGGGCCGCTTCCCGACCGTGCGCGACGGCAACAAGCGCATGGTCGAGGGCGTGCACCTGGCCGCGTTCTGCGTGACGCTCGCCCGGGAGGCCGCGGAGGGCGACGGCGAGTCCTCCACCTCGGTGCGCAACGCGCTGCCGGGGATCGTGACGGCGGTGACGCTCGGCGAGGTGGCCGCCCAGGTCGAGATCCAGGCCGGCCCGCACCGCGTGGTCTCGCTGCTGACCCGGGAGGCGGTCGAGGAGCTCGGTCTCGCGGTCGGCGTGCAGGCCGTGGCCCGCGTGAAGTCGACCAGCGTCCACATCGACCTCGGCTGAGGCCGGCTCGGACCCTTCGGGGCGATGAGGCCGGCCGGCATCCGCAGCAGGGTCCGTTTCCGGAACGCTCATGTACGGGATCGTGCCTGCCGACCCACCGGTGCTGCCGGATCCGGCAGGCGCCTCCTGGGCTCGCGCGGGGGCACGGGCCGCATGTGAGGGTGCCGTGGCGGGGCAGGGATCATTGCCGCATGTCCGGAGAATCGAACATGCTGTCAGGCCTGTGGCCGCTCGTACCGTCCGGCGCGACCGACTGGCTGCTCGAGCTGTGCGGCGACGGCATCACGGGGTTCATGCCGCCGGCGATGCCCGACTCGGTCTGGGTGCTCAATGCCATGTACGAGCACGAGCGGGGTCCGGCCGAGGTGTCGTACCACGAGTACCGCCAGGCGCGTGTGGCGGACGGGAGCATCCAGCCCCACGTCTTCGCCGGTATCGACCTCGAAGTGGGCATTGCCACGGGGGGCGGACTGGCCGCGCCGAGCATCCCGGACGCGGCTGGCGGCGGTTGCGCTGGGCGGAGCTCGCCCGGCGCACCGGCGATCCCGTCGTACCCGACGGGCTGCTCCCCTCCCACCTCTGCTTTCCGTCGGCCAAGAAGGCGGGCAGCTGGCCGCTCGGCATCGTCCCGCCCACCGAGGGGAGCCTGGACCGCGACACCTGGAACGGACTGATGGCGGTCCTCACCGAACACAGCGCTGCCGGCCCGGACACCCCCTGCCTGGCGTACTACAACCCGCTGATGCTCGCGGCCGTCGACTTCGACAACCTCCATGTTCAGGCCGGCCGCCTCGAAGACGCCGGGGTCCTCTACGACAATCCGGTGGCCGGCTTCAGCCCCTCCAACCTCTGGGCACAGGACCGCTCATGGGTCATGTGCACCGACTACGACCTGTGGGCCACCAAGGTCGCTGGCCCCCCGACCCTCATCCAGGCGCTGCTCAATGACCCAGGGATCGAGGCCGTACGGCTGCCCTGGGCACCGTGACGGCCGGGAGCCGCCGGCAGATCCCATCGCTCGCGCTGCTGCCGAGGTGTTGCCGGCGATGGGATTCAACACGGCCCACGCTCGGACCAGTTGTCAGGTGCTCCCTGACGGCTTATGTTGTCAGGACCACCCTGACAACTGACATCATGGGAGAGCGCGCCGTGGCACTGTCCGACACCCTGGCCGAGCCTGCCCGGTGCTCCTTCTGCGGCAGGCTGAGCACCGAAGTCGGCAAGCTGATCGCCGGCCCCGGCGTGCACATCTGCAACGAGTGCGTGGCACTCTCCGCGTCGATCATCGACGGGAGCCTCGGCGACACCGCGCGACCGCGCGTGCCGGTCTGGGAGTCGATGGCCGACGAGGAGATGCTGGGTCACATTCCGCGTGTTGCCGTGCACATCGACCAGGCGGAGGCGGACCTGCGCTCGTGGGTGCAGGAACTGCGCCGACGGGGCGTCACCTGGACCAGGATCGGCGAAGCCCTCGGGATCACCCGCCAGTCCGCATGGGAGCGGTTCTCGGGCGAGGAGTGACACCCGGCGTCGGCCGGTTGAAGGGACTGCCGCACCGGATGGGCACACTGCCGCTTCGCCGCCGAACCTGCGTTCCGCGAGCCCGTCGGCGTCGGTGTGGCCCAAACCCGCCCAGATCCTCCAACATCCCTGCAGCACAATGGGATTGAAATGGACCGGCCCCCGTCGCCGCTGGATTCCTTGCGTGGAGCGATGCGGTCGACGCTGCCGAGCGCCCCGCCCCACCGGCTTCGGGCCGGCGTCGCCCGGGCCGCCGCCCGGGCACGTTCCGCCTCGGTCCCCTTCTCGGATCCTGCTCCGGTGATCGCCATGCGGAACGCCGGCATGCGACGGCCGGGGCCCGGGTCCGGTCCACCGCGTGGCAGGGTGAAGGCATGACGACGCACCACGAGCACTCAGTCCCGCCCCGCTCCGGGCCGTGGCCGGACACCGCCACGGCCCACATGGACCTCGTCGCGGCGAAGGAGCTCGTGTACGACCCCTGCGGATTCACCTGTTCTCAGCCGGTCCCCGAGGCCGAGGGCGCCGACTACGCCGCCCACGCCTTCACCCTGGACGGCCTCGCCGTCCGGTTCCGCGCGGCCAAGACGACCCCCACGAAGGTCGGCCAGTTCGTCACCGTCTGGAAGCGGTCCGCTGCCGGGCCCATCGCGCCGTTCGACACCACGGACCCCGTGGACCTCTTCGTCATCGGAGTCCGCGACGAGCACCACTTCGGCCAGTTCGTCCTCCCCATGGACGTACTCCGCCGGCACGGTGTCGTCTCGACGGACGGCGTCGGCGGGAAGCGCGCCTTCCGCGTGTACCCGCCCTGGGTGACCACCGCCAACCGCCAGGCCGACCGGACGCAGACGTGGCAGCTGGAGCACTTCCTGCGCCTGCACCGGGACGAGCCCGTCGACCTGGCCCGCGCCCGGGAGCTCTACAAGTGAACCGGCCGGTCAGCGGCACGCTCCATCACGTGGAGCTGTGGGTGCCGGACCTCGACCGCGCGGTCGCCTCGCTCGGCTGGCTCCTGGAGGCCCTGGGCCACACCCCTTACCAGCACTGGGCCGACGGCCGCAGCTGGCGGCTCGGGCCGACGTACCTGGTCGTGGAGCAGTCCCCGGCCCTGACCGCCGACCGGCACGACCGCTGCCGCCCGGGCCTGAACCACCTGGCCTTCCACGTCGAGGACGCGGCGGCGGTCGAGCGGCTGGCCGAGGAGTCGCAGCACCACGGCTGGCACCTGATGTTCCCCGACCGCCACCCGTACGCCGGCGGCCCACAGCACTGCGCCGCCTACCTGGAGAACGACGACGGCTTCGAGATCGAGCTCGTCGCCCTCCGTACGTGACACATCCAGAGCGCCGCATCGCAGACGCGCAACGCGCTGACGATTGCGGTAGATCGGCGGACTGGGTAAGGCCGCCAGGCCACGGCGAAGGCGCCCGGGTGTCACGGCGAAAGCGCCCGGGTACCTCAGGACGGCGGCGCGCTGTTCCCGCACCTGAGCGGCTCGCCGACCGTGTGGCGGTCTCGGCCCGCGGGCTCAGGCGAGGGCGGCGACCAGCAGGGTGAAGGCGGCGATGATGACGGCGACGCGGACGTAGTGGAAGCGCAGCCAGCGGTTCATCTGCTCCTTCCAGTCCTCGGGCCGGTTCTCGGGGGTCCACGTCTTGTTCCGGTTGTTGATCGGGACGAGCAGCAGAACCGACATGATCACGCTGAGGATCAGCAGCGCGCCGGCGGTGATGACGAGGCCGGCGCCGTGGTGGTGCCATCCGGCGACGGCCCAGACCGCGACGAGCACGAGCGAGGTGATGTACCAGACCGGCATCACGGCGCCGAGCATCCGGCCCCCGTGGGCGTGGCCGAGCTGGCCGCTGTCGCCGGGGAGGGCGTTGAGGATCGGGTTCATGACGAAGGCGACGGAGAACTCCACCCCCACCATCACGCCGACGACCACGACGGTGAACACCTCAAGTGCGTTGAGCATGATGACCTCTCCAGTGATCTAGCGCTGCTAGCTGTTGAGGCAACGCTAGCGCTACTGCCGCTCGATTGTCTAGCGGTGCTAGGATCGAGTCATGTCGGTACAGGAACGCAAGCAGCGCGAACGGGCGGAGCGTGAGCGCCTCATCGTGGCGACGGCCCGCGAACTCGCCGAGCAGCAGGGCTGGGACGCGGTCACCACCCGCCGGCTCGCCGAGCGCATCGAGTACAGCCAGCCCGTCCTCTACAGCCACTTCCGCGGCAAACGGGAGATCATCGGCGCCGTCGCCCTCGAGGGCGCCACCGAGCTGGCCGCGGCGGTGCGTGCCGCGGCGTCCAGGGCGAACGGCCCGCGTGAGCGGGTTGCCGCCCTCGCCCACGCCTACCTCGACTTCGCCGAACGCCATCCGGCCGTCTACGACGCCATCTTCCAGCTCGACGGAGGTCTCGCGTACGCGCAGGAGGACACCCCGGAACAGCTCAAGGACGCCTTCTCCGCCCTGCTGGAGAGCCTCGGCGACGTCGCCGGGGACGGCGTCCACCCGGGACTGTTCACCGAGGTGTTCTGGGCGGCCCTGCACGGCGTCGCGACCCTGACCCGGGCGCGACGGCTTCCGCCGGAGGACACCGGGCGCAGGGTGGAGCTGCTGGTGGAGCGGCTCGCCGAGTTCTGACCCACCGTCCGGGCGGACGGGCAGCCGGGGTTCTTCGACGATCTTTCGCGACTGGACGTGCTCAGCTCTGCCGCTGCGGATCAGCACTCCGCCGGTACATGCCGGGCGGGGTCCTGTGCGTACGTTCGAACGCGTTGGCGAAGGCGAACTCGGATGTGCAGCCGACCTGGGCGGCCCGTCCTCCGATGTCTTCCCGAGCAGGCCGCTCCGTGAAGCAGGTGTGCAGGACGTACAGCAGGAGTGCGTCCAGGAGCGCGGGACGGGTCGAGACGGCAGGCCCCGCAGAGCACCACGGTGAGCGGCCCCCACCCGGACGACGGATCGCGAGCGCGCAACGACGGAAGCGACGGCTGATGCACCGGTTCAGCAAGATCACCAGGGGATCCGTCCGCGTCGGTCAGCGGGTGCTGAGAGTGCCGGTGTACACGTCCGTACGGTTCTGCGGTGCGCCGGAGTTGGTCTCGGTGAGCACCGCCCGTACTCCCTTGCCGTCCGCCACCAGGCCTTGGTAGTCGCCGAGGAAGTAGCCCCCGGCGAACGGTGCCTGCAGCCAGTCGAAGATCCGCGAGATGCGTCGTTCGGTCCGGCGCTTCGGGTCCCCGTGCGGCAGGGTGGCCAGCTGGTAGGCGGTGGGCAGGGTGGTGGTGTCGCCCGGCTTGAGGAAGCGCAGGTCGTAGTACATGAGCGCGAGCGTGCCCCGCTCGTCGACCGCGACCGACGGGGAGAACGCCGGCACGCCCTCCGGGCTGATCAGCTCCGGGGCGCCCCAGGTGCGGCCGCCGTCGGTGGAGCGCACCAACTGGACGGAGTTGAACCGGCCGCCGGAGAAGTCCGCACCCTCGTAGGCCATGTAGAGCGTGCCCGTCTTCGGGTCGACGGCCGGACTGGGCAGGGTGGACGCGGCGCGCAGCGGCTTGGCGGGGTCGTTCGGGTGGACCTCCGGTACGGCGGTGTCCTTGGCCACGGTGACCGGGGCGCTCCAGGTCTCTCCGGCGTCGGTCGAGGTGACCATCGCGTAGTGGGCGTCGACGACGGTGCTCAGGTCCTCGGAGAGGGTGATCTGATCGAAGAAGTCGTACAGGGTGCCGGTGTGCCGGTCGACGACGATCAGATGGCCGATGGTCTGGGTGTTGGGCACGGTGCTGGTGTCGACGAAGCGCCGGGCCCCGCTCCAGGTGCGGCCGCCGTCGCGGGTGACGGAGATGTAGCCCGGACCGTCGAGGGAGCCGGGGCCGGGCGGGTCGTTGTCGAGGCGGTCCCAGACCTGGTAGGCGGTGCCCCTGCGGATCGGGTCGGCGGTGAGCGAGGGCTTGTCGTTGAAGAACGGCTGCTCGTCGACGTGCGTGGTGGTGACGTTGTGCCAAGTGCGGCCGCCGTCGCGGGACGTGGCGGCCAGGAGGCCGGTGCGCGTGCTCTTGACGAAGTCGACGCCCTCGCCGCTCGCGTAGACGGTGCCGTCCGGTCCGGTGCTCACCCAGGGGTCGGTGGCCCGTTCGAAGTCCGCTCCGCCCGGGGCGCAAAGGCTGAACGGCAGCGTGCTCCGGTGGAAGGTGCGGCCGTCCGTGGTCCAGCTGGCCGCCAGGCCACGGGCGCCGCCGTCGTTCCAGCGGTCCTGCTGGAACACGGTGACCACGCGCTTGGGGTCGCGCGGATCGACGGACAGGTACGGCTCGACCTCGGTGGCGGGGTAGGCGACGCTGTCGGGGGATCTGGCTCCGATGGTGCAGTTCGCGTACGGGTCGCCGTGGGACACCTTGACCAGTGGTGTGCCGTCGGGGTTGCGTTCTGCTGCGGCCGGAGTCGCGCCGGTGACCGTGACGAGCAGGAGTGCGGCGGTGGTGACGGCGGTCAGGGGCAGGCGGACGCGCATGCGGGAATTCCTCCGGGCCTGTCGGCTGGGGCACCGGACCGCCGTCATCGGGGCGGCCCGGGGCGCGGAGGCGTACCGGAACGCGAGGGTGGGGCGACTCCGCTCGGTTCTTTTCGGCGTGGGAGCCGGTGCCCTTGATGGGCCGAACGACGGAGTCATCCCCGAGGTCGTACGGGAGCACGGCGGAGCCGACCGGCGGGTGCACCGTGCCGGTCGGCTCCTTGGTCGTGCTGTTACGGCGCCGTCTCGTAGGTCTCCGGAGAAGGCGGTGGACGGTGGGCGGCGGGCCGGTGGCGAGGCGGCGGGGTCGGACTCGGCTCGGACGGGCGAGGCCGGCGGGACTGTTCGTTCTTCTGCGCCTGTTCAAGACCTGCCGAGTGTCGACAACGCTCGTGTTCAGTACAGCCGGGAGATGCGAACGACCTCGTCGGTCACTGTATGACGCATGGCCGAGGCCGAGGCCGTGTTCGGAGCGGCGGCGAGCGCCGTGTCCACCCGACGGTGGACCGGGTGCCGTCACTCCATACCCACCGCGCCGGGTGCACCGGCCGGACTGGTTGCCCGGCCGTGCGCCGACCGGTCAGGTGATCGCCGGCGTGATCCCGTCAGGCAGCAGGCAGCCGGAGCAGGCGCGGGAGAGCTCTCAGGCGCCTTCCCCGGAGAGGCACGACGTTACCGACCTCGACCGGCCGCATCGGTCCGGCGCGTGCGCGTCGGTGGAAGCGGGGCGACATCGATGTCGTTGGCGTCAGGACTGCCCAACGGCGCCGTGTTATGTCCGGGCAGGCCGGGGGCCGAGGAGGACACGGACCGTACCTGCCTCCCACCGGTGCCGGGGGGCGGCTGCCGCGCGGTCCCCTAACGCGGTTCGTGGGCCGCCGCGCGGCAGGCACCGGTGGCGGCGCCGCCCGCCACTCCGGCCTCGGTCAGCCCGCTCACACAACTCTGCAGGTCTCCGACCACGCCACGGCTGCAGGCCGCTGAAACGGAGCCGGAGTCGGTGGCACCGGCCTGTGTGGCCATCTGAGTGCAGGCGGGGATGTCCGCACGGACCGAGGGAGCAGCGAGGACCGCACCGCCGAGGGTGAGGGCCAGGCCGGTGAGGGCACCGGCGATACGGGTCGACGTGCGCATGGGACGCACCTGCCTTCCGGGTTGGTCGCGCGGTCCGGGTCCCGACGGGCCGGATCCACGCGGTGGGGCCGCCTGACGCCGCTCGGTGAGCGGTGCCCCGGCCGGCGCGCTCCCGGACCGACCGCACGATTCTTCGTCGCACCCGTTGAGCCGCACCGGGCATGGCCGCCAGGCCGGAGGAGAGGGCCGCGGGCCGGATGAGACACACTCGGACCTCGACTCGCGGGCCCCTCACTCCAGCGTCGCATCCTCTCTCCCGCCCGTCCTGGGCACCCGGGCGGGGCGGCCGCTTTGAGTAACTGCGCGGCCCATGCCGGTCTACGGCACAAGCCGCCGCACCGGACCGGGACGCGCCCTCCCCGGTGGCCCGAGAGCGGAACCGTTTCCGGACGAGTTCCGGACCGGCCCCGCCCAAGGGAGCCGCAATGACGGCCGATTTCGCTGGTCAGCGTGGGTGAACCACGGGCAGCAGCTGCTCAGTGCCAAGGGCTACGGGTCGCGTCACCGACCCCTCACCCAACAGCACCGCCACCCTCATGGCCCGACATGACGTGCCACCCACATGGGTGAGAAGCTGAAGAGTGCCCCAACAGAGGCAATCCGCAAAAGGAGAACCGAACGCGCATTCGACGAATCTCCGCCGCCGTCATCGCCACGGCAGCTGGGACTCGCCCTGACCTGCATCGATGCCACCCACCCCTCCCCGTCTCCAACCGGAGGGACGCACTCTTCTCGGCACTTCCGTACAGCAGCTCAGCAGAACTCGGGCGCAGTACGCCACCGTGGGCACAGTCGACGACTCACAACGACCAACACAATGAGGTGCGTCGCCCCACCGGCACCTGAGGACAGCAGTACGGTCGGGTGATCGCGCGAGTCGGCCCGGTGGTTACAAGTCGCGCCAGCCCACGAAATCGTGCGGCCCTGATCCCGCGATCCGCTCGCTGAACGGATCCACCACGCCGGTCAGGACGGCCAGGCAGAAGTCGGCCATGCCGCCGTCGAAGACCGTCCAGCGGTTCGCCCCCCACGGCACCTGCCTCCGAAAAGTGGCCACCCTCCAGCTGTCGGCTGCGCCCGTTCGTAGCCAGAAGGCGACATCGCTGCTCGCCGAGTCCGCGAAGGGCAACAGGAGCGGCAAGTCTTGCCTTCCAAGGAGAGCGCCCAGCTCCTGGCAGTCCCGGTCCGAGAGTGCGGAATCGACTCTCTCGAGAAGATCCCCGTACGGCGATCCCGGGACGGGAGGCGTACTGACGGACAGGTACTCGTCGATCTCTCCCCCGCCGTATGACTCCACGAACTCGCGGTAATCCTCGGGGAGTTCCAGCTGTACCGCGTCGGCGAGTCGTTCCCAGTCCACCACGTCTCCTCCGGAGACAGGTGGAGGCAGTAGCTGACGCAGGCGGGTGAGAGCAGCAGACATATCGGCGTTCCTTCCTCGTCCCCGTGGCGCGCTGCTTTCGGCGGCCACCCAAGAGGTCAACCATGGGCGCCGGTGCGACTGCCGGCTGCGGTCCGAAGTGATTGAGCTCCGTTCAGCAGCGCACACGGCTAACGCAAGGATGTCACTCGCCGGTAGGTGATGAGGCAGCAGGCCAGCCTGAGGAAGGCCTCATGAATGTCAGCCCGACGCTCCCAGCGGATCCTCAGGCGTCGGAAGCCGTGCAACCACGCGAAACTCCGCTCGACCACCCATCGGTAGGTGCCCAGCCCGGTGCCATGCCGCGTTCCGCGGCGGGCAATCGCCGGCACGTACAGGATCCCGGACAGCACCTGCCGGTCTGGCAGCGGCTTGCGGCCCGGGTACCGGAAGCGCCGCTCACGTTGCGGCCGTAGCGGCTCCAGGCGCTCCCACCGCTCATCCGACACGGTCCACGGCACGTTCCCCACGCCGGGGTGAACGCTCAACTTCCTGCCACGGCACTGCTGTCAGAGCCGATCCACCTCATTGCGTCAGTCGTTGTAAGGCGCGTTCCTCAATGGGGCAGAGGTTGAGCGTGGGTGCGGACACCGCCGGAACCCGTCCAGAGGCGGCTGCCTCGACCGGGCGGGCAGGGACGCGCTCATTCCAGGCAAACCCTGAAGTTGATTTTCCTTCATCAAATGATGGAGAGTCACGCAGCGCACACGCTGGGCGATTTAACTAATTGACAGCGCGTCCAATGAAGGACCGAGGTGGATCAAGTTTGCGTAAAGTCCCATGCCTCAGGTGACCGTCAAATGGCCTGGACCAATGGCTGTTGGATCCTCAACCCGTCGTAAACATAACTAGATTGACGGTCTGTCACATCAGTCCTTTCCAGTGATTGAATTCGCGACATCTTCGCGCGTAGAGCAAGGGCGTTCAGGTCCCCCAATCTCTCTGGCAGGATTCCCGGCACCCAATCCAGTCAAGGAAAGAGGTGCGGTTGTGCGTGGTCGCGGAAGGCCTGAATCTCGGCTTCACCGGCAGGGCAAAGCCATCGATCTGCCTGAATGTGACGCTCGGTCAATTGGCGTCGCCCGGCTGTAGTTGTCCGGCTCCCGGTCGCCGTTACGGCGACTCGCGGTGGTAAGGCGACGGCAACGGCGCACTCCCGACCCTGCCGCGACGGCGTGCACGCAAGGTGGACAGTTCACCCGCACCTGCGGAACCACAAGAAACCGGTCGGGGAGTGTTCGCCGGCAGCATGAGCGCGACCGCCGCCGAAGGCGCCACCGTCGGTCCATCGTCTCCGATGTGTGCCCGGCCGGTCGCGGCAGCCTCATCGACAATGCGGCGCCGCCCCTGTGCCGCCGCTCCGGTGAGTGGCCGCCGCCCGTTTCGAGCGCCGCCCTGGTCGGTTCTGACTGGCCCGGGCCAACTGACCATTCGTCACTTATGGGAGTGCCGCCCGGCAAACCCGTTTCCGCATTTCAGATCAAGGATCACGATGCACAAACGTCGCGCGTCCCGCCGCAAGAAAGCGCTGATAGCCGCGATCACCGCCGCACTCTCCGGCGGTCTGCTCTTCAGCTTCAATGCCCTCGCCCAGGCCGATGTGGTCAGCGGCACGGTCATCGGCGGGCAGGGCAACTACAAGACCGTCAACCACCGGGCCAAGCCGTCCCTCTCGGCCCAGGTGAAGGGGTCCTCGAAGGTGGGCGCCAAGATCCAGATGTCCTGCCGGACCACCGGCGACACCGTGGAGAACAACCCGAGGTGGATCTTCACCGGCTCGTTCTACATCGCCGACGCCTTCATCAAGGAAAACACCACCTCCCTGCCGGTCTGCGGTTCAACCCCGAACCCGAAACCCATCCCCACGACCGCGAAGACACTCGGCATCGACATGCAGAAGCAGGTCAGGACCCAGTGGTGCTGGGACGCCTCCGGCGTGACCATCGCCAAGCACTGGGGCCGCTCCGTCAGCCAAGAGCAGTTCTGCCAACTCGCAGCCCAGGGAACCTGGGTGAACTGCAACAACCAGCCCGCGACGCTGGAGGACATGGCCAATGGCCTGGCCAGGCTGGGACTGCGGAACAGCGGCCGCAGCCTGTACCGCAACGCCTCGTTCGGTGAGTCCGCCGCCGAGATCGACGCAGGCCGGCCGTTCGCCGTCCGGTTCGGCTGGCGCACCGGCGGCGGTCACATGAACGTCATCTACGGCTACGACAGCGCCACCAACATGATCGCGGTCGGCGACCCGTGGCAGACCACCCAGACCTACACCTGGTGGAACCACTCCACTTACACGAACAACAACTCGTTCCAGTGGACCCACTCCCGCATCGGCATCCAGGGCTGAGGAGCAGACCGACCATGCAGACCATGCGACACGCCAGGCACGCTGCACTCCGGGCCGCCGTCCTCGCCACGGCTGCGCTCGCCGCAGCCCTGTGCGGAATCGTTCCCGCACAGGCTGCGGAAGGCGACGGCATCGCGGGCTACCAGTCGGCCCAGCAAGCCCTCGGGAGTGACCAACTCCGCAACACCGTCTCCCGCTTCCTGGTCTCGGCCCGGCAGCCCCGCACCGCCCCCGCCGCGGACGGCGGCACCGTCGGCACCCCTGGGAACGCACCCGCCGCGGTCGCCGCGCCGCCCGGGTTCGATCTGAACAAGGACCCGGTGCCGATGTTCGAGATCAGCCCTGAGTTCGTGACCGGCAAGACCCAGGCGACCCCGCAGACCGCACTCCGGCTCTCCTACCTGGCCTCGCGGGTGACCGCCTCCGACGGCAAACACGCCGCCGTATTGCTCGCACCCAAAGGGAACGCCACTACGCCGGCAAGCGGCGCTCAGAACGTCGGTGCCGAGGGCTGGCAGCTAGCGGGCATCCGGGACGGGGACGCCGAGGTCGGCTTCGCCGAGCGCGGCACTCCCCAGGCCCGTACCTTCACCGAGCCGCAGATCCACGCCTGGTACCGGCTCACCGCCGAAGGCATGGTCGAGCCGCTCAACGAGGAAGCGACCACCGGCCTCGGCGGAAAGCACGGAATCACCCTCGCCGCCTACCAGAAGTTGGTCACCGCCCGCTACGGCGACAAGATGCCCGGCTCGGAATACGACCGCAAGGGCCTGGCCGGCGGATACGGCGGCCTCGTGGAGGACCAGCCGGAGCAGGTCACTGCTGCATCCGGTGAACCGGCGCCCGAGTCGTCCTGGCAGCCGATCTCCGCGACCGCGGCCGCAGCCGCAGCCGTGGCGGCGGTCGCCGGTGCGGTCGTCTACGCGCGCCGCCGGGGAACTGCCACCACCCGCTGATCCGGCTCCATAAGCCGGGCCCCTTCTCCGTGCTCAGCCCGGCGAATTCCGTCACCGGATCCGCACAGGCGCGGGAAGGAGGCCCGGCCCCTGGTTTTTGTGCCAACCAAAAACCCTCGTCACAAGGGAGCCAGGTCGTCTCTTTCGGATCTTGCTCCCCCAGCTACCGCTGGGAGGTGCCCCCAGGCCCGCGTCGCCCGGCACCGCACCTCGCCGCGTTGTCGGAGCACCGCAGTACGTCCAGTACAACGGCGCTCCTCCGCCTTGCGATGCACGGCACCGGACGACGCCGGCCGACCGACAAGATCCAAAAGAGACGACCTAGCGGCGCACGCGGGGCATGCCGAGGCCGATCCAGGAGATGATCTCGCGCTGGATCTCGTTGTTGCCCCCGCCGAAGGTGAAGATCACGGCGCTGCGGTAGCCGCGTTCGAGCTCGCCGTGCAGGACCGCGCCCGCCGAGCCGTCCTTGAGGGAGCCGGCCGCGCCGACTATCTCCATCAGCCAGGCGTACGCGTCCCGGCGGGCCTCCGAGCCGTACACCTTGACCGCGGAGGCGTCCTGCGGGGTGAGGGTGCCGGCCTGGACCGCGCCCACCATCTGCCAGTTGAGCAGCTTCATCGCGTCGAGACGGACGTGGGTGCGCGCCAGGCGGCCGCGGACCCACGGGAGGTCGATGACGCGGCGGCCGTCGGCGAGTTTCGTCGCGGCGGCCCAGCGCTGGACGTCGTGGAGGGCCCGGATGGCCATGGTGCCGTGGGCGGCGAGGGTGACGCGCTCGTGGTTGAGCTGGTTGGTGATCAGGCGCCAGCCCTTGTTCTCCTGTCCGACGCGGCGGTCCGCCGGGACCCGGATGTTCTCGTAGTAGCTGGCGGTGGTGTCGTGCGAGGCGAGGGTGTTGATGAGGGTGCAGGAATAGCCGGGGTCCGAGGTCGGGACGAGGAGCATGGTGATGCCCTTGTGGGCGGGGGCGTCCGGGTCGGTGCGTACGGCGAGCCAGACCCAGTCGGCGGTGTCGCCGTTGGTGGTCCAGATCTTCTGTCCGTTGACGACGTAGGTGCCGCTCTCCTCGTCGCCCTCGCGGACCGCCTTGCACTTGAGCGCGGCGAGGTCGGTGCCTGCGTCGGGCTCGCTGTAGCCGATCGCGAAGTCGATCTCGCCGGCGAGGATCTTCGGCAGGAAGTACGCCTTCTGCTCGTCGGTGCCGAACTGCATGATGGTCGGCCCGACCGTGTTGAGCGCCATCAGGGGCAGCGGTACGACGGCCTGTGCGGCTTCGTCGAAGAAGATGAACTGGTCCATCGGGGTCATCCCGCGGCCGCCGTACTCCTTGGGCCAGCCGACGCCGAGCCAGCCGTCGGCGCCGAGCCGGCGGATGGTGTCCCGGTAGAAGCGCTTCTGAGCGGCCGGGTCCTCGTAGCGGGCGTAGACGTCCTGCGGCACGAGCTCGGCGAAGTAGGCGCGCAGTTCGGTGCGCAACTGCTGCTGCTCAGGCGTGTATTCGAGGTGCACGGCCCCTCCGGGAGTCTCGCGGTCCAGCCGGTCGCTGTGGTGGCGGCGGTCAGAGTAGAACCTGTTACAAGAATTCGGAAGGACCCGGGTGCCGGCCGTTCGAGGACGCCGTTCATACTCGCGACCATGACGAGCCCACGCAGCAGAGCGGAATTCTTCGTCGAACCCGAGCGGGACGGCCGCTTCAGCCGCCCGGCGACCGGCGACGAGCGGCGGATGCTGGTCGCCTTCCTGGCGGACCACCGCGCCACCCTGGAACTGAAGTGCGCAGGCCTGGGGGCCGAGTTGGCGCGGCGGTCGGTGGAACCGTCCACCCTGTCCCTGCTCGGGCTGGTCCGGCACCTGGCCGATGTGGAGCGCCGCTGGTTCCGGAAGGTCCTGGCGGGCCGGGACGCGCCGCCGCTGTTCTCCTCGGCGGACGAACCCGACGGGGGCTTCGACGGAGCCGTGTCCGATCCCGCGGCCGTCGAGGCGGCCTGGGAGGCCTGGCGCGGTGAAGTGGCCTTCGCGGAACGCTTCGTCGCCGAGGCGCCCCACCTGGACGTCGAGGCCGTCGACGCGTGGCGCGGGAAGGTGTCGCTGCGCTGGGTGCTGATCCACATGGTCGAGGAGTACGCACGCCACAACGGGCACGCCGACCTCCTGCGCGAGCGGATCGACGGGGCCATCGGCATCTGAGCCCGGACCCGGGTCCCCTCCTCATCGCCATCCCCGGAGCCAACTCGGCTGACATCGCCGCGCAGTTCGGCCGCCTGCCGCACAATGTGCGGACATGGACATCGACGCATGGCGCCGCGAGGACCCCGGGTTCACGCGGGCGGTGACGCAGATCCACGAGCCGGGCGACCTCCCCGTGGACGCCGGGATCCCGCCCAGGCACGCCCACTGGGAGCTGCTCCCGGGCGGACGTACGGGCCCGGCTGCCGGAGAAGGCCGGCCGGGCCCTGACCTGGTGGGCCGGGCCGGATTCCGACGGGCGGCCCGCCGCCGTGGTGGTCGGGGACCGCGGCCTGTGCCGGACCGGCCAGGTGGTGCGCGACGGGGTGGCGCAGTTCCGCGGCTACGACGAGGCCGTCGGACCCGACCGGACCACCTGGTTCGTCGCCCTCGTCCTGTTCGGCGAGCACGCCCTGGCGCTCGCCGAGGGCACCGGACCCTGGACCGGGGCGCCCGCCCGGACCGGGCCGAGTGGCACGGGATCGTCACGTGAAGAGGTACAGGAGGTCGAAGTGGACGAGGTCGCGGGCCACGTCGAAGAGGTAGCGGCCCGACGGGGTCCCGTCCGAGGCTTCGCTCTTCCCGCCCTGGCCGTTCGCGTACGCGTCGAATCCCGGGCTGTGCTGCCAGGCCGCGTCAGCGGGCAGGTACTTCTTCAGCGGGGCGGGCAGGCCGGACGGCGCACCGGGCGCGAAGGCGTGGTCGGGCTTCGCAGTGATCGCGGCCGCGCCACCGGCCGGCAGGCGGGCTGCACCGACCAGCCGGATCCGGGAGTCGGGGCTCGGGATCCGGTCGTCGCCCGCACCGCCGGCGTCGATGTCGTATCCCAGCCAGTGCGCGTCGGTCAGTTCACCCAGGAACGGACCGAGCCGCCGGTTCAGCGGCTCGAGGTCGGTGCGGACCGCGGGGCGGTACGGCGGCTCCGGCCACAGCAGGTACGTCAGGCCCGCGCCCACGGTCAGCACCGGGAGGCCGGCGATCAGCAGGAACCGGCGGCGATCGGTACGACCCCGCTGCACGTCCATGATCGCCGCCCCCCGCCGTACGTCAGTTCAGGGCGCCGATCATAGCCGTCGCCGTCACCGTCATCGCCGTCCGGGCGGCCGTCAGGTACGGCCGCGGATCCGCCGGGGTGAGGTGGGCACGGATGGCTTCGGTCATGGCCACGTTGAGCGCGGTGCCGATGTTGACCTTGCGGATACCGCCCGCGACGGCCGCCGCCAGCTCGGCGTCGGGCAGACCCGACGAGCCGTGCAGGACGAGCGGTACGTCCACGGTCTTGGCCAGCCGGGCCAGGAGCGCGTGGTCCAGGGCCGCGGTCCGGCTGGTCATCGCGTGGCTGCTGCCGATGGCTACGGCAAGGGCGTCGACCCCGGAGTCCGCGACGAACCGCCGGGCCTCGTCCGGGTCGGTACGGGCGCCGGGCGCGTGCGGGTCCAGCGGCGCCGCGCCGTTCTTCCCGCCGACCTCCCCCAGCTCGGCCTCGATCCACAGCCCGTTGGCGTGCGCCCAGTCGGCGGCGGAGCGGGTGGCCTCCAGGTTCTCGGCGTACGGGAGCTGCGCGGCGTCGTACATCACCGAGCTGTATCCCGCGTCGCAGGCCTGCCGGAGCAGCTCTGGGCTCTTGACGTGGTCGAGGTGGAGGCCGACGGGGACGCCTGCGGCCTCGGCGCAGGCGAGAGCGGCCCGGGAGATGGGAAGCAGCCGCCCGGCGCGGAACTTCACTGCGTTCTCGCTCAGTTGGAGGATGACCGGCAGGCCGGCCGCCTCGGCCCCGGCGACGACGGCTTCGGCGTGCTCCAGGGTGATGATGTTGAAGGCGGCGACGGCCCGGCCGGCCGCGGCCGCCTCCAGGACCAGGTCGCCCGCGCGGACGAGGCTCATCGGACCGCCTCCTCGCCGGTGGTGAGGATCACCGAGCGCGTGAGATTGCGCGGCGCATCCGGGTCGAGCTGCTGGTGGGCGGCGACGGCCAGGGCGAGGCGGTGTACGCGGACCAGTTCGGCGAGCGGATCGAGCCGCCCGGGCACCCACTGGGAGCCGGTGGCGCGCACCTGCTCGGCAAGCCCGTCGGGGGCCTCGTCGAGCGACCAGGTGACCGTACCGGGCCCGGAGACGCTGATCGGTCCGTGCCGGTACTCCATCGCCGGGTAGGACTCGGCCCAGGACAGCGAGGCCTCGCGCATCTTCAGCGCGGCCTCGTTGGCGAGCCCGACGCTCCAGCCGCGGCCGAGGAAGGTGAACTGCCCGCGGCCGGCGATCTCGGCAGGGAGGGGGTCGATGAGGGCGGTACGGGCGTCGGCGACCGCGGAGGGGGTGTGCAGCCCGACGTGGGCGCGCAGCAGGGTGAGGGCGGTGGTCGCGAAACGGGTCTGCACGACGGACTGTTCGTCGGCGAAGTCCAGGACGACGAGCTCGTCGGCCGCGGTCATCACCGGGGTCGCTGGGTCGCCGACGACCGCCGTCGTGGGCACGCCCGCGTCCCGCAGCCCGGCCAGCAGGTCCAGCACCTCGGTGGTGGTGCCGGAGCGGGTCAGGGCGACGACCCGGTCGTAGCGGCGGTGGCGCGGGAACTCGGAGGCGGGGAAGGCGTCGGTCTCGCCCTGGCCGGCCGTCTCGCGCAGCACGGCGGCCGCCTGGGCCATGTAGTACGAGGTCCCGCACCCGACGATCGCGGTACGCTCCCCCGCCTGCGGCAGCACCGCCCGGTGGACCGGGGCCAGTTCGGCGGCCCGCTCCCAGCATGCGGGCTGCGTGCCCAACTCGTACGCGACGTGACTCATACAGGCTCCCTCGTGCGACAGACGGGTCTGAATGGTGAAGACGTGAATGCGATGCGTTTTCCTGCAAGGTATAGGCCTGTTTCACGCAACTTCAAGCATCGCCGGGTTGCTCGGCTGAGTTAGTGTCGCCGGGTAGGCCGATGGAGGCCGCCGAAACGCCGTGGAACGAATGTCGCAGAACACCGAAGGGGGCGGCCGATGACCCGCAAGGAGCGCTGGCAGACGCTGCTGGACCTGCTCGTGGAACGGGGCGAGCTGGAGGTGGAACCCGCCGCGGAGACCCTCGGCGTGTCCGCCGCGACCATCCGCCGCGACCTCGACCAGCTCGCCGAACAGCAGCTGCTGGTCCGCACGCGCGGCGGAGCCGTGCTGCACGGGGTGTCCTACGAACTCCCGCTGCGCTACCGCACATCGCGCCGCGCCGCCGAGAAGCGCCGGATCAGCGAGGCGGTGGCGGCCCTGATCGTGCCGGGCGAGGTGATCGGCCTGACGGGCGGCACGACGACCACCGAGGTGGCACGGGCCCTGGCCGGACGCCCGGACCTGGCCCAGGGGTCCCCTGCGCTCACCGTCGTGACCAACGCCCTCAACATCGCGGGCGAGCTGGTGATCCGGCCGCAGTTCAAGATCGTACTGACCGGGGGCGTGGCCCGTCCCCAGTCCTACGAGCTGACGGGCCCCCTCGCCGAACAGGTCCTCGGGCAGCTCGCGGTGGACACCGCGGTGCTCGGCGTGGACGGCTTCGACCCCACGGACGGCGCGGCGACCCGCCACGAGGACGAGGCCTCGATCAACCGCCTGCTGTGCGAGCGCGCCCGACGGGTGGTCGTCGCGGCCGACTCCAGCAAACTGGGCGTCCGCGCATTCGCCCGCATCTGCGCGACCTCGTCGGTGGACACCCTGGTGACGGACACGGGCCTGCCCGACACCGTGGCGGAGGCCTTCGGGGCGGCGGGGGTCGAGGTGGTACGGGTGTGAGGGGCGGGGTCGGTTGGCGGGGCGGGGGCTTCGGGGACGGCGGGAGCCGCTGGGGCGGTGGTCAGTGACGTGTATGGGGGCTTCCCGTCAGTCTCATCGTCTCTCCGTGTCGGGCCGGCCCCTCAAGGGCGCTCCTTCGTCGCGTCGCTTCGCGATGGCCTTCGGCCACCCTTGACCGACCGTCCCGCCCCGGACATACGAAGACTGTCGGGAAGCCCCCAAAAGAACGAGCCGGGCTATCAAGACAGGGACGGGGTGGTCGGAGATGCCCTGCCCGGTCGGGGGTGAGGCTTCTTCCCGAGGCGGGGCCCATGCGCGCTACCGGCCGGGTCGGTGGGCGCGTCCAATCGCTACGCGCTCCTCATCTCTCAGCGTCTCCAGACCGTCTTGGGCTGGACATAGGCCGCCCACGCCCTCGGTTCGTATCACGAGATGCGTCCGACGACCGCCTGTGGCCGGTCATAAGCCGCCCAAGACGCCCCAGCGCTCCTCATCGAGGGCGTCTCGACGCTGTCTGGGGTGGAAAGACGCCTGACAGCGGCTATTTCGTCGTGGAGTGGGGTCAGCGAGAGCGGACCGCTCGAATCGCCGACCGTTTGCCCCAATTACCCCTATTTGGGGATGGGTTTGTGGTGTCACTTGTGCACTGACCCGGATCCACGACGGAATAGCAGAGGCATCAGGCCCTGCCGGCCGTCGGTCGCGGTCCTGGAGAAGCGCGTAGCGATCTGAGGCGGCTTATGCCGAGCTCCAGACGGTCGTCGGACGCATTTCGTGGGGTGAACCGGGACCGTGGGCGGCCTATGTCCGGCCCAGGACGGGCTGGAGACGCTAAAGGATGAGGAGCGCGTAGCGATTTGATGCGCTTCCCCCGACCCGGCCGGTGGTCTGGATGGGCCCCGTCTCGGGAAAGTGCCCTCCCCCGACCGGGCAGGGCTTCTCCGGCCGCCCCGCTCCTGTCTCTTGTCCCCGGCCCGTTCCTTTGGGGGCTTCCCGACAGTCTTCGTATGTCCGGGGCGGGACGGTCGGTCAAGGGTGGCCGAAGGCCATCGCGAAGCGACGCGACGACGAAGGAGGAGCGCCCTTGAGGGACCGGCCCGACACGGAGAGACGATGAGACTGACGGGAAACCCCCATACACGTCACTGACTCCCGACTGCTCGGATCCCGCCACCCGAAGCCCCCGCCAGGCCCCGCCCCCTCAATGCGCCGGCAAGCGCTCCGACTCCCGGACCAGGGCCGCCAGGACCGGGGCGATCAGGGGGTGGGTTTCCGCGCCTCGGCGGGTGGCTGCGAAGACGCGGCGGGTGGCCGCCGGGCCTGCGACCGGGCGGACCTGGACCTCCTTGAGGTCCATGCCGCGCAGGGCCGAGCGCGGGACGAGAGCCACTCCTGCCCCCGCGCCCACCAGGGCCGTCACGGCCCGGAAGTCGTCCGAGGAGTGCGCGAACCGGGGCTGGAAGCCCGCCAGTTCGCAGGCGAGCAGCGTCACGTCGTGGCACGGGTTGCCGGGGTACTGGCCCACCCAGTCCGAGTCGGAGAGGTCGGCCAGCGACACCGCGGGCAGGTCGGCGAGCGGGTGCCCCGAGGGCAGGACCGCGTCGAAGGGTTCCGCGTACAGCGGGAGGACGGAGAGCCGCCCGTCGTCGGCGCCCGGGGCGCCCCGGTACTCGACCGCCAGCGCCACGTCCGCCTCGCCGTCGAGCAGCAGCGGCAGGCTCTGGTCGCCTTCCGCGTCCCGTACCCGCAGGCGGATCCCGGGCTGTTCCAGCGCGAGCCGGGCGATGGCCGGCGCCAGGACTTCCGCGATGCCGGTCGCGAAGGCGGCCACGGTGACCTCGCCCGCCGAACCGCCGGCGTACGCGGCGAGTTCGGCCTCGGCCCGCTCCAGCTGCGCGAGCACCTCGTGGGCGTGGCCGAGCAGGATCTCACCGGCTGCGGTGAGCCGTACGCCGCGCCCGCTGCGGGTGAGCAGCACGTGGCCCGTCTCCTGTTCCAGCGCCGCGAGCTGCTGGGAGACGGCGGAGGGGGTGAGGTACAGGGCTGCGGCCGCGGCGGTCACCGTACGGTGGTCCGCCACGGCCCGCAGGATGCGCAGCCGGCGGGGGTCGATCACCCCACCATTGTCTCAGGGTGCAGAGACCCCTCGGACCTCTTGCTCCGCTCAGGCCCCAGCGGTCTCGAGGGCCGCACGGGCGTCGATGAAGGCGGCGACGGCGCGCTCGACGTCGGCCGTCGAGTGGGCCGCGGAGAGCTGGACGCGGATGCGCGCCGCACCCATCGGCACCACCGGGTAGGAGAAGCCGATCACGTACACGCCGCGCTCCAGGAGCAGCTCCGCCATCCTGGCCGCCTCGGCCGCGTCGCCGATCATGACCGGGGCGATGGCGTGGTCGCCGGGCAGGACCTCGAAGCCGGCCTCGGTCATCTTCGTACGGAACAGCGCGGTGTTGGCTGCGAGGTGTTCGCGCAGGTCACCGGCGGACTCCAGGAGGTCGAGGACCTTGAGGGAGGCTGCCGCGATGACCGGGGCGAGGGAGTTGGAGAAGAGGTACGGGCGCGAGCGCTGGCGCAGCAGCTCGACGATCTCGGCGCGGGCGGCGACGTAGCCGCCGGAGGCGCCGCCGAGGGCCTTGCCGAGGGTGCCGGTGATGATGTCGACGCGGTCCATGACGCCGTGCAGTTCGGGGGTGCCGCGGCCGCCGGGGCCGACGAAGCCGACGGCGTGCGAGTCGTCGACCATGACCATGGCGTCGTAGCGCTCGGCGAGGTCGCAGATCTGGGCGAGCGGGGCGACGTAGCCGTCCATGGAGAAGACGCCGTCGGTGACGATCAGCTTGCGGCGGGCGCCGCCCTCGGTGGCTTCCTTCAGGCGGGCTTCGAGCTCGGCCAGGTCGCGGTTGGCGTAGCGGAAGCGACGGGCCTTGGAGAGGCGGATGCCGTCGATGATCGAGGCGTGGTTGAGGGCGTCGGAGATGACCGCGTCCTCGGCTCCGAGGAGGGTCTCGAAGACGCCGCCGTTGGCGTCGAAGCAGGAGGAGTAGAGGATCGTGTCCTCCTGGCCGAGGAAGGCGGAGAGCCGCGCCTCGAGCTCCTTGTGCACCTCCTGGGTGCCGCAGATGAAGCGGACGGAGGCCATGCCGTAGCCCCAGCGGTCCAGCGCGTCCTTCGCGGCGGCGACGACCTCGGGGTGGTCGGCCAGCCCCAGGTAGTTGTTGGCGCAGAAGTTGAGCACCTCTCCGGCGGCGCCGCCCGAGGTGACCGCGACGGCCGCGTTCTGCGGGGTGCCGATGACGCGCTCGGGCTTGTGCAGGCCGGCGGCGCGGATCTCGTCGAGGGTGGAGCGCAGGTCCTCGCGGACGGTGTCGAACATGGGTGCGGTTCTCCTTGTGCGGCGGAGGGCGACGAGGGAGGGGGCCGGGCCCCGCGGAGGGGGGAGGGTTTGCGGGGCCCGGCCCGAGGGAGATGGTTCGGAGGATGGGGCGGCCGATGCGGCGGCCGGCATGACGTCCGGCGTGACAGTCGGGGTGGCGTCCGGGGTGGCGGCCGGCGTGGCGGCCGGAATGACGTCCGGCGTGAGGGCCGGTTACGCCGTCCAGTCCAAGATGATCTTGCCGCTGCGGGCGGTCGACGCCTCGTCGAAGGCGGCCTCGAAGTCGCGGTGCGAGTAGCGGCCGGTGATGACGGGGCTGAGGTCGAGCCCGCCCTCCAGCAGCACGGTCATCGCGTACCAGGTCTCGAACATCTCGCGGCCGTAGATGCCCTTGATCGTGATCATCGAGGTGACCACCTTCGCCCAGTCCACCGGGAACTCCTGCGCGGGCAGCCCCAGCATGGCGATCCGGCCGCCGTGCGTCATGTTGTCGATCATGTCGCGCATGGCCTCGGCGCGGCCGGACATCTCCAGGCCGATGTCGAAGCCCTCGCGCAGGCCGAGCTTGGCCTGCGCCTCGGCGATCGAGGACTCGGCGACGTTGACGGCGAGGGTGGCGCCCGCCTTGCGGGCGATCTCCAGCCGCTCGGGGCTGACGTCGGTGATGACCACGTTGCGCGCGCCGGCGTGCCTGGCCACGGCAGCCGCCATGATCCCGATCGGGCCGGCGCCGGTGATCAGTACGTCCTCGCCGACCAGCGGGAAGGACAGCGCCGTGTGCACGGCATTGCCGAACGGGTCGAAGATCGCGGCGACGTCCAGGTCCACGGCGGTGCGGTGCACCCACACGTTCTGGGCGGGCAGGACGACGTACTCGGCGAAGGCGCCGTCGCGGCCGACCCCCAGGCCGATCGTGCTGCGGCACAGGTGGCGGCGGCCGGCCAGGCAGTTGCGGCACTTGCCGCACACCAGGTGGCCCTCGCCGCTGACCAGCGCGCCGACCTCGATGTCCTGGACGTCGGCGCCGAGCGCCGCGACCTCTCCGACGAACTCGTGGCCGAGGACGAGGGGGGTCTTGACCGCGCCCTGCGCCCAGCCGTCCCAGGCGCGGATGTGCAGGTCGGTTCCGCAGATGCCGGTGCGCAGCACCTTGATGAGCACGTCGCCGGGGCCGTACTCGGGCTCGGGGACGTCCATGAGCCACAGGCCGGGTTCTGCCTTGTGCTTGACGAGTGCCTTCATGGGGTGGCTCCAGGCATGCGGAAGGGGACGCCGCGGGCGGGGGCGCCCGGACGGCGGCGGTGACGTGCACCAATCTGCCGATCGGCGCGGTGATCAGTCCATCGAGACTTTCTTAAGCGGGCCGACAGCACAGCTTCACGCCTATGCTCCTCCCGTAATGGGGAAGGGGCCCGCGCCGGCGACGGCGAGGGGGAAAAGGGGAGGTGAGGGGCGTGCCGAGTCTGCGCAGCAGGGCGCTGTCGGCGGCGCTTGTCGCGACGGGACGGCGAAGACGGTTCGCGAGTGCCGAGGCGGTCCGGACCCGGGTCGCTGAGTCCGCCCGCCGGCCCGCCTCCCATCTGCCGCCGCGGTCCCTGGGGCGGGTCGCCGACATCTCGCGGACCTTCGTCGGGGCCTGGCCGGTGTACGACGTCTCCCCGCTCGGGACGGAGCCCGCGGCCCAGGTGCTGTACGTGCACGGCGGCGGCTACGTCAACGAGCTGGTGCGCCCGCACTGGGCGCTGGTACGGACCCTGGTCACGCAGGCGCGGGCGCGGGTCGTCGTGCCGGCGTACATCCTCGCTCCGCGCGGTACCGCCGACCGGACGGTCCCGGTGGCCGCCGATCTGCTGAGCGGCCTGATCGCGGGCGGTGGCTCCGGAGGGACGGTGCTCGTCGGGGACTCGGCCGGGGCGGGGCTGGCCCTGGCGGCCGCGCAGCGGCTGCGCGACCGTACCGGGGACCAGCCGTCCCGGATCGTGCTGATCTCGCCGTGGCTGGACGTGACCATGAGCCATCCGGACCAGGCGGCCATCGAGGCGGACGATCCGATGCTGGCCCGCCCGGGGCTGCTGGAGGCCGGCCGGCTGTACGCCGGGACCCTGGCGGCCGACGATCCCCGCGTGAGCCCGCTGCACGGGGGTTTCGCCGGGCTGGCGCCGCTGACTGTGTTCACCGGGACCCGGGACGTGCTGACCACGGACAGCCGGGAGCTGCTGCGCCTGGCCCGCGCGGACGGGGCCGAGGTGGAGTTCCACGAGGAGGCGGGGCTGCCGCACGGGTACCCGCTGCTGCCCGTGCCGGAGGGGCGGGCGGCGCGCGAGCGGATCGTCGAGCTGATCAGGTCGGCGGCGGAGCTGTGAGGTCACGGCCCCCGCTCCGTGATCGGGTCCGGTCGACGGGACGCCTCCCGGAGCCGGGCCGGTCGACGGAAGGCCTCCCGGAGCCGGGTGGGTCGAAGGCACGCTCCTTACGCCGTGCAGGTCATCAGTGAGCTGATCGGCCAGGCGCGGTACGCCGTCCAGTACGCCTCGTCCCGTTCGGCGTCGGCGGGCGGTGTCCGGTTGGGCTGCCAGCCGACGGTGACGAAACCCGCTTCGACGGCGGCCTCGGCGAGGTCGGCGTGGGCCCATTCGCGGAATTCGAAGGGCACCGGCGGTTCGGTCAGGAAGTGCGCCTTCAGCAGTGGCGCGTCGCCGTCGGCGACCCGGTCGAGGATGCGCACCCCGTACGGCGACCAGTCCACGCGGGGGAACGCGCCCGCGTTCGGCACGATGGCGAGCAGCCGCCCGCCCGCGCGCAGGTTGGCGCGGACGGAGCGGAACATCGCGTGCAGGGACCTGCGGTCGGGTGCGTAGCTGAAGACGTACGCGGCGGTCGCGAGGTCGAAGGGGCCGAGGTGGGGAAGGCCGGCGGCGTCGGCGACGTGGTACTCGACGTCCGGCCGGTCCTTGGTCGCCTCGTGCTCGCGGGCCCGCCGGATCATCTCCTCCGAGACGTCGACGCCGACGGTGCGCCGGGCCCCGCCGCGGGCCAGCAGCCGGGTGTTGTATCCGTATCCGCAGGCCAGGTCGAGGGCGTCGAGCCCGCGCACCCCGCCGAGGGCGTCGAGGGCTCCGTGCAGGGTGTAGGTGTCGGCGGCGGAGAAGGCCGCCGCGCTCCTTGACTCCGCGTAGCGCTCGCCGATGGTGTCGTACTGGAACCGCATGCTCTGCCTTCCGGGGGCCTGCCGGGGGTGGTACGCCTGCGTATCGTGCCCCGCGGCTCGTCCGGGGGGCGGTCCGCACACCCGTGCGTCCCCCGGACGAGGGAAGCGGTCGGCCGATCGGCGGGAACGGAACCGGGACGGGCCGGTGCGGAGGCGGGTGCGGGAGCCGGTGCGGGAGCGGCGACCGGCCGGGATGCAGGGGCCGCCGCCGAGGGCGCATCCTGGCTGTGTGATGGCGAGAGCGGACAGCGTCGGCGCCGCGCCTGACACCACGGATGCCCCTGATGCGACGGCCCAGGTGCTCGCACGGGCCACCGTGAAGGCGATGGAGGCCGTCGGTGGCTACGCGGGCGGGGTCTACCTGCGCTCGCCCACCACGGGGCTGCTCCTGATGGCCGTGTTCACGGGGCTGCCGCTGCAGCTGTTCCGGCCCTGGTGGCGGATGCAGGTCAACCGCCCCTATCCGGTGGCCGAGGCCTACCGCTCCGGGCAGGCCGTGCACCTGCCCGACGCGGAGTCGGCCATGAGCCGCTTCCCCCAGCTGGCGGCCGGGCTGCCGTTCCCCTTCGGCTCGCTCTACGAGCCGGTGACCGCCGGGACGGAACGGTTCGGCGTGCTGCTGGTGCTGCGGGAGGCGACCCCGGGCATCCCCGTCGGGACCGCGGACCGCGAACGCCTGCGGCTGACCGCGGAGCAGCTGGCCACCGAGCTCACCGCGCTGTCGGCGGCCGGGGCTCCGGTGGTGTGGGAGGGTCACCCGGTGGGCGTACCGGCGCCGCCGCCCGAGGCGGGGGCCGAGGGCGCCCGCAGGGCCGCGGACCGGCTCGCGCAGGCGGTGCTCTCGCTGGACCGGCAGGGCCGGATCGGGTACCTGAACACCGCGGCGGAGGCCCTGCTCGGCCTCGGCGGGACGCAGCTGCACGGACGGCTGCTGTGGGAGGCGCTGCCCTGGCTCGGGCATCCCGCCTACGAGGACCACTTCCGGGCCGGCTTCATGTCCGGCGAGCACGTGCACTTCGCGGCCCGGCGCGGCCCGCAGGCGCCCGGGGAGTGGGTGTCGGTGGACCTGTATCCCGCTCCCGACGGTGTCACCCTGACGCTCGGCACCTCCGCGAAACCCTCCTACGCGCCGACGATCCAGGCCGGCCGGAGCCCGGACGGGAACGCGGACACGGCGGCGGACACGGACGCCGCCGCGGAGGCGGGGGGTGACGTGTTCGCGGACCTGGACGCGTCGGCCGACGAGGCGTCGGCGCTGTACCGGCCGGTGGCCCTGGCCATCGCGCTGACGGAGGCGGTCACGGCCCGGCAGGTGTCGGCGGTGGTCACCCAGGAGCTGCTGCCGGCCTTCGGGGGCCGCCAGCTGGCGATCTACCTGCTCGACGAGCGCCATCTGTACCTGGCCTGGGAGACCGGTTTCCCGCGGGGCTTCCTCAACCGGTTCGACGGGGTCTCGCTCGATGTCCGGCTGCCGGGCGTGGAGACGCTGACCACGGGCCGGCCGATGTTCTTCGAGTCGATGCAGCATCTGGCCGCCGCCTATCCGGGCATTCCACTGGACGCCGACGTGGGCGCCCGCGCCTTCCTGCCGCTGATCGCCTCCGGCCGGCCGGTCGGCTCGTGCATCCTCGGCTTCGACTCGCCCCGCGGCTTCAGCGCGGAGGAGCGTACGGTGCTCACCGCGCTGGCCGGTCTGATCGCGCAGGCCCTGGCCAGGGCCCGGCGCTACGACAGCGAGGCGGCGCTCGCCCGCGGCCTGCAGTCGGCCCTGCTGCCGCACCGGCTGCCGGTGCGCGAGCACGTGGACACGGTGGGCCGCTACCTCCCCGGTACGCAGGGCATGGAGGTCGGCGGCGACTGGTACGACGTCGTCGAGACCGGCGCGGGTCTGCTGGCCCTGGTCATCGGGGACGTCCAGGGCCACGGTGTGGCGGCCGCGGCCACCATGGGCCAGCTGCGCAGCGCGGTACGGGCCTTCGCGCTCAGCGGGAGCACCCCGGAGCAGGTGGTGAGCGGCACGAACCAGCTGCTCATCGACCTGGATCCGGGCCAGTTCGCGAGCTGCTGCTACATGTCGCTCGATCCGGGGTCGGGCTGCGTCATGGCCGCCCGCGCGGGGCATCCGCAGCCGCTGCTGCGCCATCCGGACGGCCGGACCGAGGTGCTGGACCTGGCGGGCGGGGTGGTCCTCGGCATCGACCCGGAGGCCTCGTACCCGGTCACGGAGCTGCGGCTGACGGTGGGCTCGGTGCTCGCCCTCTACACGGACGGGCTGGTGGAGAAGCCGGGCATCGACATCGATGTCGGGGTGGAGCGGCTGCGCAGGGCCCTCGCCGCGGCCCGGCCGTCCCCGTTGACCGAGACGGCCGACCGGCTGATCAGCGAGGCGGGCAGCACCGCCGACCGGCCGGACGACATCGCCCTGCTGCTGGCCTCCCGTACCGACTAGGCCGCCTCGGGTCAGCTGATGTCGGCGCGGGCCAGGGTGAGTGCGGTGTTCACCAGGCCGACGTGGCTGAACGCCTGCGGGAAGTTGCCGAGTTGGCGTCCGGCGAGGGGGTCGTACTCCTCCGCGAGCAGGCCCACGTCGTTGCGTACCGCCAGCAGCCGCTCGAACAGGGCGCGGGCCTCATCGCGCCGGCCCGTCATGTGCAGGGCGTCGGCCAGCCAGAACGAGCAGGCCAGGAAGGCGCCTTCGTCGCCGGGGAGGCCGTCGACGGTGGAGCCCGAGGTGCTGTAGCGGCGGACCAGGCCGCTGCTGCCGAGTTCGGCGCGCACCGCGTCGACCGTGCCGACGACCCGCGGGTCGTCGGGCGGCAGGAATCCGACCCTGGGGATCAGCAGGGTCGCCGCGTCGAGCTCCTCGGAGCCGTAGTACTGGGTGAAGGTGCCCCGCTCGGGGTCGTAGCCGTTGGCGCACACGTCGCGGTGCACCTCGTCGCGCATGGCGCGCCAGCGTTTCACGTCGCCGGGCGTGGAGGGGTCGCTCTCCAGGGTGCGCACGGCGCGGTCGGCCGCGACCCAGGCCATCACCTTGGAGTGGACGAAGTGGCGGCGGGGGCCGCGGACCTCCCAGAGGCCTTCGTCGGGCCGGTGCCAGTTGCGTTCGAGGAAGTCGAGGAGCGCGAGCTGGATCCGCCAGGCGTGGCGCTCGGCGGGCAGACCGGCGGACCTGGCCAGGTAGAGCGAGTCGATGACCTCCCCGTACACGTCGAGCTGGAGCTGGTCGACGGCCGCGTTCCCGACGCGGACCGGGGCGGAGGCGGCGTACCCGTGCAGCCAGGGCAGTTCGTTCTCGGGGATCCGTCGCTCGCCGGCGATCCCGTACATGATCTGGAGGTCGGCGGGGTCACCGGCGACCGCGCGCAGCAGCCACTCGCGCCACGCTCGGGCCTCGTCGAGGAAACCGGTGGCCAGGAGGGATCCGAGGGTGAGGGTGGAGTCCCGGAGCCAGCAGTAGCGGTAGTCCCAGTTGCGGATGCCGCCGAGCTCCTCGGGGAGGGAGGTGGTGGCTGCGGCGGCGATGCCGCCGGTCGGGGCGTAGGTGAGGGCCTTGAGGGTGATCAGGGAGCGGGTCACCGCCTCCTGGTAGGGGCCCTCGTAGCGGCATTGCGCGGTCCACTGCCGCCATTCGGCGAGGCTCTGGTCCAGTGCGGCGAAGGGGTCGCAGGGCTCGGGGCGGGGCTGGTGCGAGGGGTGCCAGGTCAGGACGAAGGCGACGCGCCGGCCGGCGGTGACCGGGAACTGGGAGCAGGTGCTGTTCTCCTCGCCCCAGGTGCGGACCGGGGGGTCGCTGCGGAACCAGACGGAGTCGGGCCCGGCGACGGCGACCCGGTCGCCGTCGCTGCGGCGCACCCAGGGCACGACGTGGCCGTAGTCGAAGCGCAGGCGCAGGGTGCTGCGCATCCTGACGGTGCCGCTGATGCCCTCGACGATGCGGATGACGTCGGGGGCGACCTCGCGCTCGGGCATGAAGTCGGTGACCTTGACGGTCCCGGTCCCGGTCTCCCAGTACGACTCCAGGATCAGCGTGCCGTCGACGTAGGACCGGCGGGTGCAGGGCTCGCCGGGGGTGGCGTCGAGGGGTGCGATGCGCCAGTGGCCGTTCTCCTCGTCGCCGAGGAGTTTGGAGAAGCAGGCCGCCGAGTCGAAGCGCGGCAGGCACAGCCAGTCGATGGACCCGTCGCGGCCGACCAGTGCGGTGGTCATCAGGTCGCCGATGAGTGCGTAGTCTTCGATGGGTTGTGTCATTTGTGCGCTATTCCCCTGATTGTCCGGGGCCAATCAGCTCGGGCCCCGGACACCGCTCATGGGATCAGGAGATGGTCACGAACTGGCCGATGCTCGGTACGCCCTGGGCGTCGAGGGCGAAGAGCATGTAGGTCCCCGGCAGGACCACGCCCGTGTCGGCGGGTATCGAGACCTTGTACGCGCCGCCTCCCGCGGCTGTGGACGCCAGGGGGACCCGGCGCTGGTCGTTGTCGGTGGAGTGGGTGGCGGCCGCGGCCCGCATGAGGACGAAGGACGCCACCGAACCCTGGGTGCTCACCGTGAGCGAGGTGCCGGGGGCCGTCCTCGGGGGTACGCCCGCGGTGATGGCCGGACGGGGCTTCGGTGAGCCGTCCGCGTTGAGCAGGTAGGGCGGCGTGAAGATCGCCCCGTCGGCGTGGTTCGTCGCGCAGTCGCCGCACAGGCCGCCGCCGCCGGAGAAGATCCGCCCGTCGGGCAGCAGGTTGGCCACGCTGTGGTAGTTGCGCGGGACGGCCATGGTGGCGAGCGGGGTGAAGCGTCCGGTCGCCGGGTCCCACAGTTCGGGGGTCAGGACGGAAGTGGCGTCGCTGAACGGCACCGGATAGGCCTGGCCGCCGAAGACGGCCACCTTGCCGTCGGGCATGACCACGCTGTTGCTGAAGGCGCGGGCATGTTCCATGTCGCCCGTACGGGCGGGCTGGACCTGGCTGCCCGAGATGCCCACGGTGTAGGCGCGCCGGGTGGCGGGGCTGTCCTGGTAGGCGGGTGAGCCGCCCAGGGTGAGCAGTTTGCCGATGTCGTAGGCGACGGCGTTGCCGGTCATGGCGTCCTGGCTGTCGGCCCGGTTGCCGGCGGAGGTGATGCTGCCCCGGCCGCTGGTGGAGATCCAGTTCATCTGCTTGCTCGGCCCCAGTTGCAGCACCTTGCCGCCCGAAGTGGCGTACAGCCACATGTGGTTGTCGGCGCGGTAGGGTCCGGCCGGGTCGGCGGTCAGGGCCGGGGCGGCGGGGACGCCGGGAAGGCTGCGCCAGGTGCGGGTGTCCGGGGACCAGACCTCACCGGCCTTGTCGGTGCCCGCGGATCCGCTCCAGGAGCCGCCCAGGACGAAGGCCTCGCCGGTGGAGAGCAGGGTCATGGCCTGGTAGCCGCGGGCGATGTTCATGCTCGTGGTGGCGGACCAGCTGTCGGTGGCCGGGTCGTAGATGCTCGCCTTCTCCGCGTTGCTGCCGCCGGTGACCAGCACCCGGCCGTCGGCGAGCATGGCGATGCCGGGGCAGAACATGTCGTGTCCGGTGTTGTCGATGCGGCGCTGGGTGACCTTGCCGGTCTTCAGGTCCAGGATCGCGGTCTGCGTGTAGCCGTTGCTGCCGCCGAAGCGGTCGACGGCGTACGCGGACCAGGCCAGCAGCTTGTCGCCGGGCAGGACGGCGGTGGCCACCGGAACCAGCGGGAAGCCGGTGACCCGGCCCCAGGAGCCGTGCACGGCCGGGCTGGCCGGTCCGCTCAGGCGTATCTCGCCCGCCGAGGTCCACGGGCCGCGGCCGCCGGCTTCGCTGGTCACGGTCAGCCGTACGAAGCGGGCCTGTTCGGCGCGGGTGAAGGTGGCGGTCTTGACGGTGTCGTCGTCCCGCCAGGTGCCCGCGGCCACCGGCGTCCCGAAGGTGGAGCCGTCGGTGCTGGTGGCGATGGTGTACGCGCCCGCCCGCCCGTTGGGCCCGTCGGGGCGGGGATGGTAGACGAGGGCGGAGACGACTGCCGTGCGGTGCATGTCGATGGTGATGGTGTGCGGCAGCGGGGCCGGGGTTCCGGCCCACCTGCTGTGCCAGATGCTGTTCGCGTTGCCGTCGAGGACGTTGGCCGCGCGGCCGTTCTCGCTGCCGGTCTCCTCGTCGCTCGCCGTGGCGGTCCATCCGGTGCGGGGCAGGTCGATGGTGGCCGCCGGAGTGCCGGGGTCACCCAGCAGGTCGATCTCGGAGGCGGAGGACCAGGGGCCGCGGCCGCCGGCCTCGCTGAGCGCGGTGAGCCGTACGAAGCGGGCGCCCTGCGGGGCGAACCCGAGGGTCTTGGCGCTGACGTCGTCGGCGAGCGTGCCGGTGGCGACCGGAGTCCCCCAGCTCACGCCGTCGGTGCTGACGCTGATGCTGTACTCGCCCACGCGCCCGTTGGGCCCGTCGGAGCGGGGACGGTAGACGAGCGCGGAGACGACCGCCGTGCGGTGCATGTCGATGGTGATGACGTGCGGCAGCGGGGCGGGCGTACCGGTCCACCTGCTGTGCCAGAGGGTGGTGGTGTTGCCGTCGAGGACGTTGGCCGCGCGGCCGTTCTCTCCGCCGGTCTCCTCGTCGCTCGCCGCGGCCGTCCATCCGGCCCGGTCGAGGACCGGGGCCGTCGGTTCCATCGCGTTCGCCGGGGCGATGCCGTGGTGCGGCGACTGCTTCGCCGTCTGCTGGTCGGTGGGCACGGGTGCGGGGCGGGGCGCCGGGGAGCGGCCGGCGGCTGCCGTGCTCGTGACGCCGAGCCACGGGATGAGGCCGATCAGCAGCGAGCCGAGGCCGAAGGCGATGAGCAGGTGGGAGCGGCGTAACACGCGGTGAAAGGCGAGGAAGCGCCTGGACTGCAATCTGACCTCCTGGGGCGAACTGATGTGCCCCGTAGAACATAGGTGAGCACAGCAGCAACTCGCTTGGGATCAGCGACAGTTGGCGCAAATCTGCATGGCCGGTCGGCATACGCCGGTGCCGGGCGGACCACTGCGGCCCGCCCGACACGATCGGCAGTGTCGGCGCTGCCGGCGCCATCGGCGGGGCGGTCCTAGTCGCGGACGAGGAGCAGTACGGCGGCGAGGACCACGCCGAGGGTGACGGCCAGGGCGCCGTGCGCGAGGCGGTGGCTGCGCAGGACGGGCAGGAACCGGTCGACGGCGTACCGTCCGGGGCCGGTGAGGGCGAGGGCGGCGGCGCCCGCGGTGAGCAGCAGCTCGTACTCGATGCCCTTCGGGGCGAAGAAGGCGTCGGCGCCGTGAACGGCGATGGCGTTGATCAGGGTGCCGACGATCGCGGCGCCGGCGAGCGGGGTGAGCAGGCCGAGGGCGAGGCCGAGCCCGCCGAGCGTCTCGGTGAGGCCGGCGAGGACCGCCATGGCGTCACCGGCGGGGTAGCCGCTGGCGGTGAAGAACTGGCCGGTGCCGCTGATACCGCCGCCACCGAACCAGCCGAACAGCTTCTGCGAGCCGTGCGCGGCCATGGTCAGGCCGAGGACGAGGCGCAGGAGCAGCAGGCCGGTGTCGTGACCCGGGGTGGAGAGGACTGCGGGCCGGGGGTGCGTGGCCGGTGCGGTGGCCTGGGGCTTCGTCGCGGTGGCGGAGGGGCTGGTCATCAGGGGGGGTCCTTCCGGTCGGGCGGCCCGGGGGGGCAGGGGCAGAGTTGTTCAAATTCGAACCGCTGACCGCGACCCTAACCACTGATTCAAATTGGAACAACCCGTGTAGGGTGGGGCCATGGCTGAACCGAGATGGCTGGACGACCGCGAGATGCGCGCCTGGAGCGGTTTCCTCGCCGCGTCGGCGCTGGTGAACCGGCGTCTCGACCAGCAGCTCAAGGACGATGCCGGGCTCTCGCACCCCCAGTACGAGATCCTCGTACGCCTCGCCGCGGCACCCGGGCGCGAACTGCGGATGACCGAGCTCGCCAACGGCCTGATCAACTCCAAGAGCGGCCTGACCTACCAGGTCACACAGATGGAGAAGGCCGGTCTGGTGCGCCGCCGCAGCTGCCCCTCCGATGTGCGCGGCGTCTTCGCCGTCCTCACCGACGCCGGCAGCGCCAAGCTGGAGGAGGCCGCCCCGGGCCACGTGGCGACCGTCCGCGAGATCCTCGTGGACGTCCTGACCCCCGGGCAGCTCGACGCGCTCGCGGACGGGCTGGGCGAGGTCGGGCGCCGCCTGCGCGGACAGGGCGCCCAGGTGGGTCCGGACGCCGGCCAGGTATCGAAACCCGATATCGGGGTATAGGGCCGCCATGGACGGAAAGGTCTGGCTCGCCCTGGGCGTGATCCTCGCAGTGGGGCTCGCGATCGCCGCGGCCGTGCTGCTGGTACGGGTCTTCGCGGCGCGGAAGCTGCTGCTGGATTCGGGCATCCCCCTGCAGGACAAGGCCCTGTTCTGGGCCGCCGTCGTCTACACGATCTCGCCCGTGGACCTGATTCCCGACCCGGTGTACCTGGACGACGTCGGGTTCCTGCTGCTGGCGCTGCGCTCGCTGCATGCGGCGGCAGGCGCCGTCCGCACCTCGAAGGATCCGGGCGCCATCGTCTGAGCCGGACGGTCAGACGTGCTGGTCGAAGAGGACCGGATTGCCGTCCGGGTCGAGGATGAGGAAGCTCCCCGGACCCGATCCCGACTCGTCGACCTCCGTCAGGAACTCCACCCCTCGCGCCTTCAGCCGCCGCTGCACGCCGCGGATGTCGGTGAACGAGTCGAGCGCGCTCGCGTTGGCGTCCCAGCCCGGGTTGAAGGTCAGCATGTTCTTCTCGAACATGCCCACGAACAGCCCGATCACGACATCGCCGTTCTTGAGGATCAGCCACTTCTGCTCGGGGTTCCCGCCGGAGACGGTGAATCCGAGATTCTCGTAGAACGCCTTCGAGGCGTCGAGGTCGCGCACGGTAAGGCTCACGGAGAAGGCGCCCAGATCCATGCGCACCAGCCTGGACGCCCCCGGATCGGGCCGCAACTCCGGCCGAGGGAGGCCGGCGCGCGGTCAGCGGACGCCGTGGGGGCGGAACTGGATGCTGATGCGGGGGCCGACGGCCCGCGCCGACTTGGGCACGGCGTGCTCCATGGTCCGCTGGCAGGAGCCGCCCATGACCACGAGGTCACCGTGCCCCAGGGGCAGCCGCAGCAGGGTGGCCCCGCCGTCCCGGGGGCGGAAGGCGAGATCGCGCGGGTCACCGACGGACACGATGGCCACCATGGTGTCCTCGGTCGAGGAGCGGCCGGTCCGGTCCCCGTGCCAGGCGACGCTGTCGCGGCCGTCGCGGTACAGGCACAGCCCGGCGGTGGTGAAGGGCTCGCCCAGCTCGGCGGCGTAGTGGCCGGTCAGCGTCTCGCGGGCGGCCGTGAGCGAGGGATGCGGCAGGGGCTCGGCCTCGCCGTAGAAGGCGAGCAGCCGGGGCACCTCCACCTCGCGCTCGTACATCTGGCGCCGCTCGGCCCGCCAGGGCACGTCGGCGGCCAGCCGCTCGAAGAGCGCGTCGGCCCCGCTCAGCCAGCCCGGCAGGTGGTCGACCCAGGCCCCGGCCCCGAGCCGGGTCCGCCGCATGCCGTCGAGCGGACCCGGCACGATCTCGTCGCCCTGGTCGAAGAGGGAACCCTGGAGGCCCTGGACTGCGTGCATGACCCCAGCCTAACCCCATGAACCGAACATGTGAGCGAATCAATCGCGCTGCGGCGGCGGCCGGTGCAGGCCGAAGGGCGTGCCCTGGTCGTCGTGGCACAGCCGGAAGCGGCCGAACCGGGCGATCGACTCCTCGCCGCTCCCCGGACCGGCCTCGTCGACGGAGCCGCCGAGCGCGCGGACCCGCTCGAGGGCCGCGTCCATGTCGTCGACCGCGAAGAAGAGGTACGGGCGGGCGCCGGGGTCGTCGCCGTGCAGTCCGCCGGGGACGTTGGGCGTCCGGATCGCGAAGCCGCCGCCGTCGCTCGGGCCGGGCTCGAACGCCCAGCCGAACAGGCCGCCGAAGAACTTCCGGGCCCGCTCGCCGTCGCCCACGCCCAGCTCGAAGAAGGAAACCTCACCGGCCATCGTCGGCTCCCGTCACTCGCCCGTGGTCCCACGGTAGGTCCGGCCCCGTCCCGACGCACCCGGCCCCGTAGGGCGGGTCGGGCGGCGGGACGGGCGGCACAGCACGGTGACCGCCACCGAGATACCGGCGACAACGGCTATCGCGGTGCCCGGGGCGAGGTACTGGGCCAGGCCGCCGGCCATCGCGGCGCCGAGGCCCTGCCAGGTCATCCGGCCGGCCGACTCGACCCCCTGGACCTGGCCGCGGATCCGGTCGGGAGTCTGTTCGAGGAGCTGTTCCTGGAGGGGCAGGGTGGCCGCGAACCCGGCACTGGCGACGAACACCGCGACCGCCAGGACCGGGACGGGCGGATGGACGGCGAACAGCAGGAAGGGGACGGCGAGCAGCAACCGCAGGGCGAAGGCGCAGCGGCGTCGCTGGCCGGCGTCGAGCAGCCGGCCGACGGCCAGGTCCCCGAGGAGCATGCCCGCCGCCCCGGCGGCGAGGAAGGTGCCCGCGTGGCGGGGGTCGTAGGAGATGAACAGGGCTTCGCAGCCGACGATCAGACCGTTCGGGACCCACAGGTTCAGCAGCAGCGTCCGGCGGCCGGGGTGGGAGAGGAGTTCGGCGTTCGTCGTCCAGGTCCGGCGCAGGCCGGGGCGGCGGGTGGGCCGGATCGAGTGTTCCCGGACGGTGGCCGCCACCACGGCCGAACCGAGGGCGGTCAGGGCAGCCGCGACGGCGAAGACGCCCTGCGGGCTCAGGTGCCGCAGCAGCACGGCTCCGACGGCGTAGCCGGCGATCGCCGTACCGCCCGAGGTGATGTTCATCAGCGAACGGGCGGGCGCGTAGGCGCTGATGGGTACGACTTCGGCGAGGAGCCCAAGCCGTGTGCCGGTTCCGAGGGACTGGAAGAGGCCCAGCGTCAGCAGCAGGGCGAACCGGGCAGCGAGCGGCAGCCCCGGTACGGCCTGGGCCCCGACTCCTGCCAGCGAGGCGAGTTGGAGCACGACCAGGGTGCGGTGGGGCCGTTTCCCGTCCGCGACCGACATCAGCGTCAGTGCGCCGAGGACCGTCGCGAAGGTGGCGCCGTACATGCTCACGGCCGTCAGGAACGGGGAGCCGGTCTGCCGGTCGACCAGGGTGCCGAGCGCGATCCCGGACAAAGTGCTCGCGGCGACGGTGAGGGTGAAGCCGGCGTAGAGGCCGCTGAACTCCTTGTTGCGGAGCAGCTCCCGGTAACCGGTGGAGGGGGTGGTGGAAGGGTCGGCGGCAGGACTCGTGCAGGGATGTGAGGGCATGAAAAAAGCCTCCGGACACATGCACGGGGCACGCACGCCGAAGGCCAGCGGAGCCATTCTAGCAGTCCTGGCCGTCCAGTTGGTGGACTCTGCCGGCTCCCCCGAACGGACCGAAGCCGCATTACCGCAGCGTAGGCGTGTGATCAGAGACTCACGGTCTTGGCCGCAGGCCCGGCGCACGGTAGCGTCACGGCGACATTTCCACATAGCGACGACGGCGAGACGGAAGTCCGGTGTGAATCCGGCATGGTCGCGCCACTGTGTGCTGCGACGGCACCCCCCGGGGTGGCGACGCGGCGAGTCAGACCCGAGGACCGTCGTCCTGCACCACCATATGGGACGCGTTGTTCCCCGAGGAGGTTCCATCATGGCCGAGGCTGTTGCTTCCGCTGCTGTATCCACCCCCGCCGGCTCCCTGTCGGCCCCGCTGCCCGTGCGCGCCGTCCTGCCCTGGGCGCTCTTCGTCGGTCTCCTGATGCTCGTCGCCCTGTACTTCGTCGGTGCCGAACAGGGTGCGACGGCCGTGTTCGCCGGCGAGGGCGTGCACGAGTGGGTGCACGACGGTCGTCACCTGCTCGGCTTCCCCTGCCACTGAGAGGCCACGCACATGTACGCCTCCACTGTCAGAGGTCTGCTGGTCCGCGGCATGCTCGCGGGCCTGATAGCAGGACTGTTCGCCTTCGCCGTCGCCTACGTGGTGGGTGAGCCGCCGGTACGCGGTTCCATCGCCGTGGAGGAGGCCCAGGCCGCCAAGGACGCCGCGAGCGCCCCGAGCGGTCACGCCGGCCACGGTGGTGACGCCACGTCGGGCGCGGCCGCCGAGGAGGAGGAAGAGCTGGTCAGCCGACCGGTTCAGTCGACCCTCGGCCTGGCCACGGGTGTCCTGGTCTACGGGGTCGCGCTGGGCGGCATCGCCTCGCTCGCGTTCTCGTTCGCCCTCGGTCGCGTCGGCGGGTTCAGCCCGCGGGCCACGGCGGCACTCACCGCGGCGGGCGCCTTCGCCACGGTCTACCTGGTGCCGTTCCTCAAGTACCCGGCCACCCCGCCGGCGGTCGGCAACCCGGACACCATCGGACAGCGCACCACGCTGTTCTTCCTGATGATCCTGCTCAGCGTGCTCCTCGGCGTCGGCGCGATCATCCTCGGGCGGCGGCTGGCACCGCGCCTGGGCAACTGGAACGCGACGCTGGCCGCGAGCGGCGGCTTCATCGTCGCCGCCGCCGTGGCGTTCGTGTTCCTGCCGGACAACAGCGACGCGGTCCAGCCCGGTTTCCCCGCAGCCCTGCTGTGGGAGTTCCGGGTCGCCTCGCTGGCCGTCCAGCTGGTGCTGTGGGCGGTGTTCGCCGTCGTCTTCGGTGTGCTCGCCCAGCGGCTCCTGGCCGCGCGCACCGCTGGTGCGGACGTCGCGGCTGCGGATCAGCAGAAGGCGCCCGCCCTCGGCTGACGCCACCCGCCACGCCTTCGTGCCCGGGTTCCGCCACCCCCTCGTGGGGCGGCGGGGCCCGGGCACAGGTGCGTACGGGCAGCACGCGCCGGCGGGCCACCGCCTGCGCTCCGGGAGAAAGATCTGGCCCGTGGCGGTGGGGAGCGCTACGATCATCGTGATGACCACTCATTCTGCTGTTCACAGATTGGGGGTCCCCACCACGCAAGGTGAGCGCTGATGCTCACTCAGAACGTGCAGGGGAATTCCCGCCTTTCCTTCTGGCTCCGCGTACGCGAGTACGCCGTGCCGGCGTCCATGATCGAAACTGCGACCGCCCGCCGCTCCGCCGGTGACTGGGCCGGTGCGTGCGCCGCCGCAGGCATCGACGTCGATTTCAATCTGCGTTACCTGGCGCGCTCGCGCGGCCACGACCTCGCGGCCCGGATCCGGGCCGATCTCCGCCATCTGGCTCCCGACCTGTTGCGCTGGCACATGCCGCGCATCGCTCCCGACGGACTGCTGCGCCCCGGGCTGACCGTCCCACTGGCCCGCTACGACACGGCATCACAAGGCGATCCACGCCCCGTGCACCTCGTGGCGCGGACTCCGCCCGCGTGGGCGGACGGTGGCCAGCGGATCAGCCTCGCCCTCTGGGACGGCTCCCGCTCCGAGGCCGGCCCCTGGGGCGATCCGCGTCGCCGGGCCCGTCCCGACCGGCGGTTCCGCTTCGACCTGCACCGTCATCTGTGGGACGCCCGCAGGACCGACGAGCTGCGGGTCCGCGCCGGGGCCGACGTGCTGCCCGGCAACGGCCTTCCCGAGCCGGACCCCGAGCTCCTACGGGCCCTCCCGCCGGGGCACCGGTGCGCCGTCGACCGGTGGGCCGCCGAAGCCGGAATCCTGCTCCGCGCCGAGGGCCGGCACACCGGCGGCCTCGTCGTGCGGCTGGGAGCCCGGCAGCGGCTGCTGCTGGACCTGGTCGCGGACGGCCCGGGCCCTCCCGTCCTGCGGATCGGGGCGCCCGCCGACGGCAGCGCCTCCGCGCTTGCGGTACTCCCCGACGCCGCGACGTGGACCCTGCCCGACCTGGAGCTGATCCGCGACGGATCGATCGAGGCGGGCCGGCTGCACCCGCTGGTCGCCTCGGCGCTGGTACCCGACCGTGCGCCCACCGGGCCGACCGCGACCGCGGACCGCGCGGGCGGGCCACGCGTCGTCGAATGCCGGGGAGATCTGCACCGGATCGGTCTGGTCGACGGGGTGCTGGCACCACTGGACCACGACCCGGCCGAGATCCGCCGGGAGGAGCTGCTGGCCGCGCTGACCGGCACTCCCCTGCCCTGCATGCAGGCCATCGACGCGGCGCACCGTCAGCCGGACTGCCTGACCGGGGTCCGCGAACGGCTGGACCACGGCGACATCGCCGGTGCGCTCGCCGTGGTGGAAGGGCTGCTCGGCCCCGACGCCCTGCTGCGCGCCGGGGCGCTGCGGGACGAGCTGGAGGCGGCCGCGCTACGGCGGGTCACCTACGGGCTGTTCCGGTCGGGCCTGACCGGACCCGCACCCGGCCGGACCCGCCCGCGCGACCGCCGCCCGCGCGACCACCGGCTCCACCCGCGCCAGGCACAACGCCGCTGACCCGGGGGCCCGTTCCCCGGGCCCGCCGGACCACACCCTCTCCACGAACCCACAGGTGATCACCCATGCCCTCGTACACCCCGTTCGCATCCGCCGGTACCTCCGACCGGCCCGGCAACCCGGGCATCCCCGGCATCCCCTCGGAGACGGTCCACGGGCACCCGTCCCGGCTCGCCGTCGCCGACGAGTTGCTCACCCTGCTGCGCGACACCACCACCGAACCGCGCCCCGACGACCAGCTGGAGGCACTGACCCTGGCCGTGGCCGCCGACCTGCCGGTACTCCTGTGGGGTGAGCCCGGCATCGGCAAGACCGCGGCCCTGACCCAGCTCGCCGAAGCGCTGGACCTGCCCCTGACCACGGTGATCGCCAGTGTGCACGAGCCGTCCGACTTCTCCGGTCTGCCGATCGTCGGGGACGATCCCGCGGAGCAGGGTGTCCCGATGGCCCCGCCGGACTGGGCCGTGCGGCTCGTACGGGCCGGGCGCGGGCTGTTGTTCCTGGACGAGCTGTCCACCGCACCGCCGGCCGTCCAGGCCGCTCTGCTCCGGCTCGTGCTCGAGCGGCGGATCGGCTCGCTGCAACTGCCGCCCGGGGTCCGGATCGTGGCCGCGGCCAACCCGCGGGGCTCGGCCGCCGACGGCTGGGAGCTGAGCCCGCCCCTGGCCAACCGGTTCATCCACCTCCAGTGGGCCCACGACCACGACGTCGTGATCCGCGGGCTCGGCGGGACCTGGCCCCGGGCGACGCTCCCGCACCTGGACCCCGCGAAGCTGCCGGCCGCCGTGGACCACGCCCGCCGTGCGGTGTGCGGACTCCTCACCACCCGCCCGGCGCTCGTGCACCGGCTGCCCAGCACCGAGACCCGCCGGGGCGGCGCGTGGCCGTCGCCCCGCAGCTGGGACATGACGATCCGGCTGCTCGCCTTCGCGGAGGCGGCCGGATCCTCCAGGGAGGTGCTCTCCATGCTGGTCAGGGGGGCGGTGGGGGACGGTCCGGGGCTGGAGCTGCTGGCCTGCCTGGACCGGATGGACCTCCCCGACCCGGAGGAACTGCTCGCCGACCCGGCGGGCGCCGACCTCCCCGAGCGCGGAGACCGGCGCCAGGCCACGCTCGACGGGGTGGTGGCGGCGGTCCGCAAGCGCCCGGACAAGGCCCGCTGGGACGCAGCGTGGGCGCTGCTGGTGCGGGCGCTGGAAACGGGCGCCCCCGACCTGGTGGTCGTCCCCGCGACCACGCTCGCCACGCTGCGCCAGGAGGACTGGGACGTTCCGGAGGCCATCGAGCGGCTCGCCGGAGTGGTGACGCTGTCCCGGCGGGCGGACCTCTCGGCGGAGCGTGCGGCCGCGCGCACCGCAGACCCCGTGGGGGCCGGCCGATGAGCGCCCGCCCGGCGGGGGCACGTACGGCGCCGGCACACGACACGGGAGCACTTCCGGCGGAGCCATCCGTGGCAGGGGCCCTGGATCTGGAGAAGCTCTTCGCGGCCCGGCTGCACGCCGCCCGAGTACGGCCCTACCTGGCGACGGCGCTGTTCGCCCTGCACACGGTGGAGTCACGGCGGGTTCCGACGATGGCCGTCGACCGGCACTGGCGCTGCTACGTCTCGCCCGGGTTCGTGGACCGGACACCGGTCGAGGAGCTCGCCGGGGTCTGGGTCCACGAGGTGTCCCACCTGCTGCGCGACCATCACGGGCGCGGTGACCGGGTGGCACGGGAGCGCGGGCTGACCGGCCCGGGGGAACGGCTGCGGATGAACATCGCCGCCGACTGCGAGATCAACGACGACGTGTACGGCGAGGGGCTGGTTCAGCCCGAAGGGGTCGTGACACCGGAGTACTTGGGGCTGTCCCCGGGACAGCTCATGGAGGACTACCTGCGCCAGTTCGGGCTCGGGGCCCGGACCCAGGACCTGGTCTGGCTGGACTGCGGCAGCGGCGCCGACGGCCTGGAACGCGCCTGGGACCTGGGGCCGGACGGAGCGCACGGGCTCAGCGCGCAGGAGCAGGACGCGGTGCGGTTCCGGGTGGCGCAGGGGATCAACGGCCGTCCGGGCACCGCCCCCGCGGGGTGGCGGCGGTGGGCGGAGGAGGCCTTCCACCCGCCGCAGCCCTGGCGGGAGCTGCTGGGGGCGGCCGTCCGGTCCGCGGCCTCCGGGGCGGGTGCGGGCGAGGACTACAGCTACGCCCGGCCGTCGCGGCGCTCGGCCGCGGTGCCCGGGGCCGTGCTGCCGAGCCTGCGGCGCAGACCGCCCCGGGTCTGTGTGGTCATCGACACCTCCGGTTCGGTCAGCGACGACGAACTGGGCAGTGCGCTGCTGGAGGTCGCGGCGATCGCCCGCGCCGTGGGCGGCCGTAGCGACATGGTCAGCGTGGTCCCGTGCGACGCGGCGGCCCGTATCGTGCACCCGCTGTGCACCGGCGAGGGAATCCCGCTGCTGGGCGGCGGGGGTACGGATCTGCGCACGGGCTTCGCCAAGGCCCTCGGTACGGGGCCCCGGCCGGACGTGATCGTGGTCCTGACCGACGGGCAGACGCCCTGGCCGGCCGGCCGGCCGCCGTGCCGAACGGTGGTGGGGCTCTTCCCCCGGCAGCGGGCGGGCCGGTGGAACGAGAACGATCCCGACTACGTGCCGGACGCGCCGCCCGCCTGGGCGCGTGTGGTGACCATCGGTTCCGGCTCCCGCTGACCCCGTACGCGGGGCGGTGGATCCGGCGCGGAGGCGGGGCGGCGGCCGAACACCCGGGGGCCGAATGTGACGGAAGCGGGCCGGACAGGATACGAAGACCCTCGTGAACGAAGAACCCCAGGCAGCGACCGTCCGCGTGTTCATAGCGCTCGCCCCGCCCGACGACGCGAAGGAGGAGCTGGAGCAGCGGCTGCTGCCCGCCTACGCCGCGTACCCGCGCATGCGCTGGAACCGCATCGAGGACTGGCACATCACCCTGGCCTTCCTGGGCGAGCTCCCGGTCAGCGCCGTCGCCCTCCTGGAGCCGCCGCTCGCCGGCCTCGCGGCGACCAGGCCGCCGCTGCGGCTCGGGCTGCGCGGCGGCGGGCACTTCGACGAGCGGGTCCTGTGGACCGGAATCAACGGAGACCTCGAAGGACTGCACCTCCTCGCCGCCGACGTACGGACCGCGGTCACCGACTGCGGCATCCCCTTCCACGGCCGGCCGCTGCGCCCCCATCTGACACTGGCCCGCGCCCGGCGCCACGACACCACCAGCGCGGTGGAGGCCGCCGCCGGGCTCGACGCCTTCACCGGCCGCCGGTGGGAGGCCGGGCGGCTGCACCTCGTCGGGAGCAACACGGGCCGCGGCCCCGGCCCCATCCACTACCGCGACATCCGCGCCTGGCCCTTCGACGGCGCGAACTGAGCCCGGCGGCGCCGCTACGCTGACAGGTCTTCCGGACAGCGAGGGGGCCGCGGGGTGACGGCGCAATCATCGGACGGGGCCGCGCGGCGGGCCGAGCGGGCGGACGAACGCAGGATGGCACTGGCCCGCGAGTGGGACGAGCTGGTGGAACGGGTGCGGGGGACCTCCGGCTTCGAGGACTTCCTGCGGCCGCCGGGGCTCGACGACCTCCTTCCGGCCGCGCGGGGCGGCCCCGTGGTCCTGGTGAACATCAGCCGCTGGCGGTGCGACGCCGTCATCGTCACCCTCCGGGGCGTCCGGGTCACCCCACTGGGTGACCTCACCTCCGCCGAGGTCCAGCAGCGCGCCGAGGGCTACCTGGCACTGCTGCGGGCCGTCGAGCAGGCGGTGCGGGAACTGCTCCTCGCCCGGCGGGCGTTCGAGAACAGCGCGCCCACCCTGGAGGCGACCCGGCGCCACTCCGCCGCGAGCCGCGCCCTGCGGCAGGCCCGCGACACCATGGAGTCGGGGCTGACGGACCTCGCCGCGTGGATGGGGGACCGGATCACCGGCCCGGCCCTGGAGACCCTCGGGATCCATGACGCACCGGCGCCGGGCGAGGCGTACCCCCGGGTGTGGTGGTGCCCCACCGGGCTGCTCAACCTGCTGCCGCTGCACGCCGCCGGGCACCACTCCCCCGCGCCCGCCGGCGTCGCCCCGCGCACGGTCATCGACCGCGCCGTGTCCTCGTACACCCCGACGCTGCGCGCGCTCCTGGAGGCGTCCCGGCCGGGCCGCCCGCCCGGCCACGGCGACCCGCGGATGCTGGTCGTGGCCCTGGCGGAGACGCCCGGCGAGCTTCCCCTCCCCGCGGTGAACACCGAACGCGACCTGCTGACCGGCCTGTTCGCGGACCGGCACACTCTGCTGGAGGGCAGGGCCGCCACCTGGGACGCCGTGCGCGCCGGGCCGGCCCGCCACCCCTGGGTGCACTTCAGCTGCCATGGCGACCAGGACCTGTCGGACCCCTCCCGCGGCGGGCTGCTGCTCAGCGACCGGGTCCTGACCGTCCAGGACGTCGCCGCCGGGCACCACCGGGGGGAGTTCGCCTTCCTGTCAGCCTGCAAGACGGCGACCGGCGGACTGACGCTGACCGATGAGGTCATCACCCTGGCGGCGGCACTCCACGATCCTGTACACCGGATACCGGCACGTCATCGGCACCCTGTGGTCCGTCTACGACCGGTCGGCCGCGGCCGTGTCCGCCACGGTGTACGAGGAGCTCACGGCGGGCGGGCGCTTCTCCCCGGCCCGGTCCGCGCACGCGCTGCACACCGCGACCCGGCGACTGCGTGACGCCGAGCCGGACCGGCCCAGCGCGTGGATGCCCTTCGCGCACATCGGGCCGTAGCCGGCGTCGCACGGACACCCTGCCACCACCCTTCACCCTTCCGCACTCCACCAGTTCCACGTTCCGAGGAGCCTCATGGGCGTCACGCCCCCACCCGGCCCGCAGCCCCTCGATCTGCCCTACGAGGAGATCACCGCACCCGAGTACGCGGCGCTCGCGGCCGCCCTCTTCACTCTGGAGGAGGGCGGACCGGACGTGACGGTGCTGCGCGGCAGCTGCCCGAGGTGCGGGGCGGTCCTGGAGGTTCCGGTGGCGGCCCAGGTGTTCCGGCGCCTTCGCCTGATCCCCTTCCAGGACGTCGTCCGGCGCCTGCGGGCCGCGCCCCGGGCCGGCGATCGCGTCGAACCGATGCTGTGCACCTGCGAGGACACGCATCCGGGCCGTCCCGAGGGGCGGGCCGGGTGCGGCGCCTACTGGACGCTGCTGCTGACGGAGGAGCCGGGGTGACCGGCGCCGCTCCCCCGCCGCCGCGGGCCTCAGCCCCACTCCGCGCCGATCCGGCCGAGCCGGTCGACCACCTGCGGGTCGGGCGATGGTTGCCAGCTCGTGCGCCGCAGCGACGGTACGGAGTTCGGACCCATTCCCCCGGGTGCGCTGCCGGACGGCTACCAGATTCCAGCAGGCGCCCCGAAGTCCGTTCAGACGGACATTCGTTGGGGTCTGGTACAGCTCGGCACCCCCTATCAGTGGGGCGGGATTTGCTCCGCTCCTCGGGGACGGACCCGAGGGGGCGATGCGACTGCTCCTCCCTCATGCAGATGGCCCACCAGGCCGGCGGCGTCTCACTCACCCGCACCCCTACACCCAGGCCAACGAAGGGGCCGTGGTGAGCACCGACGCCCTTCGGGCGGGGAAACGTGATCAGTTCCGTCAATCTCTTCGGGATCATGGCGCCTCGCAGTTTCAGAACGACTGGTTGAACTGGCTCGGCGACAGGTTCGCCCGGCGGGCCACTTCCACGGACAGGTCTGCGTCCGGGTGATCGGCAATCCACTGCTGGATCTCGCGCATCACTGGCCGGTGCGCGACCTGCGCTTGCATCTGGGCGCTGAACTGCCACTGCCCACCAGAGCGGCGCAGGAAGCCTTGCTGCACTGACCTGGCGCGGAGCTGTCCTGGGGCTGATGCTCTTCCTGGTGATCCGCCCGGCCGTCGGCTGGGCCGTCCAGATGCGGGGCCATGCCACGGGGAAGGAACGAGTCGTCATTGCGGTGTTCGGTCTCCGGGGCGTCGGCTCGTTCTTCTCTCTTGCGTACGCTCTGGGCCAGGCCGATTTCGCCACGCCCGCGCGCGAGCCGTGGGCCGTGGGCCGTGGGCCGTGGGCCGTGGTGACGTTCACCGTGTTGCTCTCGGTACTCGTGCACGGCGTCGCAGCGACACCCGTCACGGCCCGGCTTGACCGCTCGTCCCCGGATCGATGACCGATCAAGGGCTCAGGGCCGAGAGCGTGGGGTGGCAGTGCCCCTGCCGATCCGACTCGGGTCGGGTCGGGAAGGGCCGTGCGCCGCAGTTGTCAGCTCGGGGTGCGGCCCGGGTCCGAGTGCGGGTAGAGCGGGGCGACGGTCGCCCAGTACCGGTCGAGGTGCGCGTCGGCTGTCTTCAGCGCTTGATTGCCGGCCAGGTCGAGGAAGGCGGCATGCAGACCGACCACACGCTCGTGACCCGCGCCGGCCCCGGCCATGGCGGGTGTCCGGCGCCAGGGGGCGCGGGCGGCACTGGCACCGTGTCCGCTGTTGCGTCGGGCGCGGGTGTACCACCACCGCCCCGTGAGGACGCCGGCGGCGACAGCTGCGGCGGCCAGGACGTGCAGACCGTGTTGCACGGCCATGGCTTCCTCCACGAAAGGAGCGTTGTCGGTAGGGGTGCGTCGGGCGGGCGGTGCCGGCCGGCTCGGGGAAGGTGGCCGGCACCGCGGCTGATCAGCCCGGCCAGGTGCCTGTCACACGCCGAATCGTCACAGCCCCCGACCGGTCGACCGAGGCCTTGACCACGGCGAAGATCGCCCCCTGGATGGCTGCGGCGAGCAGGATCTGCTTCCAGGTCCGGTCCTCGTCGGTGGCGTCAGGAGCATCGCCCTCGCCCTCGATGAGCTTCCACGCCTGCTTGAAAGCAGCGCCTGCGATCGCGCCGCTGAGGGCGCCCAGGGCCAGCCCAACAGGCTTGTAGGCGATCTTGGATGCCTTCATCGGCGACGTCCCCGGCTGCGGCGGACCAGTAGGAAGACGGCTACGGCAGCTCCGACCACCAGGAGCGGGGTGCGGTTGGCGCGTGCAGCCGTCGCTGCCTGCCCGGCTCGTTCCAGAAGCGGGTCGGGCGTCTTGTCCGTCGCGTACTGGCCCGCCTTGGCCGCACTTTCCCGTACATGTGCTGCGGCCTGCGCGGTCTTCTCCAGGAGCGGGTCGGGGGTCTTGTCCTTCACCGCTTGGACGGCCTGCCCCGCCGTCTCGCGGATCTGTTCGGAGACCAGCGCTGCCTTCTCGGCGGCCTGGCCCTTGACAGCGGCCGTCTTCTCCTTGGCCTGGGCCTTGATGTCGGCCTTCGCGGCGAGGGCCTCGACGGTCCGGCCGAGCTCGTCGCGGGTGCGTTCGACCTGATCGCGCAGTTCGTCGGAGCCGGGGCCGTCAGGGGTAGGGGCGGGGGTGCCGATGTTGGTTCGGGCGTCGTCGTTCATCGGTGTGCCTTCTCCTTGATCTCGGCCAGGTCGGCCCTGACGCTGTCGATGGTCTGCCCGGGAGCCGGGGTACCGGCCCGAGCGATCTGCTTCCTTCCGGCCAGGCCGGTCCCGGCCGCCACGATCCCCAGGGCCGCGGTGATGAGGAGGGCGGACGCCCACACCGGCAGGACCAGCGCGAGAGCGGCAATACAGGTTGCCGTCAGCGCCTGGAGTGCCAGAAGGCCGATGACTCCTGTGGCGCCGAAGAGGCCGCCGCTCTTCCCGTAGCGCTTGCCCTTCTGGGTCATCTCCGCCCGGGCCAGTTGCATCTCCTCACGTACCAGCTCGGATATCTGCTGCGAGGCGCGGGAAACCAGGACGCCCACCGAGTCGTCGGCGGCGTGGGGCTGCCGCTCTACCGTGCTCATGATGGGGACACCTTGCCTTTCGTCAATCGGCTGGAACGGGCGACACGTCAGTCGGGTCCTCTGCTCAGCGCCGGTGGTGTCCTGGATGGGGGCGTCGGCGCTGCGCGTGACCGAGTCGATGCCGTTCTGGGTTCAAGGGTGGTCATGTCGTCGTCACGGCGCGCCTACCCCGCAAGCACGCTGGCACCCGCGCGGCAACCGGCGTTGTACGAAAGGTGACTCGACAGCAGCCCGGGGGCGACCTCACACGACCATGGTGTGCTGGGCCGCGCCCTCGGTCGGCGGCCGCAGTCGGCGCCGGAGGGGCCGTGCCGTGCTGGTCTCACGGCGAGCCGTGTTCACGCATGAGTCGGTGCTCCGCCCGGCGGCGGTCGCCGTCGCTCCACGCACGGGTGTCGCGGGGCTCGACGTAGGGTTCGTCGTCCTCCGGCAGTCCGCCGGCGATCGCGCGCTGCCTGGCCATTTCCGCGTCGAACTCCAGCCCGAGGAGGATCGCGAGGTTGGTGATCCACAGCCACACGAGGAAGATGATCACGCCGGCGAGCGTGCCGTAGGTCTTGTTGTAGGAGGCGAAGTTCGCGACGTAGAACGCGAAGCCTGCCGAGGCGGCCATCCAGATCGCCAGCGCCAGGAGGCTGCCCGGTGTCACCCACGTGAAGCCACGGCCCTTCGCGTTCGGGGCGGCCCAGTAGAGAATCGCGATCATGATCGTGACGAGGAGGACCAGGACCGGCCACTTCGCGATCGCCCACACGGTCAGGGCGGTGTGCCCGATCCCCAGGGCAGTGCCGGCCTGCCGGGCGAGAGAGCCGGAGAAGACGACGATGAGCGCGCTGGCACAGGCCAGGACCATCAGCGTGACGGTGAGGGCCAGGCGCAGCGGGAGGACCTTCCAGACGGGGCGGCCTTCGGGCATGTCGTAGACGGCGTTCGAGGTGCGGATGAACGCGGCGATGTAGCCGGACGCCGACCACACCGCGACGACGAGGCCGACGACCGCCAGGAGCGATCCGACGCCGGAGTGGCCCTGGAGCTGCTGCACGGCGTCGGTGATCACGTCCCGCGCCGAGCCGGGTGCCAGTTTCTCCAGGTTGTCGAGGACCTGCTTGGTGGCGGACTCCCCCGCAAGGCCCAGCAGGGACACCAGCACGAGCAGGGCGGGGAAGAGGGCGAGGACTCCGTAGTAGGTCAGCGCTGCGGCTCGGTCGGCGAGCTCGTCGTCCTTGAATTCCTTCACGGTGCCGCGCAGGACAGCCTTCCACGACCGCTTGGGCAGCTCGGTGGGCCGGTCGGGTGCCCGCTCCTCCACCTGCGGGTCCGGGCCCGCCGAGTTCTCGTGGCGGGTGTCCCCGGGATCGTCGTCTCCGCCTGGTCCTGGCTCGGGTAGGGGCGTGGGTGTCATATCCTGCGGCTTTCCACCGCGGCGCCACTCATGTCCGCGGGGGCACACGAGAACCCGGGCCTTGCCTGCAGTGGCGTCTGGATTGCCCACGTCTCGGTGGGGGCCGGCTGCCGCACCTGCCTGCGGCGCGACACCAGGACAGGGAGCCGGCGGGGCCGGGGTCCTCGGCCAGCTCCACCAGTTCACCTTCCGAGGGGCCTGCCAGCCGGACCCAGGCGAACTCGCCGTCGCCCATGTCCCGCAGTCGCTGGCGTACCGGGCGATCGAATTCCTGTCCGGGCACATCCCGGACCCCTCGGGCCCGGGCGAGGAATGCCTGCTCCTCGTCCACATCCGCCAGGTCGTCGGCCAGGTCCGCTACAGGATCTGCCCCGACTGCGCCCGGGGTGTCATCGCCGCGGTCATCATCGACGAGCGCTTCCACAGCACCGGCCTGGGAACGCGGGCGCTTTCGCACCTGCGTTCCCGCCACCCGACGACTGCCTGGCGCAGCACTGCCACGAGGCGCACCGCACGCGATCTCCTGCGCCGCATGCGTATTCCCGCAATCACCTCCGGCACCGGCTGCGACCATGCGCGCCAGCCGCTGCTTGGCCCGGTGCCGGCCACTTCCTGACCAACAACCTGCCGTCTGTACGAAACTGCTGAACCGGACGGTCACCGCCCTTCTCCCGGGCCTGGTCCTCGAAGCCCTGCGCCGCGGCACCACCACGCCGCTGGCCCAACACGATGGCTGCGCCCTTGCCCGGTGTTCGGCGGGAGCCGCCGGCCCCCGGTGGTCCGACTGCTGCTGACGGCGAGCTCGCCCGCCGGAGCTGTCAGCCTCCCTCGGCCGCCGTGCGGGCCCGTACCTCCTCCGGGGTGAGGTAGTGGTCGGTGTACTCGAAGTCGCGCAGCGTCCCTGGTTTGTACGTCTGGAATCCGGTCCGGACGAAGTCGTCGCCGGCCACCGCGTTCAGGAGCCAGTTCGTCATCACCCGGGTCTTCGCGGCGCCGGTGCGCAGTGCCGCCCAGTGGTAGCCGCGGGCCACGGCCTGGGCGGGCATCCCGCGCAGGTCGATGCCGAGCGGCCGGGAGACGCCGTCGCGGCCGCCGAGGTCCACGACCAGTCCGAGGTCCTTGTGCACGTACGGGCTCAGCGGTGTGCCCCGCAGCGTGGCGACGACGTTGTCGGCGGCGACCTTGCCCTGGCGCTCGGCGTGCTGCGCGGTGGGCGGGCAGACCGCACCGTCCCCGCCGCCGGCGAGGTCGGGCACGGCGGCCGCGTCACCGAGAGCGAACGCCCCGTCCGCCCCCGGAACCCGCAGGTCCGGAGCGACGACGAGCCGGCCGCTCTTCGCGGTCTCGGCGCCCAGCGTGGCGACGAGCGGGCTCGCAGCGACGCCGGCGGTCCAGATGAGGGTGCGGCAGGGCAGCACGCGTCCGTCGGTGAGGGTGACGTCCTCGGGGCCCGCCTTGGCGACGGAGGCGCCGAGCGAGACCTCGATGCCCCGGCGGCGCAGCACGTCGAGGGCTGCCCTGCCCAGCCGGTCGCCCAGCTCGGGCATCAGCTTCGGGGCCACGTCCACGAGGTGCCAGCTGATCTCGCGCCGGTCCAGCCGCGGGTAGCGGCCGACGGCGTTCGTCGTGAGCCGCTGCAGGGAAGCGGCCGTCTCGGTGCCCGCGTAGCCACCCCCCACCACGACGAACCCGAGACGTGAGGCCCGCTCCGCCGAGCCCGGCGCGGCGGCGTCGGCCAGGTCTAGCTGGGCGATCACGTGGTCGCGCAGATGGGCCGCCTCCGCCAGCGTCTTCATGCCGCGGCCGTGCTCCGCCAGACCCGGGATGTCGAAGGTGCGGGTCACGCTCCCCGGCGCGAGCACCAGGTGGTCGTACGGCTGGTCCACCAGCTCCCCGGTGATCTTCCGGATGACGCAGACCTTGGCCCGGGTGTCGACGCCCACGGCCCCGCCGGGCACGATCCGGGTCCGGTGGCGGCGGCTGCGGCGCAGCGACACCGCCACGGACTGGGGGGTGAGCACCCCGGAGGCCACCTGCGGCAGCAGCGGCAGGTAGAGCTGGTAGGAGAACGGAGTTACCAGCAGGATCTCCGCCTCCCCGGGTGACAGCGTCCGCTCCAGGCGGCGAACGCAGGAGACGCCGGCGAAGCCCGCGCCGACGACCACGATCCTCGGTCGTGCCATGGTGTCCGTCCCTTCTCGGGTGTACGGGTCCCCTGCACGCCTTCCCCGGAAGGCCGTTCCATGCACGCGGAGAGCGGGGTGGACGGCTCGGCAGAGCCTGGACGGCCACCGAATGGCCCCGGCTGGCCCCGGACGTCTCCGCTCCGGGGGAATGCCGACCGCTAATGCTCGTGCAAGGGCGTGCGCAGTGCGCTGCGTTCGTGGTCCCAGGCTTCGCGGATGTGGCTCGCGAGGCGGTCTTCGAGGAGGACGGTCGCCGCACAGCCGAACGCGATGTCCTCCTCGAGGTCCGGTTCGTCGACGAGGAGGCCGCCGATCACTTCGTGGCGGACGACCTGCTCGTGGACGGCGTCGGCCTCGACGTGTTCGGCGTAGAAGTGCTCGGCGGCCGGCCCCGCGCCGCAGCGTCGCATGGCCTTGGCCAGCCGGCGGGAGCCGGGCGAGGAGGTGACCTCGACGCACGCGAAGTGACCGACGAGCGCGCCGCGCAGCGCCCGGTGCAGGCCGAACAGGGACATGAGGTTCACGGTCGCGAGCAGCGGGGCCGGCGCCCGGTCCAGGTACCGGCCGTACGTGGGGTCCAGCCGGAGGTCGGACATGAGGTCGGCGAAGAGCTGCGCGTGGATGCGCTCGGCGCGGCCGGCGCCGAACTCGTCGTACTCGATGGCGACCATGGCTGCCTTGGCCCGCCCGGTCAGCCGGGGGATGACCCAGGCGTGCGGATCGGCCTCCTTGAGGTGGTAGAGGGAGCGCAGGGCCGCGTACTCGCGCAACTGCCAGAGCTCCCCCTCCGTTTCGAGGTGGTGGCTCAGGCTGCCGGAGAGGTCGACGGGCTCGACGAGGAGCGGGGCGAAGGCGTCCTCGACCGTCCGGGGTGCATCGGACAGCTCGGTGCGCAGAGCGTCCAGGAAGCGCTCTTCCATTGCCTGGCGCAGTCGCAGCAGGTCCGGGTCCCACTCGCGTGCGTCGTCCACGCCGTCGAAGCCGCGGTAGTGGAGCTCGTAGAGGAGGTAGAGGGCGAGCTGGAGGTCCTCGCCCCACGGGTCGGCCTCCAGTACCGCCCCGGGGGCGCACCGCGGCGGACCCCCGGACCGCAGGGCGTCTGACACGGTGCCGGACAACTCGCCCCGCCCCTCCACCAGTTGGGGGCTCCGGTCTGCGACGGTGACCGGGTCCGGGAGGGGAGGGCGCATCATGGGTTCCTGTCCTCAGGCTGCGGCGAGGTTCGCTCGCGGGGGCGGTGGCTGGTGTCGCACCAGGGGTACGTACGGCTGCGACGGCATGTGCAGATGGCGACCGTGAAGCGGTCGGAGCGGGCGATCGTCCCGTCGTCCAGGACGATTTCGACGGGGCCCTCGATGAGGACGGGCCCCTGCGGGTCCACGGACAGGCGGCGCGCGGGCTGCACTCCGCCAGCCGGGCACGGACGGGGGTCAGAGGTTCTGGGCACGGATGACCACCAGCTCTTCCCACTCCTCGGCCTTGCTCGCCAGGCCTCTCCGCTCCAGCCAGATCCGCCGCGAGCGCAGGACCGGGCCCCAGGGAACGGACGCCTTCGCTGTGACCTGCGCGGACAACCCTGCCCCGGCCAGCCGGTCCACGGTCTCCTCGGCCCCGCACATGCCGGAGTGCACCATCAGCAGAGCGCCGCCGGGGCGCAGCAGAGTGGAAGCGGTCGCGCAGATCCGGTCGATCACGAGGCGTCCGTCCGGTCCGGCGTCCCAAGCGCGCTGCGGCCCCCGCGAGGGCAATGCCGCGCCCGGAGCGGGCACGTACGGCGGGTTCGACACGATCAGGTCGAAGCGTCGACCGACGGTACGGGCCCTGAAATCGCCGTGCAGGACGCGCAGGGGAAGCCGATGGAGCAGGGCGTTCATACGCGCTGATGCGACGGCCGACCAGGAGACGTCGACGGCCGTGACCATGGCCCCTCTGCGAGCGGCATGCAGAGCGAGCGCGCCGGTTCCGGTGCCGATTTCGAGGACGCTGGTGCGGGGGCCCAGCTCCTCGCAGGCAAGTGCCTCGGCGAGCAGGTGGGTGTCCGCCTGCGGGCGGTAGACACTCGGCAGGGCGACCAGGCCTCCGGTGAGGGTTCTCACGCTGAGAGCCGTACTGGACATCGCGCACCTCCGGGGATCGCGGCGCCCGTGAGGCCGCTTCTTGGACGTCATCCGGCGGCTGCCCAAGGTGGGCGACCTCATGCAGCGCGCCGGCGATCTTCGGAGCATCGGACGGAATCGGAGAGGGGAACACGGACGAAGGCCAAGCCGTCGGAGATCGGGCCGATGAGGAGGCCGTTCCCCGCCGGGCGAAGGGGTAACGGCAGGCGGGAACGGGCTCACCGCAGACGTCACGGTGGGCCCGTTCTCGTCGTTTTCCGCCTCTGGCGCCTCAGGCGGCAGGCGGGAACCTGTCCCAGGCCCGGTGCTCGGCCAGGGCTGCGGCGACGACCCCTACGACGGCCGTACCGTCCTCTTCCAGGGCGACACCCGGGTCGTCGGCCGTGATGCCGGCGGTCTGGAGGAGCTGCTGCGCGCCGTTCCAGCCGCCGATGGCCTTGCCGTGCCGGTACGCCTCGGTGACGAGCAGGAGCACGCGCGGGTCGACGGCTCGTGGGGGCCGGGCAGTGCCGGCCTTGGCATCGCGGGCGCCGTACGCGTCCGCTCCAGCCTGGGGCACACCGGCGAGCAGGACGGCGTCGAATTCGGTGGAGCGGGCGGTGGCGTAGGTCCGCCGGACGGTGATCGGATCGCCGTCGGGGTCGAGGGTGCCGCCCGTCGGGGCGATGACGAGGGGCACCATACCTGCGTCGAGGATGGCTTGCCGGGCGGCCCGTACGCCGTCCAGGTCGGCCTCCGCGTCGGCGATGATGCCGATGACGCGGCCGTCGGTCGGCCAGGTCCCGCCCATCTGGGAAAGGGCCGGGCTGGGGTCGGGCTCGGCGAGCGGCTCGGTGGCCGCGGGGGCCGGCAGCCCCAGTCCGGTGGCGACCTGTTCGCACAGCTGCGGGTCGATGTTCGCCAGGACCTGGAGGGCGCGCTCCTTGATGGCCTGTTCGTAGCACTTGTTCAGTTCGAAGGTGTACGCGGCGATGATGTGCTCGCGCTCGGGCGGAGTCATGCTGAGCCAGAACAACCGCGGTTGGGTGAAGTGGTCCGAGAACGAGGCCGGCGCCTGACGGACCTTGCTCGCCGCCGGGATCTTCACCGGCGTTTCGATGAAGGCGCCCGTGTCGGCTCCGGCGAAGAAGGGGCAGCCTCCGTCGAGGCTGTTGGGGTGATAGGGGGCGACCCCGGTGTGGACGGCGGTCTGGTGCATGCCGTCGCGGAGCATGTCGTTGACGGGGGCGTGCGGCCGGTTGATCGGGATCTGCCCGAAGTTGGGGCCGCCGAGGCGGCTGATCTGTGTGTCGAGGTACGAGAAGAGGCGGCCGGCGAGCAGCGGGTCGTCGGTGACGTCGATGCCGGGAACCAAGTGTCCGGGATGGAAGGCGACTTGCTCGGTCTCGGCGAAGTAGTTCTTGGTGTTCGCATTCAGGGTCATGAGCCCGATCGGCTGGACCGGGGTGAGCTCCTCGGGGACGATCTTCGTCGGGTCGAGGAGGTCGATGCCTTCGAAGGTCTGGTCGTCGGTGTCGGGGAAGACCTGGATGCCCAGTTCCCACTGCGGGAACGCGCCGGATTCGATGGCGTCGAACAGGTCGCGGCGGTGGAAGTCGGGGTCCATCCCGTTGATCAGCTGGGCTTCCTCCCAGACCAGGGAGTGCACGCCCAGCTTGGGCTTCCAGTGGAACTTCACCAGCACGCTTTCGTCGCCCGCGTTGACCAGGCGGAACGTATGGACGCCGAAGCCCTCCATCATCCGGTAGGACCGCGGGATCCCACGGTCGGACATGTTCCACAGGGTGTGGTGCGTGGCCTCGGTGTGGAGCGAGACGAAGTCCCAGAAGGTGTCGTGCGCGCTCTGCGCCTGCGGGATCTCCCGGTCGGGATGCGGCTTGCCGGCGTGGATGATGTCGGGGAACTTGACGGCGTCCTGGATGAAGAACACCGGGATGTTGTTACCGACCAGGTCGAAGGTGCCTTCCTCGGTGTAGAACTTCGTCGCGAAGCCACGCGTGTCGCGCACCGTGTCGGCCGAGCCACGCGAGCCGAGGACCGTGGAGAACCTGACGAACACGGGTGTCTCCACGTCCTTCGCCAGGAAGGCGGCACGCGTCACTTCGCCCGCGGTTCCGTAGCCCTGGAAGACCCCGTGGGCGGCGGCGCCTCGCGCATGCACCACTCGTTCCGGGATTCGCTCGTGGTCGAAATGCGTGATCTTCTCGCGCAGATGGTGGTCCTGGAGAAGGACCGGCCCTCGCGGTCCGGCCTTCAGCGAATGGTCGGTGTCGTAGAGCCGTGCCCCTTGAGCGGTGGTGAGGTGGGCACCGCTCTGCGCCGTGCGCGCCTGCTCCGCCCCGGTGGGCTGCCCGGTGGGGCTCACGGTCTCCGGTCCTTCCTGGTCCGCCTTCGGCGGGAGGGGCTCCGAGGGCTGCGTCGGCTCGGCCACGGCCGGGGACACCGGTCCCGGCTTGCCCGGCACGCCGTTCCCTTCCGGCTCCGACGTTGCAGGGCTGTGCTTCGTGGTCATCGCATGTCTCCAGGGAGTGGGCTGCTGAACGCTTGAGCCATGACCGGGATGCACCCGCTCCCAAACGGCGGCCAGGTGCTTCTCACCCGCCGCAGCGGCGTTCCGGGCATCTGCGCCGACAGCAGAGCGGTTGCGCGTGCGCTGACCGCTTGTCGGCCCGCGCACCCCGGAATGCAATCGGCGACGCACCACCGCAGGATGCCGCGGGCGGTCGGATCAGGGGGTGAAGAGGACCTTGACGGCGCCGTCCTGCTTCTTCTGGCACATCGCGTACGCGTCCGGCGCCTGCTCGAGGGGCAACCGGTGCGTGGCGAAGTCCTCGACGCCGAGGGGTCTCCGTCGGTGAGCAGCGCCGCGCAGGAGCCGCAGCCCCGGTCCGGCCCGGCCGCCGCTGCGGCAGGCGGCCACCCGGGTGACCTCCGCTCGGGACACGGCCCTGCGCTGCCGGGCGCGTGCGCGGCACCGCAAGGATGCACGGACAGGTTCCCCTTCCCGTGGCTGGAGTCTTTCCGTGCTCGAACGCAAGCAGGTCAAGGGCCGCACCCAGGTCACCTTCGTCCTCCCCGACAACGCTCCGGACGGGCCCGTCAGCGTCGTCGGAGACTTCAACCACTGGAACCCTGCCGCCCACCCGATGGCTTCCCGCGGAGACGGAACCCGCGCCGCAACCGTCGCTCTCCCCGCCAACAGCGCCCATTCCTTCCGCTACCTCGCGGTCGGCGACTACTGGTTCGACGACGAACAGGCCGACAGCCACGACGGCGTCAACGGCCGCCTCCACACCTGATCTGCGGCCTGCCTGATTCCGCCCCAGCTGGGGGCACGTCCTCGCGATCGTCAGGACCGCGGCGCCAGCACGCTCGCCGCCCTGATGGCCGGATCCCGACCAGCACCGAGGTGAGTCCCCCCGTGAGCAGCCCGACCGGCCTTTCCGAAGGCTCCCTTGCCTCGCTGCAGCACATGAGGGAGCAGCGTGAGATCAACACGGTGGTCCTTCGCTACGCGGGCGCCCAGGGTGTCCTGCTTCCGGAGGCGGAGGGAAACCTGACACACGACGAGCTGGTGGAATCCCTGCCCGCGGACGAGCCGCGGCTGATCGTCCACGAGCTGGCCTACGCCAGCCCCGAGGGCACGCGGCGGCACGCACAGCTCCTGATCTTCTGGATGCCGCCGGACGCCGGCGAGCAGGAACAGGCCTATACGGACGGGTTCACGGCCCTGAAGGAGTTCCTCCCCGACGTTCACGTCCACCTCACGGCCAGGCGTGCGAGCCAGCTCGAGCACCGAAGACTCGTTGCCCTCGCCGGCTGACAACCCGTTTCAGCGCTGACGCCGGCGGCGGCCCGGCCTGCACCACCGGCCCTACCAGGGGGCACGGGCGCAGATGGTCTTCCCGCCGTCGGGGGTGGGTTCGATGTGCACGTCAGTGGTGAGGTGAGTGATCAGTTGCCACCCCCACCCGCCGGTTCCGTCGAGGTGGGGCGGGCGCGGCTCGGGCGGGTCGGGGCTGGCGTCGGTGACGCGGATGTCGATGTGGTCACCGTTCAGTTCGAGGTGGAGCGATGCGGGCCCACGGGTGTGGCGCATGGCGTTGGCGACCAGCTCCCCGACGACCAGGAGCACGGCGTCGCCGCTCCCCGGTTCGGCGGGCTGCCGGATGTCTGCGGCATGGTGGAGGAAGGCTCGAGTGGCGTCGCGCGCCGATGTCGTGGGCTGCCCGCTGCGGGGCAGGGACCGATCAAGTACGGGTGCATCCATACGTCCTCCTTCCGCCGGGCTCTACGTCGCACCTGCCCGATCCATGGAGGACAAACCCGGCAAAGCCCCCGGTGATGCTCCTGGGCCGGGCGTCTGCTCAGGTCTTCGCGCGGCGGATCCCGGATGACGGGCCGTACCAGTCCAGGCACAGGACGGTCGCATCGTCTCTCGGCGGCCGGCCGTCATAGGCGTCGATGACCGCCGCGACCAATGTGCGCACGACCTCGCGCGGATGCTCGGTTGCCGTCTTGAGGATGAGGCTGGGCAGGTCGACTGCTTCGGCTTCGCGTTCCTGCACGCCATCGGTGTGGAGAACGAGGCGGTCGCCGGGGCGCAGGTCGAGGTCTTGGACCTGGTAGGAGCCTTGGTGGGTGACGCCGAAGGGCAGGTCCACGGACAGGCTCAGTTCATCGACGGCGCCGTCGCGCAGCCGCAGGGGCCAGGGGTGGCCGGCGTTCACGAGCCGGGCGCTGCTGCCGTCCAGGGAGACGCGCAGCAGCTGGCCGGTGGCGAAGTTGCGGCGGCCGTGGTCGAGGAGGGCCTGGTGCGTTTGGCGGGCCTGTTCGGCAAGGTCCGTCCCCGCGCGGCGCGCGCCGCGGGAAGCGTTGACCAGAAGGGTGGCCATGAGCGAGGCATTGACGTCGTGGCCCATGGCATCGGTGATCGACACGTGCAGGGTGCCGGTGTCGAGGCTGTAGTCGTACGTGTCGCCGGCGATGTCGGAGGCCGGGACCAGGGCGCCGGCGAGGGCGAACTCGGCAGCTTCGCAGGAGGGGGCCGAAGGCAGGAGCTGGCGCTGGATTTCCGCGGCCAGGCTGACCGAGGTGGTGCGGTTGCCCCAGTGGTAGAGGTCGGTGAAGCGGCGGTCGGTGACGATGATGTACGCCAGAGCGTGCGCGGCCTCTTCGACCTGTTCCAGCACATCCGGCGCGATCTGGGTGAGGAACAGCTCCAGGACACCGATCGTGTCGCCGCGATTGGTGACAGGGGCGAGCACCCGATGCCCCTGCTCGCCCTCCGGTGCCAGCACCGGTTTCTGGCTGCGCAGGACCTCGTCGTAGACGCTGCTGCCGGCGAGGGGTACCTGTACGGCGCGCTCCTCCCGGTAGGCGGCCGTGTCGTGGACGCGCAGGAGGCGTCGGCCGACGACGTCGACGAACAGGAACGAGACATACCGCGCACCGAACCGGTCATGCAGATTGCGCGCGACGACGTCGAGGGAGTCCACCGGCGCGGCATCCTCCGCCGCCGCCAGCACCTCGGTCAGTCCGATCCGATCACGCCCCACATCAGCCTCCGCCTCCGCTGCCGCAAGACAAGCCGTGCCGTTTCCCTCCTTCAAGTCCACCTCAGGCGGGGCAGAGCTGCATGTCAGGCGCGCCGACGGGCGGGGGACCGTGGGCGCGAGGGTGCGGCAGGACCTCTTTCGGACATTCTGAGCTCGATGTAAGCGGGGCAGAGCATGTGCGGCTTTTACGGGCAGGCGAAGGCTGACCACAACCATGCACCGCCTCCGGGCGCCCGGCTCCGGCCGAACGACCGGAGGGCCAAGCGGTGTTCTCTTCAAGGAGGTCCCACACCATGCTGATCACCGTCACACGCACCGGCGGGTTCGCAGGCGGGGAGAAGACGGCGTCCCTCGAAACGGAATGCCGCGCCGACGGGCCCGAGCTGGAACGGCTGGCCGAGCTCGCGCTCAGTACTGAGGGCCCCGCGGGTCAGGAACCCGTTCCCGACGGCTTTCGCTACGTCGTCCGCGTCGACAGCAAGCTGGTGGAATTACAGGATCCGTACCTCACCGCGGACCAGCGGCAACTGATCGACGCCGTTCTGGCCACTGCCGTCTGAGCGGCCCGTCCACCCCGCCGCCGGTCGGCGGCGGGGTACCGGCCCGGGCGGGGCCGGTACGGCACGGGCGAACTATCCCGCCGTACCGCTCAAGGTCCGACCGCCCTGTGCCGCCGCCTCCGGGTCGTACGCGTCACCGAGCCATGCCGTGTCCATCCGCTCCCGCGCCGCGGCCAGCGCTGCGTCTATGTCACGCGTCCCGGTCGACACGCACAGCGTGTAGACCACGTCCTCCATCTGCTGCCGTACAGGCCCGTGGGGGCCTGCGGCCCGGAGCTCCGACTCCCTCTCGTACTCCTCCACCAGACGTGTCAGCACAGCGGGGTGAGTCATCAGCACGATCTCGCTCCTTCACACACGTCGCAGTCACGGGCGGGCAGCGGCCCCCGATGCGCCGCCTGCCCCGGCACTGGCGTCCCATGCGCCACAGGCGCCGTCGCGAAAGCGGGCCCGTGGTCCTGATACCTGAGCCCTGCGTCTACCCATCCGCTGGGGGGATGCGTACCGCGCGCTGCGGTGCCGGCGTTGGGTGTCAGGACCTTCTTCATGCCGTCCTCGCCCCTGTGGGGTTCCGGTCGGCTGCGGGGGACCCTGTGGGGGAAACACGGGGGAAGCTGAGGGGGACGCGTTCCGCGCTCTCACCACGCATCGCCGCTGTTCAGACCCCGTCGCACGCCAGATGCGTCCGCCGGACGCTTTGGGTATGTGCATCCATTCGGGCTTCGGCGTACGAAGTGTCTTGGTGGTGATGGCGTCGTTTCGCCGGGAAGGAGAGCCCCGTAACCCCTTGGAGGCTGATGTGGCGGATGGTCGGATCGGGCTGGCGGAGGTGCTGGCGGCGGCGGAGGCTGCCGCGCCGGTGGACTCTCTCGATGTCGTGGCGTGGAATCTGCGGGACCGGTTCGGGGCGCACTACGTGTCGTTCCTGTTCGTCGACGTGGTGGGCCGGCGTCTACTGCGGGTCCATGACACGGCAGGCGAGCATCACGAGGATCGCGCCGCGCAGGTGTCTCTCTTGGGCCGCAGCGTCTACGACGAGGTTCTGCGCAACCAACGCGTGGTCCTCGCTCCGGACGGCGGGCAGGGACAACGCGTCCTCGCGCCGGTGACGAATCGCGGCGACACCATCGGTGTCCTGGAACTGTTCCTGACCGATGTCACAGCGGACGTGCTGGAGCAGGTGTCGGAGGCCGCGCACGCTCTGGCGTACATCATCGTGACCGACCGCCGTTTCACCGACCTCTACCACTGGGGCAACCGCACCACGACGGTGAGCCTGTCGGCGGAGATCCAGCGCCAGCTCCTGCCCACCGCTGCCGCCTGCGAGGCCCCGCAGTTCACCCTCGCCGGCGCCCTGGTTCCGGCGTCCGACATCGCTGGCGACACCTACGACTACAGCCTCGACACGGAGACCCTGCACCTGTCGATCACCGATGCCATGGGCCACGACGTGGGCGCCTCCCTCATGGCGACCCTCCTGGTCAACGCCTCCCGCGGCGCCCGCCGGGCCGGGGAGGACCTCGCCGAACAGGCCCGCCAGGTAAACCGGGCGCTCCTCGACCACGGCCGCCAGACCATCGCCACCGGGCAGCTGCTGCGCATCGCCCTGGACGGCACCAGCGCCCAGCTCGTCAACGCCGGCCACCCCTGGCCGCTGCGCCTGCGGGACGGCACGGTCGACGAACTCCGCCTGGCCGTGAACATGCCCTTCGGTGTCTCGGCCCAAGGCGCCTACCTGGTTCAGGACCTCGACCTGCAACCTGGTGACCGACTCCTGCTCCACACGGACGGCATGCAGGAACGCGACGCCGAATCGGTCGATTTGCCGGGCCTGCTGCGCAAGACTGCGGAGGAGCACCCGCGTGAGGTCGTGCGTGCGCTGGTCGGTGCGGTCAGCGACGCCTACGACGGCGGGCCTCCGAAGGACGACGCCACCGTCCTGTGCCTCGATTGGCACGGCCCCCACGACGAAAGCCCCTGAACGAACACCTGATCACGGAGACTGGCACGGGTGGGCCGAAATGGGGTGGGGGCCCGCAGCGGGGGCAGGTGCAGGGCAAGCCCACCTTGGAGGGTGACTCCGTGGTTTCGCCCCTGCTCGTCCTTGATCAGCCTGTGCCCCGCACCGGCCGGCCCACGACGACTGCCCGGGGTATCGCCCACGACTTCCTCCATCATGCCGCGCAGGTCCGGGTGCCCGCACGGGCTGAGTACACCGACGCGGTCCTCATGGTCGTCACGGAGCTCGTCACCAACGCGATCCGCCATACCGCCGGCTCTGCCGTCCTCCACCTCGAACTCCACGACGACCACATCGAAATCCGCGTCACCGACACCAGCCCCGAACCGGCGGAACCACGCCTGCCCCGGACCGACGGGAGCGGCGGCTACGGATGGCACCTCATCGACCGCCTCACCACCCGCACCCACACCGAACCCACCCCCCGGGGTGGCAAAACCATCTGCGCCCACGCCCCCTGGTAGGAACAACAGCCGGGCCTTGGCGCCCTCCCGCCCTGGTGGGAGGACATGGGCGGGTGCGGTCTGGCCTTTGCAGCGGGCGCGTGACACGCTCGAGGGACAACCAGCCTGGTCTGGTGGGAGACCCCGCGCCACCGCGAGGCCACTCGGGTGGCCAGTGGAGGTACGGGTGGTCTCGCTCGGCTTTGCGCGGCCCATAGCGGCCGCGCGCTTGACGGCCTACTCCGCCCGAATCCGGGAGCCGACCGCAATGGGCTCCGACCCACAAAGGCGGATCCGACAACCATGCGCCCCACCTTGAACATCGACACGGCCACGCACGCCGGACTACGGACCGTCCTGACCATCACCGGGGCGCTCGACATGGACACCGTCCCGCACATCACTGCGGCCACCGACCCCCTTGCCCTGGGTGGCCTCACCCTCGTCCTGGACCTGTCGGCCGTCACATTCATGGACTCCTCCGGCCTCAACACCCTCCTCACCCTCCGCAACCGCGTCGAAGCCGAGCAAGGCATCCTGGAACTGCGCGGGCTCCCCGACCAGGCCCTGCGCCTTCTGGACATCACCGGCGCACGCGCCCTCTTCACCCTCACCCCGTAAGCGCGAACGGGAGGGCCCGCCCACGCCAGCCGCAAGCCCTTGACCTGTGGCGGGACGGCTCGCCGATTGCGGCAACGGGCAGGCGGCTGGCGCGCTGGTCTGGCCGCCTCTGGAAGAGGCGCAGCCGTGAGGAGATCCAGTGACACGCAGACCGCCGGTTGAGCCGATGCCGGCGCAGGCCGCGGAAGCCGTGCCGGACCCCGCCGCTTTGCGGGCGGGGGCGGCGTATGAGCAGAAGCTGTACGGCCACCGGGCGGCTCCTCTTCACCTCAGCCGTCCCGGGCGACACGGTGCTGGTGCAGACCCGCCGCGGGGCACTGGTGCAGGACCGGTCACCGGGCCTGGTGGCGGCCGCCGAAGCGCAGATGCCGCACGGCCTGGTCCTCGACGGCGCACTCGTCGTCCGGGACACAGAAGCAGAGCGCTTGCCCTTCGAGGCATTGCGGCGCCGGGCCGCCACCCGAGCCCGCGGCGCCGCCGGCCTCGCTGCGCGATGGCTGGCCCACTTCGTCGCCTGCGACCTCTTGCAGCACGACTGCCGCGCCCTGCGCAAGAACTCCGCCAAGATCACCTTCGCGCTGCCCGCCGACACCCCCGCGGCCGAGGTCCGTTCCAGCACGGTAGGGCTGCTGACGAGGGTGGGGCGGGATACGGGCCCATGCTCGACGTCGGGCATGGGCCGGGACCGCTGACGTTGCCGTCCAGGTCGCCGGGTCACCCACCCGCCACACTCGGCACGACCCAGGCACCCCCGCGTGTGACAGTCCAGATGGGAAGACCGAACGACGGGTTGTCCCACGCAAGCAGGGCCCGGCCGCCCGGTAGCCACACCGGCCGGGCCCTGCGCCACACGACACAGGTGGAAGGGGTCGCTGCCGCGACCGGCACCACGGTGGAGGTGACCCGCCCGGGCAAGGGCTACGCCCACTTCCGGGACAACGACATCCTCTCGGACCGGTTCGGTCTGCATCTCGCACGCTCGGGCATCCGGCTCACCCAGCGCCAACCGTACGAGGGCGTAGGCGATCCCGGGCGGGGTTGCTCCCCTCCGCGCAAGGTCCGGCGCTCATGGCACGCCGTCCGTCTCCCGGTCGGACCGGGGCCATACGTACGGCAGGTCGGCCGGCACCCCAGGGAAATGCTCCTGGTAGAAGGCCGGGTCCTTGCGCACCAGCGCGGACTGATGGCTTCGATGGAAGTCCGGTGCGCCCAGCCATGGCGGCAGGTCCCCGTCGACGGCCAACTGCTCCTGCGTCCGCGGGGCTCCCCCCGGCTGCCACGCATCGAAGTCCTGGACCAGGGTGACGGCGCAGGTATCGGCATGCCCTTCGGCGGTCCAGACCCCGCAGATCTCCAACCCGTACCGGACGAGTGCCTCCTCGTACCCCGCCCACATCCGCACCGCGGGGTGCCTGCGCCATCCGTACCCCGGAACGACCAGGCCACGCAGCACCTGCACGGCCTCAACGCGCTGCTTGCCGAGCCTCCGCACGTCCAGCACGGCCGCCGAGGCGTCGAACGACGGAAACGGAAGGAACGTCTGCACGAGGCCTCCCTCCGGCGGTGCAATCGGAACCCCTGTGCCGCGGCCCACTGCCCTGCAGGCACAGTGCGAGCCTGGCAGAGGCCACGGAGTAACGCGCCCGCACGCCTCCCGTTCGGACGATCGGCTCCCGGTCTCCCCATGTGCCACAACGAACACCACGACAAGCCTTCGCGACAAGAGCTATCGGTCCGAATTGCGTGAGATGCGGCGTAATCGGGGTACGCGCACCATGACCGTGACATCACACCGGCGACGAAGGGTCCGTCATGCCCCGAGGGTCCGGCCCCAAGCGCGAGCGTCAGTACGAACACATCAAGGAGTCGGGCGAGAAGCGCGGCATGTCGGAGGAACGCGCGAAGGAGATGGCCTCCCGCACGGTGAACAAGGAACGCGCCCGTTCCGGGGAGAGCAAGACCGCGAGCCGCAGTTCCACGCAGGGCAAGTCCGCCTCGCAACGCGGCGGCGAGAAGTCCCGCGGCGGCAGCTCCTCCGAACGCACCAAGGACGACCTCTACCAGGAGGCGAAGAAGCGCGGCGTCGATGGCCGCTCCACGATGACCAAGCAGCAGCTCAAGAACGCCCTCGGCCGCTGACCGTGTGACACGCCCTCGGGGGCCGGGCCGCTCCGCCCTCCCCCGGCTCGGGTACTACTCACGCGATGCGCACCGTCCGGCCGTTCCGGTAGCAGGAGGAGTTCCCGTGGCAGTCCGTCATCAGCTCATCCGGCGCCCCCCTCGAAGTGTGTGGGCCGTGCTCGCCGACCCGACCCTGTACGGGGAGTGGGTGGTGGGCCCGTCCGAGTCCACACCGCTCGATCAGGACTGGCCGGAGGTCGGATCCCGGCTCCGCTACACCGTACGGCTGGGCCCCTGGTCGACCGAAGGGGTGACCACGGTCCGGCATCGGGAGCCCGGCCGGGAGCTGGAACTGGAGGCGTCGTTCAAGGCCCTGGGCACCGCGAGGATCTTCCTCCAGCTCCGGCCGTGGGGCGAGGAGACTCTCGTCGTCTGCGACGAGCATCCCCTGCGCGGCCTAGGAGGGTCCCTGCACAACTCCGTCGTCGAAACGGCCCTCCAGCTCCGGCACCGGGGCATGCTGGCCCGCCTGGCCAGGGTCGTGGAGCAGCAGCCCGGCGAGGTGCTCCGTGCCTGACGCGGTGGTGATCGGCGCCGGCCCGAACGGGTTGGTGGCTGCGAACCTGCTGGCCGACGCCGGATGGAGCGTGGAGGTCCTGGAGGCACAGGAGGAGCCCGGAGGAGCCGTACGCAGTGACCGCGGGGTGCACCCCGACTACGTCTCGGACGTCTTCAGCGCCTTCTATCCGCTCGCCGCCGCCTCCCCGGTCCTCGCGGGTCTCGACCTGGCCGCGGAGGGCCTGCGGTGGAGCCACGCCCCGTCCGTACTGGCCCACCCGCTGCTGGACGGGCGGTGCGCGGTGCTGGAGCGCCGGGTGCAGGACACCTGCGCCGGCCTGGCCGGCTTCGCCGCTGCCGACGCCGACGCCTGGGAGGACCTGTACCGGACGTGGGCCCGGGTGGGGCCGGACCTCGTGCAAGCCCTGTTCACGCCCTTCCCCCCGATCCGCTCCGGGCTCCGGCTGGCTACGAAACTCCGCGCCTCGGGGGGCCTGCGGATGGCGCGGCAGCTGGCCCTGCCGGTGCGCCGGCTGGGCGAGGAGGAGTTCGCCGGGGACGGGGGCCGGCTCCTGCTCGCCGGCAACGCGCTGCACGCCGACCTGGCTCCCGAGGCGGCGGGCAGCGGCGGTTTCGGCTGGCTGATGTCGATGCTCGGCCAGAGCCACGGCTTCCCGGTGCCCGTCGGCGGGGCCGGTGTCCTGACTGTGGCGCTCGTGAGCCGCCTGCGGCGCAAGGGAGGTGTCCTGCGCTGCGGGGAGCGGGTCGCGTCCGTCGTCGTACGTGGTGGCAGGGCGGTCGGGGTCAGGACCGCGGGCGGGGAAACCGTCGGCGCGCGGCGGGCCGTACTGGCAGACACGTCGGCACCGGCCCTGTACCGGGACCTCGTGGGCGAGGAACACCTGCCGTCCCGCCTGCTGCGGGACCTGGAAGGCTTCCAGTGGGACTTCGCGACGTTCAAGGTCGACTGGGCGCTGACCGGCCCGGTGCCGTGGACGGCGCCGCAGGCCACCGGGGCGGGGACGGTCCACGTGGCCGACGGCGTCGACGGCCTGACCCGCTTCGCCGCACAGATCGCCATGGGACAAGTCCCCGACGAGCCGTTCGCCCTGTTCGGCCAGATGACCACCGCGGACCCGACCCGCTCACCGGCCGGCACGGAATCGGCGTGGGCCTACACGCACGTCCCGCAGCACATCACCTCCGACGCCGGCCCCGACCGCATCACCGGGCGCTGGGACACCGGCGACCAGGAAGCCATGGCCGACCGCATCGAAGCGCAGGTGGAACGCTTCGCGCCCGGCTTCCGCGGGCTCATCGACGCCCGGCGGATCCTGGCCCCCACCACGCTGCAGGCCATGAACGAGAACCTCCACAACGGCGCCATCAACAACGGCACCACCGCCCTCCACCAACAGGCGGTCTTCCGCCCCACCCCCGGCACCGGCCGCCCGGAGACCCCCGTCAAGCACCTCTACCTCGCCTCCGCGGCCGCCCACCCCGGCGGCGGCGTCCACGGCGCACCCGGAGCGAACGCCGCCCGGGCCGCCCTGCGCGCTCACGGCCTCCACGCCCTCCTCCACCGCGCCCAACACGTTTGAGGCATACCGCCACGTGCGACCACATCCCAACCCCGGCACGGCGAAGGCCCGGGTCCGCACAAGGGAACCGAGCAGCACGGTTGGTCGCCCGACGTCGACGAGACCCGGCAGCGGGGCAATCCGAGCGCGCATCGCTCCTTCCACCCGGAGGAGTACGCCCCCGCCAAGGGCCCCGGCCGCAAGGCCTCCAAGGACGCATCCGCCTCCACCGGCGTCGACCCGCAGGATCCACCCGGGACGCGCAGCGCCGGGTGACTCACGGGCCGCTCGCAGACCGAGCCCGCCCGTACGAGGGCCCTCGGTCAGGTGTCCCGGCCGGCAGGCTTCGCGTTCCCGGCGGCTCGACGCTGCGCATGGCTGCCCGGAGTCGATACGTCGCCGGCCTCGCCTTCGTGCGTGTCGGGAAGCACCGCTTCCTCCGCCTCCTCACGGGCCTCCGGGTCGCCGCTCTCGCCGGGAGCCTGCGACGGAGGGGTAGGCGCCGGGTCGCGCTTCCTGGACGTGGTCATCGCGTACTCCGCTCATCGCTCGTCACATTCCTGTCGGTAAGCCTCGCGTCTGCCCGGTTCGGCCTCCACATCACATCGGCCACGGACACGGAGGGTCCTGCCCGAGCCGCCGCGGCGCCTCACGGCTTGATCGTCGCCTCCGCACACCGAGTGACGACGGATGCGAGTTCGTGCCCGCCGGCGTACAGCCGGCGCTGCGTGCGGGCGCCGTTCCCCGTTCGCGCAGGTGCGCGATGCCTTCCCGGACCCGCTCGTCATCGCCCTGCCCCTTCAACGCAACGCGGTCGAGGCCTTGTACCAGCACGTGCGCGAGGGAGTCAGGGGCAGGACGCAGTCAGTGCTTGGCGCTCGGGACGGCAAGGGGCTCGCCCGGAGCCTTCTTCTTCGCCTTCTCCATCTGTTCGCCGAGTTCCGTGAGGCGGTTACGGCCCATGGCCTTGCGGACGTCGGGGAACCATTCCTTCTCCTCTTCCTCGACGTGGTGGCGGACGTTCTCCATCAGCACGCTCATCTTGGCGTCGAACCTCTCGTCTGCTGCGTCGAGGTCCTTGAGCTCGGAGAGCATCCACAGCACGACGTGGTGCTCCTCGATGCTCTCCAGGACGTGGTCCTTGGTGTCGGGCGCCGCCTCCCGGGCAGCCGGGTAGAAGATCTTCTCCTCGATCCAGGTGTGGGTGGTCAGCTCGTCGATCACCTGGTCGGCGATTCTCCGCTTCTCCGCGTGGGCATCGTCGCCGGCCTTCTCGAACTGCTTGAACAGCTTCTCGACCGTCTTGTGGTCTTCCTTGAGCAGCACGATCCCGTCCACCACAGCCTCCAGACTTCGCAGCACCGGGCGACGCGGCCGGCCACCCCAGGCCCGTGTACCCGGCCCACCCTCGGATCGCTCGTCCGGAACGGGGGATTGGCCAGGACGGGCGACACGTCTACGCCGTCCGCTTGGGAACACAGGGAAGGCACACCCTTCGGCATACACCCGTTCGACGTCTGGTATGTCCGCGCATCGCGGGTAGGGGCCGCGCATGACTGTTATCGAAACACTCGCGGCCGAAGGCCAGGCCTCACTCTTCCTCATCTTCGCCGGAGTGGTCCTCGTCGTCCTCCTGATCGGTGCATTTTGGTACGGGAGTAGACGCCGGCGCCGGGAGGCACCTCCAGCCGCGCAGAACCCCGTCGCACAGCGCCGCGAGGACTCCTGGCAGACCCCGGACGAGCATGCGCGCGACCAGAAGGACCAGGAGTATCCCCACGCGTGAACCGGACGGGTCGGCCCGACCGATCCGACGGCTCGTACCGGCCACAAGGATTTTGGGCCCCGAAGCCCCGCCTATCCCCCTGGTCAATAACTCTGCCGGAGGAAACATGCCTCATGGGGAGAACGATCCCCTCGCCTATCACGACGGGCGGCCGGCCCGATGAGCAGGAGCTCTGCGCGGGCCTGCGCAGGAACCAGTCGGAGAACCAGCCGGATCGGGACGGTGGTGGAGACCGGAGACCGGAGACCGGGGCGGGCTCCCCCATGTGGCGGGCCTGTCGTTCGGGTGCAGTCGAGGCCACGGCGGGACGGCTGCAGGGCAGCGGGTAGGCGTCGTGTATGAACTCACGCACCCGCAACACCTCTCCCACGGACGGGCCGACCACGGCCCTCGACACTGCCTCAGCATGCTGGCTGAAGACCCTGGACCGGCTCGAACGGACAACGGTGGCCGATCCGGCCGTCAGGGCGCTGCAGCGGGGGATCCGCTCACTCCCCCTGGGCGGCATGCGCGATCTGCTGCGCGGCAGACCGCTGGGCCACCCCGTGCATCCCGTGCTCGTGCAGGTACCCATCGGATGCTGGCTGTCGGCCTCGGTACTCGACTTCGTGCCCGGAACACACCACGCGGCTACCACCCTGACCGCCGTCGGACTGGCCGGTGTCGCACCGGCCGCGGTCGCCGGCTGGGCGGACTGGGCGGACCTGCCGCCCGAGCAGGCCCGGGTCGGCCTGGTCCACGCGGCCTCCAACGTTGCTGCGGTGGCCTGTTACACCGCCTCACTGGCTGCACGGCTCCGCAGCCGCTCGGCGAAGGGCCGGCTGTGGGCCCTGGGCGGGCTGGCTGCCGTAGCCGTCAGCGGCGCGCTGGGCGGACACGTGGCGTACCGACAGGCCGTCGGAGCGCACCCCGCAGCATGAGGAGCCTGTGCGCGCCTGCCTCATCCCTCTGTCGAGATCCCTCTGTCGAGCCGCGGTCGGTCACCTGGGTTCCGGTGGCCCTCACCCACGCCCCCAGCCGAGCGCGGCCTTCTTTCAGGAGGGGGGCGTTGCGGTGTGATCAGGATGGTGAGGGGTGCGGCGAATCGTTTTGAGGCGGGCCTCCAAAAGGTGGTCCCGCCCGCCGGCCACCTCGTCGACGATTCTCCGTTCCACCGCGGCGAAGGGCTGGTAGTAGGTGGCGTTGTAGGCCTCGATGATCTGGAACGTCCAGTGGCCCGGGATGACGTTGCGGCCCACGATCTCGCGCTCGACGCGGGCGGCCTGTTCCTCGTGCCCCGCCTCGCGCAGGAGCTGGGCCGCGTCGCCGAGCTCGAAGTCCGCGGTTCCGGTCAGCTGGTGGAACCCGTAGAGGTGGCCGCGGGCCCTTTCCGTGGTTTCCAGCGCCTTCGAAAGCGCGCCCAGAGCGCGCACCGTCTTCTCGTCGACACCCTCCGGAATCTCGTGGGCCGGATCCATCTCGTGATTGCTGTCCATGGAGGATGTTCTGCCCCAACGCCCTCTCGCCGAGTGGCCGATGGGGCCATCCGGCGTAAGGCGACTCTCCACGTGCGCGCAGCCCCGGCGCGGGTTTCGCGGTGAAGATTCTCTGGTGGGTGGCTATCGCAGTCCTGATCCTGTGGCTGATCGGTTTCGTCGCCCGCCCCAAGGGCGGTAGTGGCCGCTGGTACCGCAGGTAGCCGTAACTCAGCAGGATCCTGCTCACCCCCAATGATCGACGGCCGCCCCCGGTCCGGAATTTCTATCCGGGTGCGTGAAGTCGCAAAGGCGGGGCAGGCGAAGTTCAGGCGGAACGCAGGACCATCCGCCGAGCACGACGTACGGAACAGGGAGGATCGACGGAGAAGCACCTTTCCGTCGTCCTCCATTGACCGGAGGAGTTGTTTTTCGCGTGACTGAGCATGTGTGGAGTTACCAGCCGACCGCAGGCCACCTGGCCGGTACGGACCTGACCGGCTACAAGGTCGAGGCGACCGACGGCAGCATCGGCAAGGTCGACAAGCACTCCGACGAGGTCGGTGACGCCTACCTGGTGGTCGACACCGGTGTCTGGATCTTCGGCAAGGAAGTCCTCCTGCCGGCCAGCACCGTCGTCAGGATCGACCCGGAGGAGCAGAAGGTCTTCGTCGACCGCACCAAGGAACAGATCAAGGACGCCCCCGAGTTCCACCGGGACAAGCACCTCGGCGACGCGGGCTACCGGGAGGAGCTGGGCACGTACTACGGCACCGGCGCTCCCTTCGGCGGCCGCCCCGCCTGATCGCATTCCCGTACGACGAGGCTGGTCCCGGCACCCCCTGGGTGCCGGGACCAGCCTCGTGACGGAGTCAGCCACCCTCGAATTCGAGGACCTCGGCCAAGAGGGTTTCCTGCTCCTCCACGTCCCCGGCACTCCTGGCGATCACCGCGTACCTCCAGGAACGGCCGTCGGGCGGCACGTCCGCGTAGAGGACCACGCCCTCGCCGCGATCCGGGTCGAACGCAAGGCGGGAAGCGCGCAGCCGGGCGAGCGCCTCATCGAAGTCCATGGGGGTCCGGGTCGAGCCCTTCGACACCGACCATGCCGGGGGCGGCGCGGCCGATCCCGCAGTCAGCCGGGTGACCATGGCGTGGGGTGTGGTGGTGGCCGTACGGCGGATGTTGCTCTCACTCGCGTACGCGACACCCTCGGTGTCCACCAGCGCGTCGAGCCCGAAGGGCCCGGCGTAGCCGTGATCGGCCAGGTGGCGCCCCAGGGCCGTCCCCCACTCCTCCAGCTCGTCGGCCACGTGCGCGCCGGACGGCGGCAGCGGAGAGGCGTATCCCGTGAAGGAGCCCTGAACCGTGCGCATCGCACCGCTGAAGAGCGCGCGCGTCCCGGAGCCGGAGACCTCCAGCTGGACACTGACCGACTGGGCCACGTCGATGTACTCCTCCACCACCCATAGCCCTTCGGGCCCACCGACCGTATCGAGCGGCAGGCTCGCCCCGCCCCTGAGGTCGTCGCGGGACACGAAGCGCATCCCGTGCCCTCCGGCCGAACGGTCGGGCTTCACCACGACACGCTCGTGATCCCGCAGGAGATCGCGCGCCGCGCCTTCCACCTCGGGGCGTCGGCACATCCGGCCCGCCGGCAGCCGCATGCCCAGTTGTGCGGCCGTCTCGCGGAAGCCGGTCTTCGTATTGAGCAGCATGGTCATCTGCAGCGCTGCTTCGGCGGCCTCGACCGTGGGGTACGGGTGCACCGCGATGCCGATGTCCCGGGCGAACGCGATCGCCGACGCGTCCAACGCCGTCGGCAGCAGCGCCGCGCCCCGGTCACCGGCGAGAGCCCGGACCTGCTCGACGAGGCCAGCCTCGCGCACCGCCCGCGCCAGCGGAACGGCTCCGGCGGGTGGTACCTCGACGACCGCCACCGATTCCGGGGGCACCCCGGTCAGGTCGTACACGTACCGCAAGAATTCCCGGCTCAGCGGCACGGGGGTGACGAACACGTCGCCCGGGCGCAGCAGCCACGCCTTCCGCGGTGCCTGCTGGGCCCACGTCGTCAGGATCTGACCCTCGTCGAGATCCACCGCCAAGTCCGAGAGGAAGTTCGCGAACACGACGATCGGGCCCGTCTCCGTCACCGCTCTGCTCCTCTGGTCGCCGCACGGCCGTCTCCGGTCGGGCACGAGTTCGGCACTGATCCCGCTGCCGGGCGCGGCTGGGCGTAAACGGGAGGCCGCGTCCTCCGATTCGTCCGGGCAGGACCCCTTGGTGCTTGCCGTCCCGCCCCAACGGCATCGCGCGACTCACGACCGGCATCGCGCGACTCACGACGGTCGCCCTCTCGGGAACCGACCGCCGAGCACACCGCCGGGCCGCAGTCCCCCACCGGACGTCGCCACCTGGAACGTGGAATCGGTTAGGGAAACGGTTCCCACGCCTCGGGGCCGGCCCCCCTCCACTCCACGAAGTCGGGGTCGTTGAGGTCGACGTCCTCGGCGTTCTCCATCCCGGCAGCTGCGAGAAAGGCCCGAACATCTGCCGGACGGTGTGCCACTCCGATGGCGACGCCGTCATAGCGGACGCGGCGCCAGCCCTGCTGGTCCGGCGGGTAGATGATCAGCTTGGCGGCCATGGGCCCAGCCTCTGCCGCACCAGCCGCACCGGCACTTCTTCGCATCCGATCGGGTGACCTTCACCGGCAGCTGCCGCGACGGGAGCCGTCCGCGGCCAGTCCAGGCCAAACTGTCCGCCTTCAGTCTGGAGCGTGCCCACGCACCACAGGCATCCCGCCTCGTGCCTCGCCTCTGCCTGCGTCAGAGCCGGTGGTGCCCACTGACGGCTGATTCGGTCAGCCAGCGACGAGCACGGAGTCATCGAGGGTACCCGTGCCAGGCAGGTGATGGCGGGCGGCAATAAGGGCGGCGTGCACATCTGTCGTACCGGTGGACACGCAGAGCGCTCGCTCGACGTCCTCGATCTCCCTGCGCACGGGTGAGCCGCCTTCTGCGGCGTCGAGCACGGACAGCGCCCAGTACCGGTCGACGAGACCGGGGAGCACGGCCGGGTGAGCCATCAACATGGGTGGTTGCCTTTCACCGGCGGATTCAACAGGTGGCCGTCGCCTACCCGCCCGATCACCGTTGAACCCCGTCACGGCCTGCAGCCGCGTACGGCGAGCGACTGGCCTTCCGTCGGGGTCAGACGGTGCCGCGGTCAGGGTTCGGTCGCGGACTCGGCCGCGGGATGGAGTGGGAAGACCTGGTCCAGTCCGACGACACGCAGGACGCGCAGCGTGTTGGCCGGCACCGCAGCGAGGGCGATGTCGGCTCCGGCCGACTGGGCGTGGTTGCGGGCGGCGATCAGCGCGCTGATGCCACTGGAGTCGCAGAACTCCATGCGGGCAAGATCCAGAACAAGGCGCTGGCTCGGCTTGAGAGGGAGGGCGGCAAGGAGGTGGCGTAGCTCGGCGGAGGTGTCGTAGTCGAGCTCCCCGATGACCGCTACCACCGGGCCGGTCTGGGTGTCCCGGACCTCGATGGTCAGCGGGCTCATGCCGGCTCCCGCGAACTGGCGGCGGGGACGCCGAGGGCGAGGAGGGCGGTGTCGTCGTCGAGGCCGTCACCAAAGCTGTCCAGCAAGCCGGTCAGTGCCCTCATCACCGATTGCGGGGACCGGCTGGCCTGATCGGTGGCGAAGGCGCGCAGGGCTTCGTCTCCGTACAGGTCAGTGCGGCTTTCGCCGGTGCGGGCTTCGGTGAGGCCGTCGGTGTACAGCAGCATGGTGTCGCCGGGCCCCAGGGTGGCAGTGGCGGGGGCGAAGGTCGCGGTGGGCAGGATGCCGACGAGGAGGCCGCCGGGGGTGGGCAGGGAGTCGGCTGTGCCGTCGGCGCGCAGGATCAGGGCCGGCGGGTGGCCGCCCGAGGCCAGGTGGACCGTGGCCTGCCCGGTCACCGGGTCGGGTTCGAGGGTGCCGAAGATGGCGGTGCAGTAGCGGGGGTCACCGCTGCTGTAGCGCTCGTGAAGGACTCTGTTCAACGTGGTGAGGGCTGAGACGGGGTCGGGGTCGTGGAGGGCTGCGGCGCGCAAGGTGTAGCGGGTCAGCGAGGTAACGGCGGCGGCTTGCGGGCCCTTGCCGCACACGTCGCCGAGGAAGAAGGCGAAGCGTGTGGCGTCGAGGGGGAAGACGTCGTAGAAGTCGCCGCCGAGCCTGTCGGGTGAGGCGGTGCGGTAGTGCGCGGCGCTCTCCATGCCGGGGATGGGCGGCAGGGTGTCGGGCAGCAGCGACGACTGGAGCGCGGCGAGGGCGTCCTGGAGGCGGGCCCGGTCGGCTTCGGCCTGCCGGTGTGCTTGCTCGGCGGCTTTGCGGGCCCGCAGGAGTTCTTCTTCGTAGGCGCGGCGGTCGCGGGCGTCGAAGAGGGTGGTGCGGATCAGCAGCGGCTCACCCGTGACCCCGCGCTTGACCGTGGAGGAAACCAGCACCGGCATGCGGACGCCGTCGGCCTTTTTGATCTCCAGGGCGACGCCGCCGATCTCGCCCTGCATCCGCAGCAGGGGCGCGAAGTGGGTCTCGTGGTAGAGCTTTCCGCCCACGGTCAGGAGGTCGGTGAACCGCATCCGGCCCGCCACCGCCTCCCGGTTCAGGCCCAGCCAGTCCAGCAGCGTCGTGTTGATCTTCGCGATGGTGCCGTCCATCAGCGTGGACAGGTACCCGCACGGTGCGCACTCGTACAGCTCCTCCGCGCTGTCCTCCAGCAGCGCGGCGAACACCGCATCCGAGGTCTTCTCGTCGTCGGCGTCGTACGGGTCCTGCTGACCGGTGCGGCACATCACCGCAGGCCCGCCAGGAAGCCGGCGATCGCTTCGTTGGTGGCTTCGGGTGCGGACAGGTGCGGGCAGTGCCCGGTCGCATCCAGGGTGATCAGTGTCGAGCCGGGGATCGCCTGGTGCACGAAGGCGCCGACCTCGCGCGGGGCGATGGCGTCCTGGGTGCAGTCCAGCACCAGCGTCGGCACGCTCACCTTGTTGAGGTCGTCCCTCGAGTCGGACAGGAAGGTGGTGCGGGCGAAGACGCGCGCCATCGCCGGGTCGGTTGCGCAGAAGCTGTTGGTCAGCTCCTCACCGAGTTCGGGCCGGTCCGCGTTCCCCATGATCACCGGCGCCATCGCCGCGGACCAGCCCAGGTAGTTCGACTCCAGCGAATCGAGCAGCTCCTCGATGTCCTCGGCGGAGAACCCGCCCCGGTAGCCCTCGTCGTCGATGTACCGGGGAGAGGGCGCCACCATCACCAGCGCCCCGATCCGCTCCGGAGCCATCTGGGCGGCCAGCACACCGATCATCGCGGAGACCGAATGCCCCACGAACACCGCGCCTCGCAGGTCGAGCGCGTCGCACACGTCCACCACGTCCTGGGCGTAACCGCCGAGGGATGCATAGCGGGTCTCGGAGAACGCGGAGAGATCCGAGCGGCCCGAACCCACGTAATCGAACAGCACCACCTGGTAGTCCTCGGCCAGGGCGGGGACGGTGAGGTGCCACATGTTCTGGTCACAGCCGAATCCGTGCGCAAGGACCACCGTCGGGCCATGGGGATTGCCGGTGACGGTGACGTTGTTCCTGCGCTGGATATCCATACCGAGCAGTCTCTCAGGCCCTCCACACCACTCCTGCAAGCCCCCGGATCACCCCACACACCCCACCCCACGCCTTCACACGTACCTGAGGCTGCCTTGCGGACGCCGACCGATTCCGGCGCCGTCGGCCGCCGGGATGGGCTCGATCCCCCCAGCCGGCCACGCGGACGGTACGCAGACGCCGGTCAAACAAGCGCAGGCGCCAGGGCCGTAAGCACCGCACCGGGGTGCTCGGGGTACCCGGCGGCGGATGCGCTGCATGTGGGCGCTTGGGTGGAGCTTGGGCGCGTGACAGACCAGGTAGCGCTCGCGAGGTGCGCCACGGGCAGAACGCGGCCAAGAGGTCCGTACTCGCGTCGCTCGCCGCGGTTGGCGGCCGCAGCCAGGCCGCCACCGCCTTGCTCTTGCGGCCACCTGTCGGCCCCGCAGTTGCTACGGCCGGAGCCGGCGCACTAAGCCCAGCGGCGCGGCAGGCAGTCTTGGCCTGGGTCAGTCCGCGCAGCAGATGCTGCGCGGCCCAGGTCTCAGGCCGCGAGTCCCGCCGACGCTCAGGCGCTCTTGTCCGACCGGACTGCGGGCGCCCGTACGGTCGCAGGGCGGGGTGGGAAGGGTTACGCCGGGTTGATGTTCTCAGCCTGGGGGCCCTTCTGGCCCTAAGTGATGTCGAACGTCACGGCCCCCGAGGCGCTGATCAGGACCGCGGCATCGCTGGAGATGCTCACACGTGCTGTCCCGTCCACGCACCATGTCATGGACGACAGCGGAAGCCGCCGCGGCGCCCCCACCATCCACCGACCCCCCGCCAACTCGGTGCGGTGTTACCGCTGATCAGTGACATGCACAGCACCTGTCGAGACGCGCACGCGACGAAAAGCATCGGCCGGGGGCCCCGCGCAGAGCTGGGGGCTGGCGTTGCGTTTCCACTTACCCTCGCTTACCGGCGTCACGACCGTCAGGTGAACCGGGATTGGCAGAGGGGTTTTTCGGTGCGTTGGTATGGGACACCACCGACCACACCTGCACCGAGACCCCGCCGTCGGCGGCGCGGGCGGCCGTACGCGTCCAGGCGCGGGCCGTCGCTGCTGACCCGCTGCTCCCGTGTCCGCCAGGTCCGACGCGGGGCGGCCGGGCAGCGCATCGGCGCCGTTTCCGCCGCCGTTCAGTACTGTACAGAGCGGCCGTTCCGTACCGTGCGGAGCACCGGAAGGGGACTCGCGATGGCCGGTCTGAGGCTGGGCCCGCTCCTGCGCCACGTGGACTGGGAGTCGGGCACGAGCGCGACGGTGTGGGTCGAGACCGACCGGGCGTGCACGGCGGAGGTCCGGTGCACGGGCGGCGGCGGTGGTTCGGCTCCCACGTTCTGCGTCGTCGGCCACCACTACGCACTGGTGGTCGTGACCGGGCTCGCCCCTGGGTCCGCCACAACGTACGAGGTGCTGCTCGACGGCGAGCGGGTGTGGCCCCTCGCGGACTCGCCCCAGCCCCCCAGCACCATCCACACGCCGCCGGTCCCGGCGACGGGCGCGGTGGTTGCCTTCGGCTCGTGCCGGTGGGCGGCGCCTGCTGCGGGCGAGCCCGATCCGGTGGGCCCCGATGTCCTCGACACCCTATCCGCCCGGCTCGCCGCCGACCCGGAGGCCGAGCGTCCGGACGTTCTCCTCCTCCTCGGCGACCAGGTGTACGCGGACGAGACGTCCGCCGACACCCGCGCCTGGATCGCCCGGCATCGGCGGGCCGCCGGCACCGGCTCCGCCGCCCCGCCGGACCAGGTCGCCGACTACGAGGAGTACACCCACCTCTACGACGAGTCCTGGGGCGACCCCGAACTGCGCTGGCTGCTTTCGACCGTACCCAGCTGCATGATCTTCGACGACCACGACGTCATCGACGACTGGAACACCAGCGCCGCCTGGGTAGCCGACATGCGGGCAACGCCCTGGTGGCACGAGCGGATCACCAGCGGCCTGATGTCGTACTGGGTCTATCAGCACCTCGGGAACCTCTCCCCCGCCGAGCTCGCCGAGGACGAGCTGTACGCGGCGGTACTGGCGGCCGACGACGGCACGGAGGTGCTGCGCGCGTTTGCCGAACGCGCCGACGCCGATCCGGCGACGGTGCGCTGGAGCTACCGCAGGGACTTCGGCCGCACCCGGCTGCTGATGGTCGACACCCGGGCCGCGCGGGTGCTGGAGGAGCAGCACCGGGCGATGCTGGACGCCGAGGAGGCGGCCTGGCTGCGGACGCAGGCGTTCGATGATCCCGGCGGCGTCGACCACCTGCTGGTCGGGACCTCGCTCCCGTGGCTGCTGCCCCCGATGGTCCACTTCGCGGAGGGCTGGCACGCGGCGCTCTGCCGGGGCGAACGCGGGCCGCGCTGGGCGCGCTTCGGTGAGTGGCTGCGCCGACGGGCGGACCTGGAGCACTGGGCGGCGTTCACCTCGTCGTTCGAAAAGCTGACGGAGACGGTCGCCGAGGTGGGGAGGGGCGAGGCCGCCCCGGCGACGGTGTGCGTGCTCTCCGGGGACGTGCACCATGCGTATGTGGCGGAGCCCGTCTGGACCACCGGGCAGCTGCGCTCCCGTGTCTTCCAGTTCACCTGCTCACCCCTGCACAACTCTGTGCCCGCAGTCATGCGGGTCGGATTCCGTTTCGGCTGGAGCCGGTTCGCCAAGGGGATCGGACATCTCCTCGCCCGCCACGGACGGATCGCGAGACCGGCGGTCCGGTGGGGGCGCACCGGCGGACCCTGGTTCGGCAACCAGTTGATGACGCTGACACTGCGCGGACGTACGGCCCGGCTGCGGCTGGAGAGGGCCTCGGATGGTGCCAAGCGGGGGCGCCGCGGGACCGACCGCGCGGGAGCGCGGCTCACCGGCGTCCTCGACCGCAGTCTGACGGACGGAAGTTGACGCCCCGCCGGACGGTCCCCCAGTAGCTTCTTGGAGGCCCCGCAATGGGGTCACCCGGCCTCTACCAGCGAGCCCAAGCTTCGCGAGACGTCCGGAAGGCTGAAGGCCAAGCCCGGGACCGGCTTGGTCCCGGGCCACCGCCCGCCGGCCTCCACCGGTGCCCCTGCCGCTGGCGGTGGCCCGGCGTTGGAGGGCTTCGAAGGACAGCCGGCCGGCAGCGGTGTCCCAGGCGACGAACTCGCCGTCGAGGACCAGGTCCTCGGGCAGTTGCCCGGCAACGGCGACCAGGACGGGAACGTGTCCTGGACGAGGCATCCGCGCCGGGTGTGCGGAAGCAGTCGGCCGCCGCGGCCTGCGCAGGTGAAGAGGATCGCGCGATGGCCGTGCAGCGCGCTGTCCTGGAAGCCGCGGCCGCCGCCATGGCGGAGAGCGGCTCTTCCCTCGCTGTCGGGAGCGAGGCGTCAGCGCGCCTCGCACCGCCGCCTGAACGTCCTGTGGGCCCTCATACGCGACGGCCGAACCTTCGAAATCACCGCACCACCAAGCCCCATACCACTGAGCTAACACGCTCACAGCGAGTCACCAACCCGGCTTGACAACCCCATTGGGAATCAGTGGTACTGCCTGACACAGGAGCATTGCGCGGGGCCGGGCCGGGATGGTGCTTCCGGTTCGCCGGCTGTCTTGGAAACGAGACGTCAGTCCTCCCTCACTGTCCGGCGGACCAGCCCCACGGGTCCGGCCGGTCCCGCCTACAGCCCTCGGGCCACGCAGGCAGCACAGCACCCCTTCTGCCCCGGCCCTTTCCCGATGGGTGTGCAAGGCAACGCCACCCGTCCCGCAGCCTCAGGCGTGGCTGTAAGGCTCACCGTGTCTTTGCTGCGCCCGAGTGGGGTAGAGCACCAGCTCGGTGCCGGGAATCCAGCCGTTCGACGCGCAATCATCACAGCAGGGGCCGTTCGACCACTGACTCACTCCGAGGAGCGGGGCCAGCTCGCCGACGTACCTGAGCGCACCAGCAACGAAGCCACGGCCGTGACGCCGGGATGGAGAGCACACGGATGACCAGCCAGCAAGACGGGAACGAGCCCTCTTCCCCTTTGGGAGAGCCGACAGAGGCCGAGGGCACACTGAGCGAAGCCGACCAGGCTGACGAGCCATCGGCCGGAGCCGACGGCAAGACCAAGGCCAAAGAGAAGGCTGCCGCGGTCAAGGAACACACCATCGCCAAAGCCAAACAGGCCACGGCCCAGGTCCGTGAGAAGGCTGGCCATACGGCTGAGCTGGCGAAGAGCAAGACACCCGAGCCGCTCCTGCACACAGCCGCTCAAACCGCAGAGCACGTCCGTGACGCCGCATCGCGGGCCGGACACCTCGCAGCCGACAAAACCCCCGATGCAGTCCGTGAAAAGGCTGTTCGCGCGGCGCACGGAGCAGGATCCAAGTGGACCCCACTGCTTTCAGCGGGGATCGCCCTCCTCGTCTTTCTCCTCCTGCGCCGCAGGCGGCGGAACCGCTGAATCATCGAGAGGACTGTGAAGGTCTGCCACTGCCAGCACCCGATTTGCCCGAACGACGCGACCGACGGGACTCTGCTGATGAGCTGGCCCGACCCACTGACATGCGATGCAGGCCGCCTGGACGACCGTGCTGCAGGTGGCAAGCGTGGAAGGAGATCGCTGCCCGTCCATTCCGGTTTCCCAAGCCGCCACAACCGCCGTTCTCTCGGCCGGGCCTGGAGCGGGGTTCCTCCTCCTGCCGAGCTCGCGCATGGATCGGCGGCGACGCGTCGAACGGTGCAGGTCGGTCCGGTGGTCACTGTGCCTGAACGGGCCCGCGGGCGGCTGTCTGCTGGTGTGAAAGCAGTCCCGGCGATGGCTTGGATCGTGTCACGTCAGGTGCTCGCGTCGGCCGTGGTGGCGAGCGGGGCCCGCCAGTTCTTGAGATGCGCGATTCCGTGCTCGAAGTGGATGCGGCGTGACGAGTGTGCTTGCGCCGGCGTTCGTAGATCCCCTCGTACCACTCCGATGGGTTCTTCTTGACCTTGCGGTGCGGTGGTGTCACCACGCCGCCGCCGGTCAGGGCGCCCAGGCCCTGATGGGCGGCGTCGGCAAGGACCTCCACGGCCGGGCCGCCAGTCAGGTGTTGACCAGGCCTGACTGCCGGGCGTGGGTAATGCCGGCGCAGCTCGCCGGCTGGGCCGGACTGCAGAACGGGAGCCCGACGCCGGCGTGAGTGAGGACCATGGCCTTGATGGCGTTCTGCTTGTTCTTGCCGAGGACGAACTTCTCCCGGCCCTTGCAGCCGAGGGCATCCGCGGACCCGGATCTCCGTGCCGTTGCCTCGCCGCATGGGTACGGAGCAGGCTGCGTGCGCCACGCCGTAGCAGGCCGCCGAGGGCCGCAGGGCGGCGCAGCGGGCACTGAGAGCCGGTACGGACGGCCCAGAGGACCCCCACGCCACGGCCAAGATCCGGGCCTTGGACGCCGGCGCTGCCGACCGTGACGTAACCGTTCAGCATGGACGAGCTCCTGGCGCGCGTCCGGGCGGCCACTCACAGAGAAGAGACCCGGCAGCCACGCAGGCCACCGAGGTCTCGGTCGTCACAGCTGACGAACGCCGGTGGCTCTGCCCCAACCACCGGAAAGGGTTCGGCGCGAAGATGGGCGCGATCGGCAACAAGCGCTGACCGTCGGTGCGTCCAGTCCGGAGCTCCCCCGCAGGGCGGCCCACCCTCCTGTCGGAGGGTGCCTTTCAGCGGCGGCGTGCGCAGGTCCAAGCCCCCATGCCCTGGATCTTGGCGAGTCTCCTCGCCGTCGCGATCTGCTCCGCCTTGGTGGCGAGGTCCGCGCGTGGTGCGTACTTGCGACCCCCTGCCGCGTTCCAGCTCGACTGGGTGAACTGCAACCCGCCGTAGTGGCCGTTGCCGGTGTTCGCCCGCCAGTTCCCGCCGGATTCACACCGTGCGATGGCGTCCCAGTCACGGTTCGGTTTGGAGTGCACCGCAGCGGCATCAGCCCCGGAGGCGTTCAGCAAAGCCACAGTCAACAGGACTACAGGGACCAGTAGTTGGTTGATCACGCTCCGGCTTTGCCGGTCCTTGCGTTGACGCGACATCAGTCCTCCTTCGCTGTTGGGGCGGGCCTGCCACGAACAGCGGGCGGGCCCGCGAACGACCCCCTTCGGGCCGTTGCCACAGCACAGCACGGACCGACGCACCTTCAGCGGCACTTACCGTCGGCGAAGGAGTGACGCCACCCGAACGGACGCTCTACGGCCCTCGGGAGGTCTCCCCTGTGCAGAAGGAACCCGCCCGGAAACGTGACACGCCGAGGTGACGGCTCCAACCAGCGCGCCCTCCACGCCGACCCCGGCGCTACCATCGCCGTCATCGGCGAGCACAACGCCCGCAAGACCACCTTGCTGCGCACCCGCCCTCCGCGGTCTCACCCCGCCGCCGCTCGCCGAACTATCCTTCGGTCAAACCGAGTTGCCGCACCTGGTCCCGCACCAGCGCGACATTGTCCGGCTACCACAGGGCAGGGGGCCGTTGGCCGCGTCCGCTGCCCAACTCAGGCCGACGGCCTGCGCACCCACGACTACCCGATACCGTCCAGCTGGCCTCCCGGCTCCTCGTACCACCTGGGTACCGTCATGCGCATGGTGTACTCCGACCTGCCGGCCAGCACACGCACCGTGCGAGCGTCACGCGCCAACACGTGGCACGCCGACTCGGTCGAGTCCGAGAGCCACGCCCTCGGCGTCAAACGCGCCCGGCCTCACCGAGGATCGTGACGGTCAGTCCGCTCTGGCAGACATCTCCTCGACCAAGGCCGCCAGCTGAAGTCCGGCAACCATCGGTCGGCGACTGCACTTTGGCTGCGGAGGGCACGTACCCAGGAAACGCCACGATCCCGTCTCGATTCCGCCGATGCCTGAGGCAGTCCCCGATCCCCGCTGACCACGGACACCGCCCCTGCTGCGGCGTTTCGCGGTCGCCTCACCGATCGGCCTGGCCCGCTCCGCTACGCATGGCGGCCGGGGGATCGGGGAAGACGTATTGTGCAAGAAAGAGCCACTACCCACCCACTTGGTATATATGCACTACATGTGACGAGGGAGCGGGGATACTGTCATGAACTTTTCGGTTCGACGGAGTTCCGGCGACACCATGTGGCGCCGCCCCAGCGCGGGCTGGTTGGATCCCCGGCATCCTTTCGGGTCCATGCGGCACCACATGGGCCACTTTCTGGAGCAGGGAAACCTCGCCCAGGCCGGTCAGGGGTGGACGCCCTTGACCGAAGAGGAGGAGACCGAGGACGCGTACGTGATCAAGGCCGAGATGCCCGGCATTCCCCGCGAGAACATCACCGTGGAGATGAACGGCAACGATCTGTGCATCACGGGCGAGCTCGACAAGAGGTCCGACAAGGTGCTCACCCAGCGCAAAGGCAGGTTCTGTTACCGCGCCAGCCTGTCCGGGGGCATCGACAGCGACAAGACCGAGGCCACTCTCGACAGGGGCGTCCTGACGGTCCGCATCTCCAAATCGGGTGAATCCAAGCCGCGCCAGATCCCCATTACAGGCGGTGATGACCGGCGCGTCTGAAACCAGCACACCGGAAAGAAGACCGACAGGGGTCAGGCGACGGCCGACGTCCTGTCTGAAGGCGCGCCGCCTGCGCGCGGGCGGAGAAGTCCTGCGGCACTGTGCTCGGCCGAGAGCGCCGCCCGGACGGCCTTCGTCCTGGTCACCTACCGAAAGGCCACCCGACGGCCGGTCTCGAATGGACAGGCTCCTTGTCACTCCATGATGGTGATCGGAGCCCTGAAGCTGTCCTCGGTAAGCAGGTCCAAGTCGAATACTCCGTCATTGGCCTGCTGCCAGACCCGTACGTACTTGGTTCTCGCCGCCCAAGTGCCGAGATCGGCGGTGTCAGCGCTGTACTGCTGCCAGGTCGTTCCGTGCTCGTCCAAGTGATCCGGCCAGGTGTCGGGCCTGTACGCCCACACGGTGACGTGGGTGACGCAGCCGATGGCCTGGCGGAACGGATGGTCGGAGGCAGCGGCCTCGAGGGGGGCTTGCAGGGAGCCGAGGCGCCGCAACCCGAGGGAAGCGAGGGAGTACACGACGACACCCTCACCCCTGTCCCATCCATCCGGGCGCACCGTGATGGCGTTCCCCTGGTAGTAGGTCGCGTCGTACAGCCTCGCTCCGATCTTCAGGCCGGGGTTGTTCGGCATGTCGTACTCCCGCGCCTCCGGGCTTGCGGTCCCGTGTCTCTGCCGTCGCCGATCCCTGGGGGCTGAATCGCCGAAATGCCGAGGTCGGCCGCATTCAGGGTGGCCGCTCCGCCCCGTCGGCGTGCATGGGGGGGGTGGCCAAACCAGCTTCCCACGTTCTGGGCGCACTGCCGTGATCCGTCGACCGTCGGCTCCCGTATCCGGAATCTCAAGGAAAAGGTGAAGGACAGGCTCAAGCGCTGAATCCCGTGCGGGGCAAGCCCGCCCGTCCGGCTCGTGCGCGCCCGCTCGGGCCGTTGGTGTCCGACGGGACGAGTCCCCCAGGAGCGGGGCTGTTCCCTTGCCGGATGCATCGTGGCCGGAAAACACAGCGATCCCTCGCGAGCGATAGGGTGTAACTCGCGAGGAGGAGGCTGTCATGGGTGAAGCAGCTTCAACGACCACCCCCCGTGAGCGGTACCGGCAGCAGGTTCGTTCAGAGATCAAAGAACGGGCCTGGGAGCAGATCACTGCCGCCGGAACGTCCGCGCTCTCCCTCAACGGGATCGCCAGACTTATGGGCCTGAGCGGCACAGGACTCTACCGATATTTCACGAGCCGCGACGAATTGCTCACAGAATTGGTTCATGACGCCTACCAGAGCCTGGTGGGGACACTCAGGACTGCGGCTGCCCAGGGAAAAGGGAATCTTGCCGGCCTGGGACAGGCCCTGCGTATATGGGCGCTCGATGACCCACAGCGGTATTTCCTCGTCTACGGACCTCCGGTACCGGGCTACCGCGCCCCCGCTGACGTCGCCGCATTGACGGCGGAGATCATGGACATACTCACCGATGCCTGTGCCGCTGAACCCGACGCGCCCGCGAGTACGCCCGAGAGCCCACTGGCGGATGGCCCTGCGCAGTCGGTAGGGCGGGCCGAGACGGCGTCGGCTCAGCGCCTGGCAATCTCCTTCCGGACCCGGCTGCACGGGGTGCTCTCCCTGGAACTCGGCGGTCACTTCGCCGGAATGGAATGCGACCCCGCCCTGCTGTACCAGGCCGAGCTGGACCTGCTCGTGTCCCATTGAGCACGAGGCCGCCCGAAGCCCGCCCGTTCAGCTCGGGTGCCGAGGAATACTCCTGGGGCCGCCGCGCGTGCAGGTGGTTGGGGGCATCAGGGCATCAGCCGCGGGGCGGTAGGAGGGGCCCCAGGGGGCCCAGGTCGATGTTCAGGTCCTCCAGGGCGTAGCCATGTTCTTCGCAAAGGTCGGCGAGGCTGTCATGGAGGGCGAGGAGGGTGGCGCCGAGTTCTTCTTCCTGCTCGTCGGTGAGATCGCCGGCATCGACGCGGCGCAGCGCTTGGCGTTCGATGAGCTGGCGCAGCAGCTCGATGATGGTGAGGACGAGCTTCAGGAGGTCTTCCCCGACGGCGTCCGGGTCGGTTGTCAGGCGGTGGGCGGGGTGGGCGGGTTTGTCGTGGGGGGCGGGGGGCGCCTGGATGAGCCGGAAGGCCTGGGACAGGCTGTCGCCGAGGTCTTGGACTCGTCCGGGCCGGGGGTGTGGGGACGGGGGGTGTTCACCGCTCATTGCGTCCGCCCTCCTCTGCCCCGGCGGGGGCGATCTCGGAGCTGACGGAGACAATAAGGGCGCGCAGGGAGATACGGACGAGGTCGATGTCGGCGATGGACAGGACGATGTCGCCGGTGAGGACGACTCCGCCGCTCAGGAGCCGGTCGAGGAGGTCGACGAGGGCGACCTGGCGGCCGGGCAGGGGCTCGCCGTGTCCGCTGACGGTCATGGTGACGGCTCGGGGGCGTCGGTCGGGCCGGGGGCTGTCATGGCGAAGGAGTAGGGAGCCCAGGGGCCGGTGACCTCGATGCGCAGATCGGGAAAGCGCTGGGCGGCGTCGGCGATGGCAGCCTGGAACTGCCCTGCCTGGTCGTCGGGGATGAGATAGGCGTCGTTGAACACGTTCTCCTGAGGACCGGTGAGTTCGCCGCGCTGGGGTGCATGCCGTACACGCTGGGTGGCATGGCGGGATGCGATGGCCTCGATGGTCTCGGCAGCCTGCTCTGCCTGCTGATAGACGGCGTCCCGGGAGTGACGCTGGGCCCTGCGGGCTTGCAGATAGGCCTTGCCCGGGCCGGCGGCCGGTGCGGGGGCTTCAGGAGGGGGCTGTGTGGCCTCCGGCGTGAGGTAGATCTTCACCCCGTACTCGGTGTGGGCGCGCAGCTGGTCGAGACGCCGGCTGAAGACGTCCTGTTGGGCGGACAACGCTTGCCGGGCCCGGTGGTCGTCCTGGTAGACGGTGGCCATGCGCAGGGGGAGGACGGGGGCCCTGGCGGCGACGGCCTGGACGACATCGTGATGGGTGCGCGCGACGTACTCGAGCCAGTCCAGGTCCTCGAAGTGGTTCTTGAGGGCGGTCTCGTCGAAGTCCTGTTCGGGTACGTCGCTGGCCACGAAGGCGAGCGACGCGAGCGAGGTACTGGGAGCGGGATCGGTGGTGTCGGCGGTGAGCGGAAGAAGCCTGAGCGGCGCCTGGCCGATGCCGTGCAGGCCGGCGAGGGCGTCGCCCAGCGGGCCCGTCCGGTGGGTGACTGCGTAGACGTACGTGAGGCTGCCGGGGGTGTTCACGGAGGACTCTTCCGTCGTCGCCCGGCCGGTCGGCCACCCGGTTCCTCGCCCGGGACCTCTTCTTCGTCGTACGCGCCGGGTTCGAGTCGGCCACGGAGGGCGTCGAGTTCGGCGCGCAGGCGGCGGTTCTCCTGTTCCAGCGGGCTACCCGTGTGCCGGGACGACAAGGAGGGGTCGTGCTCCCACCAGTCGATCCCCATCTCCTTGGCCTTGTCCACGGAAGCGATCAGGATGCGGAGTTTGATGGTCAGCAGCTCGATGTCGAGGAGGTTGATGCGGATGTCGCCGGCGATGACGATCCCCTTGTCCAGGACCCGCTCGAGGATGTCGGCGAGGCTGGAGGTGGAGGACTGCCCGTATGGCATCGGCGCGCGGGAGGCGAAGCTTCCGGGTCGGCCGGGCAGGGGTTCGGTCACGGTGGCCCCTCATTCTTCGACTCAGGGAAGCTGCTGCCGGAACGCTTCGATCTCTTCCAGCCGGTCGATCAGCTCGTCCTCCTGGCGGTCGAAGGTCTCCTGATCGATCTCTCCTCGCAGCAGCTGCTGCTCCAGCTCCGCCAGCCCGCGCCAGATCGGAGCGGGGTCGTAGTACTCCTCTTCCGCTTGGTCGACCACGCGCTGGGCGACCCAGGTGACAGCGCGTACCGGTGCGACGGGGAGCGTCAGCAGGTAGGTGAGGAGTCCCATAGCGTTCCCCTTCCGTGGGTGTGGTGGTCACTGGACGAAGCTGTACGGGGGAAGCGGTCCGGAAAACCGCAGGTCGATGTCGCTGCCGATCTCCCGTGCCAGGTTTGCTTCCGCGGTACGCAGAGCCTCCTTGTGCTCGTCGTGCACGAGGAGGGAGAGGTTGAGGAAGTCGCTCCCCGAGGGCGGGTGGGCCAGGTATTCGCGGGAGAAGGGGACGAGCGCCTCGGTCAGGCCGGCCGCCAGGGCCTCCTGCCGTACCTGTACCTCGCGGGCGACTGTTTCGCCCAGGGCGAGCGGCAAGCTCGGGTCCCGGTCTCCGCCGCGGATCCGGTCGTTGAGGTCGCTCGCCTCGGGCACATCCTGGAGGATCTGCTGCAGCAGTGGTGCCTCATCGGCCTGTGAGGCCCTGACGTGGTATTCGGCGCACCCCTCCAGGCGCCCCAGCGCACCGAGGTAGTTCTCCGCGTTGGACTCGAGGGCCTGGCGGACCGCATCGTCGTCGGTGGCGATGTAGCCGAACTGCAGCGGCAGGATCACCCCGTCGGCCATCAGCAGCTCCTGCACCTGTTGGTGGGCGTTCAGGTCGCGGCGTTTGGGCCGGATCTCCTCGGCGATGTCGCTGACCACCGCGCACAGGGGGCCGGCCGTGACCGTGCGCAGCGGGGAGGGATCGGAGCCGACGCCGCTGACGCCGTCCAGGCGGTGGGGGTGGTCCTTCGCGGCGATCGAGTACACGTAGAGCGGCATCGGTTACTCCTTCTCCCGCCGTACGGGGCGCCGGGCGGCAGGGCGGCGTCTCTTGGGTACCTCTTCCTCCGCCTCTTCCTCTTCTTCCGGCTCCCTGGACTTGGAGGACTTACCGGTCAGGGAATCGGTGACGGCATCGACGGCTCCGCCGATGGCTCCCTTGGTCTTCCCGCGGGCCCCTCCTTCCATCATGTTCCCCATGACCTCGGGAAGCTGGGCGGGGGCCTTGCGGCCTGCTTCGAGGTCGAGGCGGTTGCAGGCCTCGGCAAAGCGGAGGTAGGTGTCGACGCTGGCCACGACGATCCGCGCGTCAATCTTGATGAGTTCGATGCCCACCAGGGAGACGCGGACAAAGACGTCGATGACGAGCCCGCGGTCGAGGATGAGTTCCAGGACGTCGTAGAGGCTGCTCGTGCCGCCTCCTTGCCCTCGGGCGACGGGGCCACCGCCCTGCGGCACCATGGTCATGGCGCCTCCTTCCGCCGGTCGGCCTGCGCTCAGGTCGGCCGGTCGATCATGCCGCGGGTGTAGCGGCGGGTGCGTGCGTACGAGATCAACTCACCGTCCTCGTCCAGCGCAACCCGATAGCTGGCCATCACGCTGGTGGTGTCCGGGATGCGTTCCAGCTCCACCACTTCCACCTGCGCCTCCCAGCCGTCCTCGGTCGGCTTGAGCGAGGAGACGGAATCCGGATGCCGGCCCAGCAGTTCAGCGAGCTGCTGCGCTGCGGCACGCATAGCCGCCGCTGCGCCCGTCTTTCCGGAACGGCGCCGGGGCGCTGTGCGCCTGGGCCTTTCCCTGTCCTGCCCTTCGCCGTCGCCGGCGGCGTGCGAAGAGGCCCGCCGGGGGCGTGCAGGTTCCGCTGCGGCCATATGGCCCTCCCTTGGGGAGACGGCCTCACAGAAACTAGAATGTCACCAAATCCAGGTATAAGCCTCACATCGGGGCAGAAGCCTTTTCGGGGACGGCCTCAGGCCATACCACCTTCTCGTCGCCGGGCAGCGCGTACGTTGCGATCCACTGCCCCCGGGCGACACCAACAAGACCGAAAGCGCCCTGGCAGGGGATGATCATGGAGGACACCACCAAGATCGCGCTCGCAGCCGCTGTGGCTGGCGGATACATACTCGGCCGCACGAAGAAGGGCCGCCTGGCCTTCACCGTGGCGACCTATCTCGCCGGTCGTCGCTTCGGGCTCGAACCCGGACAGCTGCTCAAGGAAGGCGCCTCCCGGCTCAAGGAGATGCCACAGTTCGAAGAACTTGCCGAGCAGCTGCGCGGAGAAGCCCTCGACGCCGGCAAGCAAGCGCTGGCTGTCGCGGCCAACCGAAAGCTCGCCGACCTCGCCGGCGTACTGCACGATCGCACCCTCGAGCTCACCCGCAGCGGTCGTGACGAGGAGGAGGAAGAGGAGGAGGGCGAGGAACCCTACGAGGACGAGGAGGCCGAGGACTACGCGGGAGAGGACGAGGAGGCCTACGCCGAGCCCGAGGACGAGGTCGAAGAAGACGAAGAGGAGGAAGACGAGGAAGAGGGCGAGCAGGGACCGGAGGCGGAGGCCGAAGAGGAGGAGGAACCCGAGGAAGAGGAGGAACCCGAGGAGGAAGAACCGGAGGAGGAACCCGAGGAGGAGGAACCCGAGGAGGAAGAGCCGGAGGAGGAAGAGCCGGAGGAGGAAGCAGAAGAGGAGGAGCCTCCCCCGCGACCGCGCCGGACTCGCACCTCGACTCGCGCACGCAGTGGCAAGACCGCGGCACCCGCCCGAAGGACCGCGCGACGCCCCACCCCGGCGAAGAAGTCAGCACCCGCGAAGAAGGCCGCACCCGCGAAGAAGGCGGCACCCGAGAAGAAGGCCGCACCCGCAAAGAGGACGCCCGCGAAGAAGGCAGCGCCCTCCAGGGAGGCCGCACCCGCGAAGAAGGCCGCGGCGAAGAAGTCCTCCCCCGCCAAGAAGACGCCAGCGAAGAAGACCACTGGCGCCCGGCCGGCAAAGAAGGCGGCGCCCGCCAAGAAGAGCGCCCCGCGCAGGGCGGCTGCGAAGAAGACCAGCGCCCCGCCGCGCAAGCGGAGCACAGCCCAGAGCCCGGCACGCAAGAGCGCTGCCACCAAGGCCACCGCCAAGAAGACCACAGGCCGCAGCCCGGCACGCAAGACGGCCGCCAAGAAGACGGCGGCGCGCAAGCCGTCCACGCGGAGGTAGGCCATGGCAACCTCAGACCGCACAGGCTCGTCGGAGTCCCTCTCCGGGATGGACAAGCTGCTGAAGGAACTCACGGGATACCTCGGTGCCCAGGCCGGCCAGCTGGCCGACAAGGCGACCGACAAGCTCTCCGACGTCACCGGCCAGCTCCACGACGTCGCTGACAACAACGGCAGCCTCTCGGACGTCGCCGGCATCGGTAGCCGGATCTTGCAGGGCGACTCCCCCCTGAAAGCGTTCGCCGGCCAGAAATTCGGCAATCTGAAGGACAAAGTCACCGAGGCGTTCGGCGGCGGCAAGGGGAAGGGCCGCAAGAGCGGCGGCGGCAAGCTGATGAACATCGTCGAGGTGCTCGACGTCGGCCTGCCGCTGCGTACGGTCTATGACCACTGGACGCAGTACGAGGATTTCAGCGGGTTCGCCAAAGGCGTCCGTGATGTCTCCCGCGGGGACGATGTCACGAGCGACTGGAAGGTCAAGGTCGGCCCCTCCACCCGCAGCTGGAAGGCCACCGTCCAGGAGCAGATCCCCGACGACCGCATCGTGTGGACCTCCGCGGGCGCCAAGGGCACCACTCGTGGGTGCGTCACCTTCCACGAGCTCGCTCCCTCTTTGACCCGCATTGTCATCGTCGTCGAGTACTACCCTTCCGGACTGTTTGAGAAGACCGGCAACCTGTGGCGGGCCCAGGGCCGCCGCCTGCGTCTGGACCTGAAAAACTTCCTGCGCCACGTCATGCTCACCAACGACGAGCCGGAAGGCTGGCGCGGTGAGATCCGCGACGGCGAGGTCGTCAAGACACACGAAGAAGCCCTCGAAGAAGAAGAAGAAGCCGAAGAGCCGGAGGAAGGCGAGTACGAGGACGGCGGCTCCGAGGACGACGAGGAGGAGTACCCGGACGGCCAGGAGCAGGGCGAAGAAGAGGACGCGGGCGAGGACGCTCAGTACAGCGACGAGGAACTCGAAGAGGAAGAAGAGGAACCTGAGGAGGAAGAAGAGGAACCTGACGAGGAACCTGAGGAGGAACCTGAGGAGGAGGAAGAGGAGGAGCCAGCTCCGCCTCGCCGACGCCGGCACCGGCAGCCCGCGTGAAGCCGTCCCCTTGAAGCAACAGCGATTGACGCACGTGAGGGCCGGCGGGAGATCTCCCGCCGGCCCTCATCCCCGTATCACCTCGCGTACCAGCTCACCTCGGCGTGTCAGTGCTTCAGTGCGTCTTTGGCCTTCTGGGCTGCCTGCTTCGCGTCACCCATCATCTGCTCCCGTTGCCCCTTGGCCTCCAGGCTCTCGTTCCCCACTGCCTTGCCCGTGGTTTCCTTCACCTTGCCCTTGGTCGTCTTGGCAACGTTCTTGGCCTTCTTACCTGCGCCCATTTCTCTCACCTCCCGGCCGCTCGCGCTTGGCAGTACAAGCCTGCTCAGCTCCTACCCCCCGCGAGAACAGATAGGCATTTCGTGGTATCCGGGACAAAAGGGGGACGATGCGGCGGCTGCACGGCCCGGCCAGGTGCCCGCCGGTTCCTCTGATGTCCGGTGACAGCCCAACGCACTCCGCTGTCAGCTCGCGCTCTCGACCGCGGGCAGGGCCCCTATTCGGCACGGTGGGGTTTGTGCGGGGTCAACCGCAGGTGCGCCTTTGCAGGCAGGGTCCGGCCCGTGGACCGGCGGGCACGTTCCAGCGGCCCGTCGCGCAGCGCCTGCATGACGGGGCCGGGCTCAGCGTCGGGCGTGAGGGTGATGGCGATATAGGCTTCGGGATGACTCGACGAGCCGTCCATCCGTGCGCGGGCCTGGTGAACACCGGGCAGGTGCTGGGTGTCGGCGGCCAGAGCGTCGCCGAGGGCGCCCTCGCTCAGTTCCACTCCGTCCACGGCGTGGGCTCCTCCCACGGACAGGGCGCCGGGGTGAGTGCGGCGCAGCTGCGCCAGCAGCCACCACACGGCGAGCAGGGTGACGATGGCCAAGGCGGCGATGGCTACGGGCCACCACCATCCTTCGTCTGTCCAACGGGTGCGGTCGGCGTCGGCGAGCAGGATGTCGTCGGGAGTGGTCAGGGGCCACCCGTCGGGTGGTGTCAGTGACCCGCGTCGGTACAGGTCGAAGCCGCCCGCAAGGATCATGAGGCCTACGCCGAGCAGGACAATGCCTGCCAGGGCCAGCAGAACTCGGTTGACTGCGGATTTTCTCTTCATCGGATCCCCTTCTGCCTTCCGCTCGGCGGCGGACAGCCCAGGCGTGACTACTTGCGACGCGGGCGCACCCGGACGTCGAGCGACGGAGGGCGTGCGAGGGCGAGTCGGTCGAGGGCCTCCTGCAAAGCGGCCAGAAGATCGGCCTTGACGTCGGCGGGGGCGCGGAATCGCACATCCGCGCGCGCCTTGACACGGTGCTGGAAGATCCGGACCTTGGCAGCGCTGACCCCGGGGACGCGCATCGCGGCGTCCCGCAGCTTCAGTTCCGCGGCCTCGCGGTCCAGTACGGCGCGCATCTCCGCGTCGGGAGTCTCAAGGGGCAGCTGGTGGCGAAGTCCCGGGCTCAGGGCCAGGATGATCAGCCAGAGGCCGATAACGGCGATGACGGCGGCCCCGATCTGCAGCGCTGGGTCATCCAGCGGGCGGGCAGCCAGTTCGTCGGCCAGGCGTATGCGCCAGCCTGCGGCAACCTGGCCTGCACGGACCCTGATGACGTCGAACAGGAGGGTTCCCGCCGCGACCGCGATGATCAGGGCTGTGAGCGCCGCGGGTATGCGGCGCGAGGACCAGGGGCGCCGAGCAGCCGAGCGTGGTCCGGCCGGAGGCCGCTCGTCCAGCAGCCCCACCGTGCGGGGGGTGGCCTCGTCCGTCGCGGTGGGCTCCTTCTCGGCCAGGGGGTCTTGCTCGCGTTCCATGCCGGCTCTCCTTCCCGGTGGGAATGCGGTCCGGTTCACTGCACGCGGCGGCGCTCCAGGCCGTCGGCGGGAATCAGGTGCTCGATGGCAAGGGTGACTTCCGTGACGCGCATACCGGTCAAGTGAGCCACCCGCTCACTGACGTATTCCTGTACCCGCAGGGAGACGCCGGCGAGGTCCACCGGGTAGGGCAGGTCCAGAGTCAGCCCCAGCCGGGCCGTGCCGCTGCCGACGGTGACCGTGGCGCGCGGACCGGCCAGTTTCGCCTGAGCGCCCGAGGTGTCCGTCTCCGTGGCCAGTGCCTCTTTCGCGGCGCGGGCCGCGATGCGGGCGACCACCTTGTCCGGGATCACCGTGGCCCCGCGTTCGGCCGCCGGCAGCGCCATCCGCGTGGGAGGTGCTGCACCACCCTGCGGCGCAGCCTCAGGTTGCGGGGTCACTGCCGGTTCCGGGAACGCGTGAAGTCGGACAGGTCCAGGTCACCTTGCAAAATGCGGCCGATGATCAGACCCACCAGGCCCAGGAACGCCACGAGCAGGAACGCCCAGAAGCCGCCGAAGAATGCGGCGAAGCCCAGGGCCATGCCGGCAATCAGCCCCACGGTTGCTGCGCTCATTTCACTCACCTGAATTTCACATCGGTTGTTTCGCGGCCCGCTGAGTCCGGGGGCTGCGAGGAGTCACTGCACACGTCCCTCGCCTACGTCCTCGTCCTCCTCGTCGGGCAGGTGGACGTCGTCGACGGCGATGTTCACCTCGACGACCTCAAGGCCAGTCATGCGTTCGACAGCGGTGATGACGCTGGTGCGTACTTCTGCGGCGATGTCCACGATGGCTACGCCGTACTCCACGACCACGTCGAGATCGACGGCGGCCTGCCGTTCGCCCACCTCGACCTTCACGCCGCGGCTCACGCTGGGACGGCCGCCGGGGACCTTGTCGGTGACCGCCCCGAGCGTGCGGGCCATGCCGGAGCCGAGGCTGTGGATGCCCGGCACCTCGCGGGTGGCCATTCCCGCGATCTTCTCGACCACGCTGTCCGCGATGGTCGTCCGGCCCCGCGACTCGGGCGCGGTTCCGGCGCCGGTGGGGCCCGTGAGGGTCCTGCCCGCAGGACGGGATTCGCCTCCGCCTGAGGTGGGGTTGATGGTGTCCGACATGAGGACCTCCCCAGGGTGGATGTCCGGGCGCCGTTGCGGCGCCCTCATGCTTAGGACACCTCGCGTGGACATTCCTCACGCGGCTCGCACGGGGCGGCCCGCCTACCATCGAGAAGTAGGTACCCAGGCCGCAACGAGCGTCTTCGGCAGGAAGCGAGCGGCGGATGCGCAACCGGACCGCCCCCTCCCCCCAGCGTGGCGCAAAGCGCCCCCCACGATCGGCAGCGCTGCCGATCGCAGGCGTCGCCGCCGAGCAGGACGCTGTCGGCGCACTGGACGACAGCGTGCTGGCCATACGAGCATCGGAAGGTGACGAAGACGCCTTCGCCGTGCTGGTCCGTCGGCACAGCAGCCGCCTGCTCGCCCTCGCCCAGCATCTGCTCGGCAACCGGGCGGACGCAGAGGACGCGGTCCAAGACGCCTTCATCAGCGCTTGGCGGCGGCTGCCGGAATTCCGGCACAGCGCCTCGTTCAGCACCTGGATGTATCGCATCGTGACGAACCGCTGCCTCAACGCTCTGCGCCGCCGGCCCCATCCGTTGCCCCTGGACACCGTCCCCGAACCCGCTGCCGCGGATGCGAACAGCTCACCACCCAAGGTGGCCGAGACGGACGCGGCGACGGCAGCCCTGACCCAAGCGCTCCTGGCACTGGGCCCCGAGCTCCGGGTGTGCTGGGTGCTGCGGGAACTGCACGGCCTGCACTACGAAGAGATCGCCCACGTGGTGGGCAGCAGTGAACAAACAGTGCGCGGCAGACTCTTTCGCGCACGACGCGCTCTGATGGAGGCGATGCGCCCATGGCGCTAGACGACCCGCACCCGACCTCCGGCGACGAGCCCGCAGGCGCGAGGGCCGAAGCGCCGCTGCATTCCAACGCGGAACTGCTGGCGGGTGCGGAACTCCTGCCCTGCGGACGCCCCCTCGGCCGTGCCTGGCAACAGGCCCGCAGCGCGGCCGGCACCTCGGACCCGCACAGCAGCCGCTGTCCCCACTGCCGGGAGGCCATCGAAGGGCTGACAGCCCTGGACCGGGCAACTCGTGCTCTGCGCGCCGAGGAACAACCCGACGGTCACAGCCTCACCACCCGGGTCATCAACGCAGTCCGCAGCGAGGTACGGCTCGGCACCATGCTGCTGCTCGACGACCCCGATCACGACCTGCGCATCGCCGAGAGCGCGGCCGCAAGAGTGCTGCGCCGGGCCGCCGACACCGTCCCCGGCATCCGTGCCGCCAGCTGCCGCGTGAACGCGGCGAAGGACGACCACGCCGTCCATGTCGTCGTCATTACGGTGGCAGCCACACTCGACCAGCCGCTGCGAGTGCGAGCCGAGGCAGTACGCCAAGCCGTCCTCCACGCGGCCGAACACGTCCTCGGCCTTGCCGTCACCACCGTCGACGTGGAAGTCAGCGCAGCACTGGGACACCCCCGCGTACCTGGTGACGAGCAGTCCGAACTGAGTGAACTATGAACGTCTCCCGCTACGAGAACATCCACCGAGCGGCAGCCCGGGCCGCCCTCGACGTTCCCGGCGTAGTCGCCCTCCAGCCCGCGCTCGCCGACCGGCTGGCAGTCGCGGCCTCCCGCGTGTACGAAGCCGTGGCCGCAGGTACCACCGGGCGCCAGCAGGCGGCAGGCGTCCACTGCGAACTCACCCCGGTCGGGGCTTGGCACGTGGAGGTGCGCTGCATCCTGGACAAGGACCACCGCGTCGTCGACGTCGCCCGCCGGGTCCGCGAAAGCGTGCGGGCGGCCGTCACCTCCTGCCTGGCCCAGCACGGCGGGGCGGCGCCCGTCACCGTCGTGGTCACCGTCACCCGCACCGTGTAGCCCGCCGGACATGTCATCCGCTGGGTTTCGCCTACGCACGCTGCGGGTCGACGGCCTGGCCGCTTTGGCCCTGCGGTCGCCGGCACCCTGTTCGGCCCGGCCCGCGCGCACCTATGGATATATCTCGACGTTTTCGGCAATGTGAAGTGTTCTCGTTGTTTGAAACCGGGTAGGTGGCACACATGGACTTAAAGATGACTCTCCCATTGATTCGAAATGATCCTGCCGACGAAGAGAGCGCCGGACCGTAGCTGCGGGAGGCAAGCGTGAAGTTCACCCCGGGGCGGCACGGACATAAATGGAGACGGCGTTGGGCGCTTGTTCGCTGGATGCGACGACCTCTCGTGGGGCGGATCCTCTTGCGACTGACAGCATGGGGTGTGCGAATGACGGTGTGGGCCGCTCGGCGGGCGCTGCGCCGCAAGGTGAAGCGCGTCCTGCACGGGTTACCGACGCCCGTGACGCCCTCGGGCGTGGATGCCGACTTCGATTGCGGCAGCAGGCTGGCAGCAACCCCTCACAGCGCGGACCTCACCCGCGGTTCGTACCGAGGTCAGCCGTGTGTGCGGACGGGGCAACGAAGGAAACGGCTTCTCCCGCTCGCGCAGGGAAGCCGTTTCGCATATCAAAGGGACCAGCGTCCGGTTGCCGTTTCCTGCTAGTGCCTAGCACGCTTGAAGAGGCGGAAGACGCCGAGGAGGATGAGGGAGCCGACGATGGCGGCGACCCACGTCGAGATCTCGAAGAAGCCGTCGATGGAGTCAACTCCGAAAATCACCTTACCGAGCCATCCACCGAGCAGGCCGCCCGCAATGCCTATCAATATGGTGATGATTATACCGCCGGGGTCCTTCCCGGGCATCAGCATTTTGGCGATGATGCCCGCGAACAGCCCGATGAGAATCCAAGCAATTATGCCCATGATTCCTTCCTGTCTCATCCAATGACCAAGGATCCGACGCCGTCAACTCAGCACGTCCTTGCCCTTCTCCTTGACGCGCCGGGCATTGCCCCGGGCTTCCAGAGCGGCGCCTTTGGCGGCCAGTGTCTCCTTGCCCATGGCGTGGGCCGCTTTCTTCACAGCCCTTCCCGCAACTCGTTCCATCTCAGCCTTTGCTTTCTCACCAGCGCCCATATCGTCCCCTTAAACGTCTTACGCTATGCATATGTCCGCACCCACGGCTCCCAAACGATTCACGCGAACCCGTTCTCGACGGCCTCTCTGAAGTCAGCACGAGGTCAGCAAGGGGACGGCATCAGTACCGCCGGAACCCGCTTTCGAGCGCCAGGGGCCGCTCAGATCATCAGTAGGCATCAGGGCCTTCTGACCTGCGAAAACATTGCTCAGAGAGTCACTTGTCAACCTCGCTGGGAGATACGCATGAGGATGCTGATCAACAGTCCGCAGACCGTGGTCGCCGACGCCCTGCGGGGGATGGCGGCCGCCCATCCCGAGCTGGACGTCGATGTGGAGCGGCGGGTCGTCGTACGGCGGGACGCGCGGGGCGGCGGCCGGGTCGGGGTGGTGTCCGGGGGCGGTTCCGGGCACGAGCCGCTGCACGCCGGGTTCGTGGGGTACGGGATGCTGTCGGCCTCGTGCCCGGGTGAGGTGTTCACCTCGCCGGTGCCCGACCAGATGGTGCGGGCAGCGGCGGCCGTGGACTCCGGCCGGGGAGTGCTCTTCGTCGTCAAGAACTACACCGGGGACGTGCTGAACTTCGAGATGGCCGCCGAGCTCGCCGAGGAGGACGGCCTGCGGATCGAGCGCGTCCTGGTCGACGACGACGTCGCCGTGACCGACAGCCTGTACACCGCAGGGCGGCGCGGCACGGGGGCCACTCTCTTCGTCGAGAAGATCGCCGGGGCGGCCGCCGAGGAGGGGGCGCCGCTGGAGCGGGTCGCCGCGCTCGCCCGCCGCGTGAACGAGTCCTCGCGGAGTTTCGGAGTGGCGCTGAGCGCCTGCACCACTCCCGCCAAGGGCAGCCCGACCTTCGACCTTCCGGACGGGGAGCTGGAGTTGGGCGTCGGCATCCACGGCGAGCCGGGCCGGGAGCGGCGCCCGATGCTGTCGGCCCGGGAGATCGCGGAGGTCTCGGTGGGCGTCGTGCTGGAGGAGCTGGCGCAGGTCGGTCCGGCCGACGGGCCGGTGCTCGCGCTGGTCAACGGGATGGGTGCGACGCCCCTTCTGGAGCTGTACGGGTTCCACGCGGAGGTCGCCCGGGTGCTGGCCGGGCGGGGTGTGCCGGTGGCGCGGGCGCTCGTCGGAAACTACGTCACCTCGCTGGACATGGCGGGGTGTTCGGTGACCCTGTGCCGGGCCGACGAGGAGCTGCTGCGGCTGTGGGACGCGCCCGTGCAGACGGCGGCGCTGCGCTGGGGCCGCTGAACGTATGGTGTCCCGGTGGGACCGGCCGGACAGGTGCGAGGCGAGGAGAACCAGTGCGTGACGCAGACTTCTTCCGACGCTGGATGGCGGCTGCCGCGGCCGCGGTGGAGCGGGAGGCCGACCGGCTGACCGAGCTCGACTCGCCCATCGGTGACGCCGACCACGGAAGCAATCTGCTGCGGGGGTTCACGGCCGTCGTCGCCGCCCAGGAGGCGGAGCCGGCGGGGGCGCCGGGCGCCGTGCTCCAGCTGGCCGGGAGGACACTGATCTCGACGGTCGGCGGGGCGTCGGGGCCGCTCTACGGGACGCTGCTGCGGCGCACGGGCAAGGCGCTCGGGGAGTCGGCCGAGGTCTCGGACGCGGAGCTGCGCGCGGCCCTGTCCGAGGGGGTCGGCGCGGTGGCCCAGCTGGGCGGGGCGGCGCCGGGCGACAAGACGATGCTGGACGCGCTGGTGCCGGGGGTGGCGGCGCTGGCCAGCTCGTACCGGGCGGCCGGGGCCGCGGCGGAGAACGGGGCGCTGGCGACGGTGCCGATGCTGGCGCGCAAGGGGCGGGCCAGCTATCTGGGCGAGCGGAGCATCGGCCACCAGGATCCGGGGGCGACCTCGTCGGCCTTGCTGCTGGAGGCGCTGGCGGACGTGGCGGAAGCGGAGGGTGCGCGGTGACGGCGCTGGTCGGCATCGTGCTGGTGTCGCACAGTGCGCGGGTCGCGGAGGCGGTGGCGGAGCTGGCTCGTGACCTGGCGGCGGGCGGACCCGTGGCCCCGGTGGCCGCGGCGGGCGGGACGGCCGTCGGCGGGCTCGGCACGAGCACGGAGCGGATCCTCGCGGCCGCCCGGGAGGTGGACCGGGGCGCCGGGGTGGCCCTGCTGGCCGATCTGGGGAGCTCGGTGCTGACGGTGAAGGTTTTGCTGATGGAGGACGAACTGCCGCCCGGCTCGCTGCTGCTGGACGCGCCGTTCGTCGAGGGCGCGGTGGCGGCGGCGGTGACCGCCTCCACGGGAGCCCCGCTGGCGGAGGTCGCGGCGGCCGCCGCGGACGCGTACACGTACCGCAAGACCTGACCCCGGGCGGCGGTGGCCGCCCGGTGCCCGGTTCGTCCCCGGCTCGTTCCTACGGGCGGCCGCGCAGGGATTCGATCTCGCGCCGTTCGCGCTTCGTCGGGCGGCCCGCGCCGCGGTCGCGGATACCGACCACGGCGGCCTCGACGGGGGTCGGCGGCGGCGGGCTGTTGTCGATCAGGCATTCGGCGGCGACGGGCGCGCCCACCCGCTTGGACACGGGCCGCTTGACGACGACGATCCGCTCGCGCCCCGCGTGGAAGAGCCTCACCTCGTCCCCCGCGCGCACCGGCTGCGCCGGCTTGGCGCGCTCCCCGTTGACCTTCACGTGGCCCGCCCGGCAGGCGGTCGCCGCGGTCGAGCGGGTCTTGGTCAGGCGCACGGACCAGATCCACGCGTCGACCCGCACCGTGCCCGTTCCCGTTACCTCATCAGCCATGCCCCGACTCTAGCGAGACGGGTGCGGCAGAGCGGAACGAGTTTTGGCAGATGCGCCAACAGGCATGGCATCTGCCATGGAGATCAGGCCAAGAGAATTGCAAATGCGCCACATGAAGGCCTACGTTGTCGCCCATGCAGTCCTACACCATCGGACAGGCAGCACGTCTGCTGGGCGTCAGCCCGGACACCGCGCGCCGCTGGGCCGACGCAGGCCGCGTCGTGACCCATCGCGACGAGGGCGGCCGACGCCTGATCAACGGGCGCGATCTGGCCGCCTTCTCCGTCGAAGTGGGCCAGGGCGCCCACACGGAGGACGGGGAACCGTACACCTCGGCCCGCAATGCCTTCCCCGGGATCGTCACGGCCGTCAAGCTCGGCGACGTGGCCGCCCAGGTCGAGATCCAGGCAGGTCCCCACCGTCTGGTCTCCCTGCTCACCCGTGAGGCCGTCGAGGAGCTCGGGCTGGAGGTCGGCATGCAGGCCACCGCCCGCGTGAAGTCCACCAGCGTGCACATCGACCGCACCTGACCCGGCCGGTGCCGCACGCCGCGCACCCGCGGCATCCCGCACCACCCGCTCAGCATCACCGACGTCCCCACCCGCCCGGCGTCACCGACCGTCCCCACCCGCTCCGCCCGTCACCGGCGCGGGTCACCACCACGCGGTACCGGCACCCGGCCGGCCGCCGACCCGACCGAGGAGCACCTGCTCATGTCCCCGATCACGTTCCGCCGTACCGCCGCCGCCGCGCTGACCGCCGCCCTGCTCGTACCGCTGGCCGCCTGCGGCAAGAACGAGGACAAGCCCGCCGCCGGCGCCAGTGCCACCCCGAAGGCCGTCAACCTCACGGTCCTGGCGGCCTCTTCCCTGACCGACGTCTTCAAGGCCGCGGGGGCGGAGTACGAGAAGACCCACCCCGGCACGAAGATCACCTTCTCCTTCGCGGGTTCGCAGGAACTCGCGGCCCAGGTCAAGCAGGGCGCCCCGGCCGACGCGCTGGTCACCGCCGACACCAAGACCATGGACGGTCTGAAGACCGAGACCGGCGACGCCACGATCATCGCCAAGAACCGCCTGGTCATCGCGGCCGGCAAAGCCAACCCGTTCAAGATCGACGAGCTCAAGGACCTCGCCGACACCAAGATCAAGGTCGTGCTGGCCGCGCCCGAGGTCCCGGTCGGCCGCTACAGCAAGCAGATCCTCGACGCCCAGAAGATCGAGGTGAAGCCGGTCTCCCAGGAGCCCAACGTCCGCGCCGTGCTGAGCAAGGTCGAGCTGGGCGAGGCCGACGCCGGTCTGGTCTACAAGACCGACTCCGCGAAGTCCGGCGACAAGGTCGTCACGGTGGAGATCCCCGACGACCAGAACGCCGTGGCCTCCTACCCGGCCGCCACGCTGAAGCAGTCCAAGAACGCCGAGGACGCGGCCGCGTTCGTCACCTGGCTGAGCAGCCCCGAGGCGCAGAAGATCCTCCAGGACGCGGGCTTCCAGAAGGCGTGATCGCCGTCTCCGGCCACGGCCGGACACCGAGGGGCTGCCTGAACCGGGGGGGACAGGCAGCCCCTTTCGGGGTTTCCCGCCCGCGCGGCCGGATCCGCCGTCGCCGACCGCATACGCTTCCCCCGCAGCCGACCACCCCCAGCCAGGAACCCTCATGAGCAGACTCCGCACCCGCACCCGACCCCCGTTGGCCCTGACGCTGCCCGCGCTGCTCGCCGTCGCGTTCCTGCTGCTGCCGCTCATCGGCATCCTCGTGCGCACGCAGTGGGGTGAGCTCGGCACCCACCTCACCAGCCCCGGCGTGGTCGAGGCCCTCAAGCTCTCGCTCGTGGTGTCCCTGTGGGCGCTGGCCCTCTCGCTCCTCCTCGGCGTGCCGCTCGCCTGGCTGCTGGCCCGCGTCGAGTTCAAGGGCAAGGCCCTGGTGCGCTCCCTCGTGCTGCTCCCCATGGTGCTGCCGCCGACCGTCGGCGGTGTCGCCCTGCTCCTCGCGTTCGGCCGGCGCGGGCTGCTCGGTCCCTGGCTGGAGGGCAGCTTCGGGATCACCCTGCCGTTCCACACGTCGGGCGCCGTCGTCGCGGCCACGTTCGTCGCCATGCCGTTCCTGGTGATCAGCCTCGAAGGCGCCCTCGGCGGGCTCAAGCAGAGCTACGAGGAGACCGCCGCCTCGCTCGGCGCCTCGCCGGTCAGGGTGTTCTTCACCGTGACCCTGCCCATGGTGGCCCCCGGCCTCATCGCCGGCGCCGCGCTGACCTGGGCCCGCGCGCTCGGCGAGTTCGGCGCCACCATCACCTTCGCCGGCAACCTGCCCGGCACCACCCAGACCCTGCCGCTCCAGGTGTACCTCCTGCTGCAGGACAGGCCCGAGGCCGCCACCTCCGTCTCGCTCCTGCTCCTCGCGATCGCCATGGGCGTACTGATCGCCCTGCGCGGACGCTGGACGGGCACCCCGGTGGCCCGCGACGCCACCGCGCCGCCGGCGGTCCGGGAGGAGCCGCCCGCCGCGGACGCCGGCCCCGCCACCGGCGTCGGCAGGACCGCGCTGCCGCACGACGGCGGTCACTGGCCCCTGCGCGCAGTCGTCACCGGCTTCAACGAGCTCACCCTCGACGCGGAACCCGGCACCACCATCGCCGTGGTCGGCGAGAACGGCGCGGGCAAGACCACTCTGCTGCGCGCCCTGCTCGGCCTCACCCCGCGCGCCCACGCCGAACTGCGGCTCGGCGACACCGATGTGACGGCCCTGCCCCCGCACAGGCGGCAGGTGGCCTGGGTCCCGCAGGACGGCGCGCTGTTCCCGCACCTGACCGCCGTGGCCAACACCGCGTACGGACTGCGCGCCCGCGGGGTGCCGCGCGCCGAGGCCGTCCACGAGGCCCTGACCTGGCTGGACCGGCTCGGCGTCGTGCACCTCGCCGACCGCCGGCCCGCGCAGCTCTCCGGCGGCCAGGCCCAGCGGGTGGCACTGGCCCGGGCGCTGGCCGCCCGCCCCCGGCTCCTGCTGCTGGACGAACCGCTCGCCGCGCTCGACCAGACCACCCGGGCCCGGGTGCGGCACACGCTGCGCAGCCACCTGGCCGGCTTCGGCGGTGTCTGCCTCCTCGTCACCCACGATCCCGTCGAGGCGGTGTCCCTGGCCGACCGGGTCCTCGTACTGGCCGACGGACGGGCCCTGCAGGACGCGCCGCCCACCGAGGTGACCCGGCACCCGCGCTCCCCGTGGGTGGCCCGCATGCTGGGGCGCAACGCGTGGCCGGGCACCGCTTCCGCCACCGGGCTCACCCTCGCGGGCGGCGGTCACCTGGTGGTCGCCGAGGCACTGTCCGAGGGGACGAAGGCTCTGGCGATCATCGCTCCGGAGGCGGTGTCGGTCCACCGGGACCGCCCGGGCGGCAGCCCCCGCAACGTCTGGCCCGGCACCGTACGGGAGATCACCGCGGTCGGCAGCCGGCTGCGCGTGCTGATCGCCTCGGCCGAGGCTCCCGACCTGGTCTCCGAGATCACCCCCGACGCGGCGGCCGAGCTGGGCATCGTGGACGGCGCCGCGGTGTGGACGAGCGTGAAGGCCACCGAGGTCACCCTGGTGACCCTCTGAGGTTCCGGCCGGCCCTCGGTCCTAGGCCGGCGTCCTCCCCTCAGCCGGCGTCCTCCGGGGCGGCCAGCTCGAACTCGCACCACACGCACTTCCCGCCGCCCCGGGGCTCCACGCCCCACTCGTCCGCGAGCCGGTCCACCAGCATCAGTCCGCGCCCCGAGACCGCCCAGTCGCCCGCCTCGCGCCGCCTCGGCAGGTCACTGCTGGTGTCCTCGACCTCGATGCGGATCCGCCCCTGCGCCGTGAGCCGCATGCTGACGTGGCCGCCGCCCTCCGTGTGGACCAGGGCGTTGGTCATCAGCTCGTCCGCCGCCAGCTCGATCTCGTCGGCCCGGTGCCGGGCGCCCCAGGCGGCCACCGCCGCCCGGATCAGGTGCCGGGCCAGCGCCGGGGCCTTCGCGTCGCCCGGCTCCAGCCGCTGGTGCAGCGGACCGCCGCCGCGTGCGGTGGGGGTGCCCCGGCGACGCAGTACGAGCAGGGCCATGTCGTCCCCGCTGCCCGAGTCCCCGACCAGGTCGCACAGCACGTCGGCGAGTTCCTCCACGTCGACCGGGCCGCTGTGGACCGCCGCCACGAGTTCCCGCATGCCGCTGTCCTGGTCCGCGCCGGGGCGTTCGATCAGGCCGTCGGTGCACAGCAGCAGGGTGTCCCCGGGGTGCAGTTCCAGGCTGGTGACGGGATAGCCGGAACCGGTGCCGGCCTGCTCACGGGGCGGCAGGCCGAGCGGCAGTCCACCGGCCACCTGCACCCGGTGGACACTGCCGTCACCGCGCCGTACGACCGGGTCGAGGTGCCCGGCACGGACCAGCCGGAGCATTCCGGTGGTGAGGTCCACCTCGGCATAGGTGCAGGTGGCGAAGCGTTCCGTCTCCAGCTCGCGCAGGAAGGCCGAGGCCCGGGCCATCGCCGTGCCGGGCGTGTGCCCCTCGACGATGTACGCGCGCATCACGATGCGCAGCTGCCCCATGACCGCGGCCGCGTCCGTATCGTGCCCCTCGACGTCGCCGATCATCACCCCGACCCGGCCGTCGCCGAGCGGGATCACGTCGTACCAGTCGCCGCCGACGTCCCGCCCCATCCGGGCCGAGCGGTACCGTACGGCGATCAGCGCGCCCGGCACGTCCGGGATCCGCCGGGGCAGCATCGCCCGCTGGAGCCCCTCGGCGAGGTCGTGCTCCTGCTCGAAGAGGATGGCGCGCTGGAGGCTCTGGGCGACGCCGCTGCCGAGCGCCATCAGCAGGTTCCGTTCCTCGGCGGTGAAATCGCCCTCCCGCGCGTAGAGCAGCCCGAGCGCCCCGACGGGCCGTCCCTGGGCGATCAGCGGCAGATAGACGCCGCTGCGGACGGACAGCGGCTCGATGTACGGCCACAGGTCCGGGTAGCCCTGCTGGAACTCCTCCCGCGAGACGATGAAGACCGACTGCATGGTGCGTACGGCCTCGCTCATCGGGAGCCGCGCGTCGATCCGCGTGTATTCGATCTCGGGCACGTACGAGCCGAGCTGCCCCTCCGCCACCAGGTGGATGCGGCCGCCGTCGACGACGCCCAGCATCACGCTGACCGCGCCGAGGTGCCCGAGGGCCTGGGGGTCCTTGAGGATGTCGGTCACGTCGTTGACGGTGCGGGCGTGGGCCAGGATGGCGGTGGTCCGCTCGACGACGCCGGTCATCCTGCGGCGCCCCTCGACCTCTTCACCGGCGGCGCCCGGCTCACCCGGGTCGTGGGCGGCGTCGCGGAGGATCCCGATCACGCGGTACGAGCGACCGGATGGATCCCGCAGGATGTGCCCCTGGACGTGGGTCCAGGCCGACGAACCGTCGCGCCGGCGGCTGCGGACGTAGGCCCCGTAGTGGCTCCTGCCGTCCTTGATCGCCTGCGCGACCCGGGTGTCGAGGCGGGCCTCCTCACCGGGTGCGAAGCAGCGCCGGAGCCCGTCAACGGTCCCGTCGAACTCCTCCTGGCGCAGCTCGAGCACCTCGAGCGCGGTGGGATCGAGGAACATCCGCCCGCTGTCGAGGTCCCAGTCGAATGTGCCCATGCGGTTGAGCGCGAGGCTCATGTCGGGCCGCGCGGGCCAGCCGACGTCGGGGTTGTCTGCCCTACGGGCCATGCAGCCAGGGTCTCACTCTCCTCCGCCGGTGTCCCTGTGGAACGGCCGGGACGGACGGCGGGCGGGTGTGCGCCGTCCCGTACGGGGCCGGTACGGGCCCTCGCGGCGCTCTTCTCAGCGGGGCGGTCCGCCGCTGTCCGGCAGGTCCGCGTCATGGACCAGAAGGGCGATCTGCACCCGGTTGTTGAGGTCGAGCCGGGTCAGGATCCGGGACACGTGGGTCTTCACCGTGGGCAGCGCCAGGTGCAGCTCCCGCCCGATCCCGGCGTTGGACAGGCCCCGCCCGACGGCGACGGCCACCTCCCGCTCGCGCCCGGCCAGCAGCGCCAGCCGGGCCCGGGCGGCGGTCGCGCGGGCGCCCTGGCCGCCGTCGCCCCCCGCCACCCGGTCGATGAGCCGGCGGGTGACGGCCGGGGACAGCACCGGGTCGCCGGCAGCCACCGTCCGGATCGCCGTCACGATCTCCTGCGGCGGGGTGTCCTTGAGGAGGAATCCGGCGGCTCCGGCCCGCAGCGCGCGCAGGACGTGCGCGTCGGTGTGGAAGGTGGTCAGGACCAGTACCTCGGGGGCTCCCGGCTGTGCCCGCAGCCGCTCGGTGGCGGCGAGCCCGTCGACGCCGGGCATCCGGATGTCCATCAGCACCAGGTCGGGGCCGTGCGCGGCGACGAGGCCGGGCACCTCCGCCCCGTCCGCGGCCTCCGCGACCAGGTCGATGTCCGGGGCGCCGCCGAGCATCAGGCGCAGCCCGGCCCAGACGATCGCGTCGTCGTCGACCAGCAGTACGCGGATCACCGGCGCCTCTTCTCTCGTCTTCCGTCCTCTTGCGTCATCTTCCGTCGCGCTCCGGCGCGTTCCGGCGCGTTCCGTCGTCCTGCCCCGTCCCCCGGTCAGCTCTGCCAGGGTAGCCAGGCGTGCACCCGGAAGCCGCCGTCGGCGGGGAGGGCCGTCAGTTCCCCGCCCGCCAGCCGGGCGCGTTCGGCCAGCCCGATCAGCCCCTGTCCGCCGCCCCCGGCCGCTCCGGGGGCGGCGGCCCTCGCCGGATCCGGTACGGATGGGCGGGCGTTGCGGACCTCCACCGTCAGCCCGTCCCCCGGGCCCCCGGTGAGCCGCACGTCGACGTCCGCGCCGGGCGCGTGCTTGCGTACGTTGGTCAGCGCCTCCTGGACGATCCGGTACGCCGTACGCCCCACCAGGGCCGGCGGCGTGTCCCCCTCGGGCGGTCCGGCCAGCGCGATCCGGCCGCCCGCGGCCCTCGCCTCCGCCACCAGGCGCGGCAGGTCCGCCAGTTCCGGCTGCGGACGCTCGTCCTCCGCCGGTCCTTCCCCCGAACCGGCCCGCAGTACGCCGATCACCTCGCGCAGGTCGTGCAGGGCCAGGTGGGCGCTCTCCCGCATCACCGCGGCCGCCCGCTCGATCTCCGCCCGCGGGGCGCCCGGGTTGAACTCCAGTGCGCCCGCGTGCACGCTCAGCAGCGACAGCCGGTGGCCGAGTACGGCGTGCATCTCGCGGGCGATCTCCTCCCTGGCCTCCATCCGGGCCCGCTCCGCCCGGGACTCCGCGTCCGCCTCGGCCAGCTCGGCGCGCTCGCGCAGCGAGGCGATCAGCTGCCGGCGGGAGCGCCGGAAGAGCCCCCAGCCGATGGCCCCGGCGATCAGGGCGAAGTACGTCACCGCCGAGCCCGCCCGATCCCCGGACATGTCCGGCAGCCGCCACAGGAAGAGGGGCAGGGGGCCGAAGGCCAGCGCCGCCACCCAGGCCGTGGCCTTCCAGGGCCGGGTCGCGGCCACGGTGAACACGGCCACCATCGCCGGTCCGGTCAGGTAGTGCGCGAACCCGCCCGCCAGGAGCAGCGCCACGGCCAGCTGGACCGGCCAGCGCCGACGCAGGAGCACCGCCGCGCAGCCCAGCCCGCCGACCACCTGGTCGGCGGTCCGCCACCCCGGGCCGAGGCTCTCGTCCACCGGGATGGACTGCGAGCTGACGGCGGCGAAGCACGCGGCGAAGAGGAACAGGCCCAGGTCGGCGGCCCAGTCCCGGCGGGTGCGGTGGATACGGCGCATGTCCCGGAAATCTACGCGGGCCCGACGGCCCGCAGGTGTCCGCGCCCCGGACCGAATACTTAAGTACGACCGCGGGCAGCCGTAAGCCCGATTCCCGGCCCCGGGCCCGGCCCCTAACGTCGGGGCATGACCTCCTCCACCCCGAAGTCCCCGTTGGCCGCCTTCTCGGGGCTGCTCTGCTTCGTCCTCGTCGTCGGCGGCGCGAGCGGCCTGCTGCACGAGTGGCTCGGCTGGATCCACTTCATGGGCTTCGTCCGTTTCCTCGCCCCCGACGGCTACGAGATCTACAGCTACGTCGTCATGATCGCCCTCGGCCTCGCGGTGGGCGCGGCGGGCGACGCGCTGACCCGTCGCAGCCGCGCCTGACCTCCGGTTCCCTGCCGTGGCGCCCCGCGGCCGTGCCTCCTGTCCCGTACGGGACAGGAGGCACGGCGATGGACGGGAGACGGCCTAGCTCTCCTCGGCCGGGCCCTCGGGCTCACGCTCGCGCTCGCGCTCACGCTCGGGAGCCGTCAGGACCGGTTCCGGCCTCGGCAGCGGCGCGGCCGTCGGCGGAGGCGGGGACTGCGGCCGGGGTGCGGCCGAGGGGGGCGGGGGCACAGGGGCGGCCGTCGTCGGCGCGGGAGACGCGGGAGGCGGCGGCAGGGACCTCGGCGCCGGTGACGCCGCAGGTGACTCGGCCGGCTTCGAGACCGTCACCGAGGGCGACTTCGCGTCGGAGGGAGACGGCGCCGGTGACGGGGACGTCACCGGTGACTCCGAGGGCGACGCGGACGGTGACTCCGAGGGCGACTTCACCGGTGAATCGGAGGGCGACGGGGTGGGCGACTTCGACGGTGGCTCCGAGGGGGACTTCGACGGCGACTCGGACGGAGTCGGGGTCGAGGTCGAGGTCGGGGTCGTCGGAGAGGGCGTCGGCGTCGTCACGGACGGGCTGGGCGTCGTCACGGACGGACTCGGCGTCGGCGTCGTCACTGAAGGTGTCGGCGTCGGGCTCGTCACCGAGGGGGTCGGCGTCGTCCTGGACGGGGTCGGCGTGATCACCGGACTCGGGGTGAGCGGCGGCGGCGTCGGGACCGGCGGGGGCGGTATCGGCCGGTCGGGCGGGCGCTTGCCCTGGTTGCCGCCCTTGGGGCGCTCGTACCAGCGGTGGTCGCGGGGGTCGTAGATCACGATCTTGTTCACGATGGTCACCGACGGTGCGACGGCCACCACCTTCGCCGGCTGGTAGGAGGGCCACGTCTGCCCGAAGCGCTTCGGGTTGGCCTTGAGGGCCACCGGCGGACCGAGCGGGTTCCCGCACGCGCAGCGCACGCGCGGCACGCCCCGGTCGTCCACCAGCACGGCCGTCCCGGCCTGGAGCACGGCCTGGTAGGGCACGACCTTGCCGTCGCGGTAGCTGTGGTTCGTCACCCGGGTGTCCATGCGCAGCTGCACCGACGTGAGCGAGCGGAGGTATCCGGGAACCCCGGCCGGCTGGAGGCCGAAGACCGAGGCGAAGGCCGCGTTCTTGGCGGGGTCCGCGGTGAGCGACCCGATCAGCTTCTCGACGTCGCAGCTGGCGACGTTCCGGGTACCGGTGTAGACGCCCGGCGCGGAGCCGCTGACGCTCCTGGTGCCCACGGGCGCGGTCGGGCTGGCACTGGGGCTGACCCGCGGGGTTCCGGTGCCCTGGGGAGAAGGTGGCCGGCTCTGCGGCGACGGGCTCTCCGGCGGTGGCGGGGCCTCCTGCACCGCCGCGGACTCGGTGAAGGGGTCGGGGCCGGAGGCGGCGGCCGGCTGGAGGAACACCTCGCCACCGGCGTTGTCGGTGCCACTGGGCCGGGTGAGGACCACGGCGAGCGCGACGACCGCGGTCACCGCGACGAGCGCGGTGACCAGCCGTGGCACGGAGCGCCACCAAGGGCCTTTGGCAGGGCCCGGACCCTGACCCGGGCCCTGGCCTCCCGGCCCACCCGGAGGCGCCGGGGGCGGGGGCGGCGGGGGCCCGTGCTGTCCGCCCGAGAGCGGGCCCGAAGGCGGCCCGGTGGGGCGTTCCGAAGACGGCGGTCGGCCGGATGGTTGTGTGGTCACGGGCTCTTCTTCCCAGGAGGAGTGAGTTCCCTGGGGACCATTGTGTGCGCCGTCCGGGTGGTGGCCGCAAGCCGAGGGTGTCACGGTGGCAGGGTGAGTCGGACGCCGGGATCTTCATCGTCGGGGGGCTCCGCGAGGGCATGGCGTGACGCCCTCGTCGCCGTTGTCGCGGGTTTCGCCGTGATGGCCGCGGTCGCCGCGGCCGGGCTGGTGTTCGCCGGCGCGGGCGGTCTGCCGGACGGCGCGTTCCCGCACGTGCTCGCCGCCGTCGTGGTGATGGCGGCCGGCGGGTCGCTGGAGGTGTCGGGCGGAGCCGGCCTGCTGGCGGGGGCCGAGGCGAGCCTGTCGGTGGTCCCGTTGTCGGTGACCCTGGCCGGCGCCCTGACGACCGGGTACCTCTTCCTGCGCCCCCTGCACAACCGGGCGGTGGCCCGGCCCCGCGAACTCCTCGGCCGGGCCGTCCCGTTGGTCCTGCTGTGGCTCCTCGCCCTGACCGGCGTCACGTTCCTGGCCCGCGCGACCTTCGGCATCTCCACCGGCGACTCCCCCATCGGGACGATCACCGATCTCCTCGACTCCGAGCCGACGGTGGGCTTCGAGGCCGACCTGCCCGCCACCCTCCTCTACGGACTTCTGTGGATCCTGGGCCTGTTGCTGATCGCCCTGCTCGTCTCGCGGCGTGCCCCGCTCCCCGCCCGGCTGGTCCGCTTCCACTCGGCACTGCGCCCGGCCGCCTTCGCCACGATGCTGCTGCTCCTCTCCTACGTCGTCCTCGGCATCGGGGTCGGCGTGGTCGTGGCCGCCACGCAGGGCCATGCCGACCGGACCTTCGCCGTGATCCTGCTCGGGCTGCCGAACCTCGTCTGGCTCGCGCTCACCCTGGGCTTCGGCGGCGTCTGGGAGGGCCGGGTCGAAGGGCCGTTCGGACTGCCGATGCCCCAGCTGCTGGACCAGGTCCTGCGCGGCTCCGACCTGTCCACGGTCGACGTGTCCTCGCTCGCGGAGCAGGACTCCCGGGCGTGGTGGCTGGTGGCGGTGGCCGCCGTCCTGCTGCTCGGCACGGGTGGGCTGGCGGCCGTACGCTCCCCGGCCCACGTCCGCCCCTGGCAGCACGCGCTCCACCTGGGGGTGGCCGTGGCCCTGGCGACCCTGACGGTCTGTCTGCTGGGCAGGATCCAGGCGCAGTTCGGCCTCTCCCTGCTGGGCATCGGCGACGTCGACGGCCTCGGTGGCCAGGTGGAACTGGTGCCCGTGCTGTGGCGCAACGTCGGGCTCGGCCTGCTGTGGGGCGCGGTGGCGGGCTTCCTGGGCGCTCTCCTGGCCCGTCCGCTGCACCGCCGCGGCCGGGTCGACGAACCGTCCGCGGCGGCCCGGCCCCCTGGCTGAGACGGAGCCGGTGAGACGGAGCTGCTGAGACGGATCGGGCTCAGGAGCGCGGGCCGCCGTCCGGCGGCAGGGTGAAGACCGGCAGCGCCCACCTCGGCACCGGCGGAGGTGCGGGCAGCGCGTCCTGAGCCGCGCCGCCGGCCCCGCCCGCCCCTTCGGGCGGCCCGCCCGAAGGCCCCGTCGTCGGCGCCCCTGTTCCGGTGCCCGCGCGCCGCAGGGCCGTGGTGAACTCCAGGCAGCTGCTCCACCGGTCGTCGGGCGACTTGGCCAGTGCCTTGGCCAGTACCTCGTCCACGGCCTCCGGCAGTCCGGGCCGCCGCGAGGTCAGCGGCGGCGGCGCATCGAACTGGTGGGCCCACAGCAGGGCGATGTCGTCGTCGCGCTGGAAGGGCGGCTCCCCGGCGAGGGCCTCGTAGACGACGCACCCCAGGCTGTAGACGTCGCACCGGCCGTCCACGGGCTTGCCGGAGATCTGTTCCGGCGCCACGTAGGTCACCGTCCCGACGAACTGCCCGTCGGTGGTGAACCCGGTCAGCGACAGCGATTTCTTCGTCAGCCCGAAGTCCGTGAGGTAGGCGTGTTCCGGGTGGTCCCGGTCCGTGCCCGCGGCGATCAGGATGTTGCCCGGTTTCACGTCCCGGTGGACCAGGTCGTGGGCGTGGGCCGCGTCGAGCGCGGACGCCACCTGGCCGGCGATGCGCGCGGCCGTATCCACCGGCAGCGGACCCGTCCGGTCCAGCATCACCCGCAGGTCCGGGCCCTCGACGAGGCGCATGGCGATGTAGAGCAGTCCGTCCGCCTCCCCCGCCTCGAAGACGGGCACGATGTGCGGGTGCTCGATGGTCGCGGCCACCTTCGACTCGTGGGCGAACCGCTGCCGGAAGGTGTCGTTGCGGGCCAGCTCGGGGGCCAGCAGTTTCAGTGCCACCATCCGGTCGAGCCGAAGGTCCCTGGCCCGGTAGACGACGGCCATCCCGCCGCGGCCGAGCTCGCTCTCCACCAGGTACCCGGCGATCTGCTTCCCGCACAGGTCGGTGGGGGTGCCGCCGGGCCGCTCCGCCCGCTTGTCGTCCGCCATCAGCCGCCTCCGGGATCGCGGGTGTCCACGATCCGCGTCGGGTCATGGGCCACCGCACGGTCGGACCGGTCCCCCGCCCCCTCGCGGGGCACGCCGACCACGTCGGTCGGTGTCTGGGGCCTGCGGACGGCGGGTCCACCGCCCGGGTCCGTGGCCGCGGCCGCGGGCGGCGGCTGCTGCTCGGGTCCGGGGCCGGGGCCGGTCGCTCCGCCCGGCCCGGCCACGACCGCGTAGGTCGCCATGCGGTCGCCGTCGTCGTACAGCCACCGCCCCGACTTCTCGTCGTAGAGCCACACCGATTCCCCGTCGATGACCACACCGGCCCGCAGGCCGCGCACGGAGCGCCGGAAGGCGTCGGTGTCGATCCGTCCGGAGGCGAGCTCGTCCACGGCCCGCCGGTAGCGTTCCAGGGCCTCGGCGCCGCGCGTGAGGAGCGGTCTCGGGTCCTCCGAGCGGACCGGGGGCCGTCCCCCGGCGGTCGGCGGCGGGTGCGGCACGGCGACGAGCAGCCGGCCGTCCACCCAGGCGGACCACCCGTTGGCGCACAGGACCTCCCCCCACTCCCCGCGCCGGGACAGCAGCTGCACGGGCAGGAACGGGTCCAGGGGCACGGTCGGCCGGGTGACGTCGGGCCCCTCCCAGGCGGACAGTCCCTCCTGCGGCACCACGTGGGTGGGTCGGAAATCCTGCACCTCACCTCCCGGGCGTCCCATCGAGCTGCTCATGAAGCCTACTTCCGCATGATGGTCGGCTCGTGGCGGCGCAGCAGCCGGGCGACCAGCACGCCGAACAGCACGGACAGGACGACGAGCATGCCCATCTCAAGGAGCCAGAGGTGGGCCTCGTGGTCGAACAGCGGGTCCTGGGTGATCTTTCCGGGGACGATCGCGCCGAGGTCGATGGTGCCCGCCATCGCTCCCATGGCCCACCGGGCCGGGACGAACCAGGCGAACTGTTCGATGACGGGGACACCGGTGAGTTTCAGCAGGGAGCCGCAGAAGACCACCTGGACGATCGTGAGGAGGACCAGCAGCGGCATGGTGACCTCCTCCTTGGCCACCAGGGCGGAGATCAGCAGGCCGAGCACCATCGCGGTGAGGGACAGCAGGGCGACGGCGAGAGTGATTTCGATCAGTGGTGGCATGAAGTTGCCCCGGCCGCCGGGGGCATTGATGGTGACACCCGCGAGGCCGACGAGGGTGAGGACCACGGCCTGGGCGACGGTGATCACGCCGAGGACCACGATTTTGGACATCAGGTAGGCCGACCGGGACAGGCCGACGGAGCGCTCGCGCCGGTAGATGGCGCGTTCCTTGACCAACTCGCGCACCGCGTTGGCGGCGCCGATCAGGACTCCGCCCACGCACAGGATGAACAGGGCGTTCAGCGCCGTTTCGGCGTTGAGGGTGTTTCCGGCCAGTGCGCGGGTCATGGCGCCCATGACGAACGGCAGCGCGATCATGATGATCAGGAACGTGCGGTCGGACCTGAGCACGGCCGCGTACCGGCGGATGAGGGTGGAGAGCTGGGATCCCCAGCTCTGGGCCTTGGGCGGTGGCTGCGGTGGGACGCCGGCGGCCCATTCGCCCTGTCCCGTGAGCGGGGACCGGCCGGCGGCGAGGTCGATGTGGCGGCGGTACAGGGGCGAGGCCCGGTACTGCCCGGCCCAGTCGCGGTCGCGCTCGTTCTCGAAGGCCTCGAAGGCCTCGGGCCACTGCTCGAAGCCGAAGAATTCGAGGGCCTCCCCGGGAGCGCCGTAGTACGCGATGCGCCCGCCGGGCGCGAGGACCAGGAGACGGTCGCATCCTTCGAGGTTGAGCACGCTGTGGGTGACGACGATGACCGTGCGGCCGTCGTCCGCGAGGTCGCGCAGCATGTTCATCACCGAGCGGTCCATGCCGGGGTCGAGGCCGGAGGTGGGCTCGTCCAGGAACAGCAGGGAGGGCTTGGTGAGCAGCTCCAGGGCGACAGAGACGCGTTTGCGCTGGCCGCCGGAGAGGCTGTGGATGGGCTGGTCGGCACGCTGTTCGAGGCCGAGTTCGCCGATGACCTCGTCGACCCGGGCCTGGCGTTCGGCCTTGGCGGTGTCCTGCGGGAAGCGCAGTTCGGCGGCGTAGGTGAGGGCGCGCCGGACGGTCAGCTGGGAGTGCAGGATGTCGTCCTGCGGGACGAGGCCGATGCGGCTGCGCAGTTCGGCGTAGTCGCGGTAGAGGTCGCGCCCGTCGTAGAGGACGGTGCCCCGGTCGGCGGGGCGCAGGCCGGTGAGGGCGCCCAGGAGGGTGGATTTGCCGGCTCCGCTGGGGCCCACGACGGCGAGCAGGCATTTGGCGCCGACGGGGAAGGAGACCTGGTCGAGGAGGGTCTTGCGGCCGTTGTCGACGGCGACGGTGAGCCCTTGGACGTCGAGGGAGACCTCGCCGGTGTCCACGTACTCCTGGAGCTGGTCGCCGACGAGGCAGAAGACCGAGTGGCCGATGCCGACGATGTCGCCCTCGGCGACGCGGGTGGGCCGGGTCACGGCCGCACCGTTGACGTAGGTGCCGTTGTGGCTGCCGAGGTCGACGATCTCGTAGCTGCCGTCGGCGAGCGCGTGCAGCTCGGCGTGCCGGCGGGAGACGGTGAGGTCGTCGACGACGAGGTCGCTGTCGGGGGCGCGGCCGATGCGTACGGCAGTGCGGACGGGCAGCGGGCGTACGGTCGTGGGCTGCCGGAAGGTACCGGTCATCGCCGGGTTCGAGACCCGGGAGGGCCGGGCGGCTCCGACGCCGGGCGTCGGTGGGGGTGGGGGCGGCGGGGGTGGCGCGGGGCCGACGACGGCGGCGCGCGGCCCGTCGGCGGCGCTGCCGAAGCGCAGCTCGGTGCCGACGCCGACGCTCCACTCGTGGATGCGGTGGCCGTCGGCCCAGGTGCCGTTGGTGCTGCCCTCGTCCTCCAGCGTCCAGTGGTCGCCGTCGGGCCGCAGGATCGCGTGGTGCCAGGAGACGCGGGCGTCGTCGAAGCAGATCTCGCAGAGGGGGTCCCGGCCGACGTGGTAGATCCGGTCGGGGTCCATCTCAGTGGCGCCCCAGTCGGTCACCAGGACGAGCTGGGGCGCGGTCGGCACACCGGGGCGCTGGACCATGACCAGATTTTCCCACGATCCCGGAGGTCCGGCACCGGTCGGACATCACTGCAGGTCAGAGGCCTCTTATGGGTAATGACAACGGTCCCCGTTGCAGCCTTTGCCCATCTCGCCGGGGTGCGCTTCACTTCACGCGACGGCCTCGAACACACGGGTGCCGCGAGGAGACGGGGGACGCCATGAGTGGGCACGACCACGCGCACGACGACCACGGACGCGGGCACGACCACGGGCACGGGCCCGGAGGGCACAGCCACGGTGTGTCCGCGGACGCCGACCGGCGCTGGCTGGCCATCGCGCTCGCCCTGATCGGCGGGTTCATGGCCGTCGAGGTGGTCATCGGTGTCATGGCCAATTCGCTGGCCCTGATCTCCGACGCGGCCCACATGCTGACCGACGCCGTCTCGATCGTCCTGGCGCTGATCGCCATGCGGCTGGCCGCGCGCCCCGCCCGCGGCGGTTTCACGTACGGCCTCAAGCGGGCCGAGATACTCTCCGCCCAGGCCAACGGGCTGACCCTGATCCTCCTGGGGCTCTGGCTGGCCTACGAGGCGGTGCGGCGGCTGATGGACCCGCCGCCGGTGGAGGGCGGCCTGGTCGTGGTGACGGCGCTCGCGGGCATCGGCATCAATGTGGCTGCGGCCTGGTGCATCTCCCGGGCCAACCGTTCCACCCTGGTCGTCGAGGGCGCCTACCAGCACATCCTGAACGACCTCTTCGCCTTCATCGGTACCGCCGTCGCGGGTGTGATCGTCCTGACCACCGGTTTCCGGCAGGCGGACGCGATCGCGACGCTGGTCGTGGTGCTGCTGATGCTCAAGGCGGGCTACGGGCTGATCCGCGAGTCCGGCCGGATACTCCTGGAGGCCGCCCCCGCCCATGTCGACCCGGACGCGGTCGGCGACCGGCTGGTCGGGCACCCGCCCGTCACCGAGGTGCACGACCTGCACATCTGGACGATCACCTCGGGCCAGGCGGCGCTCTCCGCGCACGTGCTGGTGGAGCCGGCGGGCGACTGCCACGCCGTGCGCCGGGACCTGGAACGGCTGCTCGACAAGGAGTACGGGATCACGCACACCACCCTCCAGGTGGACCACGCGCAGGAGTCCCTGCTCACGGTCGGCCGCGCGGGCGCGGGCCCGTCCGACGCGCACTGCGCGGACGCGCACGGGCCGGTCCACCGGCAGGGTCCGCACGAGCACTGAGCTCGGGACGCGCAGGGCGTGGGGGCGCACGGCGCAGACCGTAGGGACTTGGCGGTGCGGGGCGTACCTCATTCGGCGGATCACTGGCCGGGGCCGGAACGGGGCATGGATGGAGCCATGACGCACAAACGCAGTGCCGGACTGCTCCTGTTCCGGCGGACCGGCCCGGAGCCGGAGCCCGGTGTCGAGGTCCTGCTCGGGCACATGGGCGGCCCGCTCTGGGCCGGGCGGGAAGCGGGGGGCTGGGGCATCCCCAAGGGCGAGTACGGGCCGGAGGAGACCCCGACGGACGCGGCCCGCCGGGAGTTCACCGAGGAGATCGGGCTGCCCCCGCCGGAGGGCGAGTACCTGCCGCTGGGCGAGGTACGGCTCACCAGCGGGAAGCTCGTGACCATCTGGGCGGTGGAGGCGGACCTCGACCCCGCCCTGATGGTGCCCGGGACCTTCACCATGGAGTGGCCGCCGCACTCCGGAAACGTACAGGAGTTCCCGGAGCTGGACCGGGTGGCCTGGTTTGCTCCACCGCTGGCGGAAAACATGCTGATCCCCTCCCAACTCCCTTTCCTCGAGCGCCTGTTGGAGCTCCTGAAGGTTTGACCCACACTTGCACTTGCCAACACCCTTACCTGCATGGACATTGCACACATGACGAACGTCGTGCTGGTGGGAACCTTGGACACCAAGGGTGTGGAGTACGGCTGGCTGCGCGAGAGGCTGCTGCGCACCGGCGTCGAAGTGGTACTGGTCGACACAGGAATCATGGGCGAACCCCGGGTGCCCGCCGATGTGCCGCGTGACGCGGTGGCACGGGCGGCGGGAACGGAACTGTCGCAGCTGCGCGCGGCCGCCGACCGGGGTGCGGCCGTGACCACCATGGCGAGGGGCGCGGAGGAGACCCTCTTACGCCTGTACTCAGAGGGGAAACTGCACGGCGTGCTCGCCATCGGCGGGAGCGGCGGCACCTCCATCGCCACCCGGGCGATGCGCGCCCTGCCACTGGGCGTACCGAAACTGATGGTCTCGTCCATGGCGTCCGGGGACGTCCGGCCGTACGTGGGCTCCTCGGACATCACCATGATGTACAGCGTGGTGGACATCGCGGGGATCAACAGCGTCTCCGCACCGGTCCTGGCGAACGCCGTGGAGGCGATCGCCGGGATGGCCGGGGCCTACGCCCGTACCTCCCCGGAGGGCCGCCCGCCCCGGCTGGGCGCGGGCGGCCGTCCGCTGATCGCGGCCAGCATGGCGGGCGTGACCACGGCCGGTGTGGACGCGGCCCGCGAGCGGCTGACGGAACTGGGCTACGAGGTGCTGGTCTTCCACGTCAGCGGCACCGGCGGCCGCACCCTGGAGACACTGGCCGGCCAGGGGGTCTTCGCGGGCGTCCTCGACCTCACCCTCAGCGAGATCGCCGACGACCTGTGCGGGGGCATCCTCAGCGCGGGCCCCGACCGGCTCAGCGCGGCGGGGCGGGCCGGGGTTCCGCAGGTGGTGAGCCTGGGAGCGCTGGACATGGTGAAGTTCGGCCCGCTCGAGAGCCTGCCCCAACAGGTCCGCGACCGGGGCGTCCACGTCCACAATCCGTCCATCACCGTGACCCGTACGACCATGGCCGAGTGCGCGGAGCTCGGCCGCCGGGTCGCCGCCAAACTGCGCGCGGCGAGCGGCCCCGCCGCCGTCTGCGTCCCGCTCCGTGGACTGTCCACGCTCGGCGCGCCGGGCGGCCCGTACCATGACCCCGGCGCGGACCGGGCTCTGTTCTCGGCGCTGCGCGAAGGCTTGCGGAGCAGCGCCGTACGGCTCTACGACTACGACACGCACATCAACGATCCGGCCTTCGGGCGGGCGTCGGCCGACCGGCTGCACGCCATGATCGGCGCGATGTCGGCCGCGGCCTGAGACTCCCTCCGTGGTCGGGAACCGGCCACGGAGGAAACCACGTCCCATGTGGCGTCCGGTCCGGGGAGGGCCGGTGGACGGCCGGTCCCGGACCGGACGTCCGATCGATGCGGCGGCGCCACACGGCAGAGGCAGGGGGCAGGAACGATGGACGACACGCGGGCGGCATGGTCGGTCCCCGGTTACACCGAGGTCCGGGAGCTCGGTTCGGGAGGCAGCGGCCGCGTGGTGCTCGCCGTCCACGACGGAACGGGTACTCCGGTCGCGGTGAAGTACCTCAGCGACCGGCTGCGCCAGGATCCGGCCTTCGTCGGGGAGTTCCGGGCCGAGGCCCGCCTCCTGGGCGGACTGGAGACTCCGTACGTGGTCAGGCTGTACGAGTACGTGGAGGCGTCCGGCGGTGCGGCCATCGTCATGGAGCTGGTGGACGGCATTTCCCTGCGCGCACTGCTGAAGCAGTCCGGGCGGGCCGACGCCGAGGCCGCTCTGGTGGTCCTCAAGGGCTCGCTGCTGGGGCTTGCCGCGGCGCACCGGACGGGTGTCGTCCACCGGGACTACAAGCCGGAGAACGTCCTGGTCGCACCGGACGGCTCGTCGAAGCTGGTGGACTTCGGGATCGCGGCGAACCGGGGCAGCACGCCCGGCGTGGCCGGAACCCCCGCCTACATGGCTCCCGAGCAGTGGCAGGGCCGGCCGGCCTCGCCCGCGGCCGACGTGTACGCGGCGACGGCGACCTTCTTCGAGTGCCTCACCGGCCGCAAGCCCTACGACGGGGAGAACTTCGCCGAGCTGGCGGTGCAGCACATCGAGGCCCCGGTGCCGGAGACCGAGGCGCCGGAGCCCGTGCGTCCGCTGATCCGGCGCGGCCTCGCGAAGGCGCCCGAGCAGCGGCCGGAGAACGCCGAGGCGTTCGTGGCCGAGCTGGAGGGCGTGGCGCTGGCGGCGTACGGCCCCGAGTGGGAGGAGCGCGGGCAGCGCAAGCTGGCGGCGCTGGCCGCCCTGCTGCCGCTGCTGTTCCCCTCGGCGGGCGCCCCCGCGGCGGGCACCACGGCGGTGGCCACGACCACGGTGCCCGGCGGTTCCGGCTGGGCTCCGGGACGCAGTGGCTGGCTGGCGGCGGGCGTGGCGCTGGTGCTGGGGACCGTGCTGGTCCTGACGACGGACGCGATCGGCGCGTCCCCGGGCGGGGCCTCGGCGCTGAGCGCCTTCGCCACGACGAGCGCGGCCCCTCCCGGATCGGCCTCCCCGACCCCGGGCCCGACGGACTCCGCGTCCCCTTCGCCGAGTCCCAGCCCGTCGGCGTCCCCGAGCCCTTCGCCGTCCGCGTCCACGTCCCCGTCCGCGTCGCCCTCCTGGTCGACGAGCCCGACCGCGGAGCCGACGGTGAGCCGGCCGCCCACGCCCACGCCGACCCCGACCCCGACGCCCACACCGACGCTGAAGGTCACGAACGTCGCCGTGTCGCTCAAGACCGGCGTGTACCGGGGTGACGCGACCATTTCGGTCGCCAGCCAGGGCACCGGTTCGGTGACCGTGGTGGTGGAGTGGTTCCTGGGAGGTGCGCAGGGCTCCTACTCCGTCCCCGACGGCACGGAGACGTTCGTGGTGCAGGCAGGCTCGGCCGCCCCGGTGGTCAGGTCGCACACCTTCACGCGCGACCGCGGCTGCTACGGCGGCGTCCGGGTCACCACCAAGCCCACCGCCGGGAACAAGTCCGCGTCGGCCTCGCAGTACCTGCTGCGCTGTGTGGAGGTGCCCCGATGAGTGGTTCCGGCGCCCCCCAGGGCGAGCAGCGCGAACAGGGCCAGCAGGGCGAGCAGGGCGACGACGACTACAGCGCCACCGTCCTCGGCAGCCACTGGTTCAGCGGCCCGCCGGCCACGACCAAGAGACTGCCTCCCGAGGCGGTGGCTCCCGACCGGATCGAGGGGTCGGTGCTCCGGTTCGGGCCCGGGGTCACCGCGGCCATGCCCGCGCCCTTCCCCATCGGCGCCGCGGTGGGCGTCGTAGCGCCGCCGCGGCGGCGCCGGCTCGCGGGTCTGCGGCGCTACGCCCTCGCCGCTCTCGTACTGGCCGCGGTCCTCGCGTACCTCGGGTGGCAGCGGCTCGGACCCGGCATCGAGGTCCGGAGCGTGGCCGTGAGCACCGATCCCAAGGGCCCGGCCTGCGACGCGACGGCCGATGTGGTGGCCGTCGTGGAGACCGACGGGCGTCCGGGCACCCTCACCTACCGGTGGGTGCGCAGTGACGGGACGCAGTCCGAGCAGCTGACCGAGCGGGTGCCGCGCGGACAGCGGGAGGCCCGGCTGCACCTGCTGTGGACCTTCCGGGGGACGGGCAGCTATCCCGCGAGGGCGGAGCTCCAGCTGGTGTCGCCCGGGCAGCGCACGGCCGCGGTGGACTTCACGTACCGCTGTTCCCCGTAGGGGGCACGGCCGCGGTGGCGGGCAGCCGGATGACGGCGAGCCCGCCGTCGAGGTCCACCCGGGTGCGCGGCGGTGCGCCGTCCTCCTCGTCGTCGCGCATGACGAGGGCGCTCTGCCGCTCCTTGAGCTCGTTCTGCTTGCCCGGCGAGAAGCTGGCGTGCAGCTGCTCGAATCCGGTGGCGGATATCTGCCCCTGACGGCCGTTCCACCGCCAGGGCAGCAGCCCGGCTCGGCCCGCGCGGACCAGTGCCAGGTCGAGGAAGGCCATGGCGGTGAGCACAAGAGCCAGACCGGGAAGGGTCATGAAGACGACGAAGCCCATGGCCCGACGGTAGCCGACGCCGTGCCTCGGCCGTTCGGCCGAGGGGGATCCGGCCCGTCCGGCCGAAGCGCGGGCACCGGGCCCGCTGGTTGACTCGAAGACGTGGACGAGGGTTCAGGGATGCCCTCAGGCACCGCTGCGTGCCGCGTTCCAGCCGGCGTACACCCCCAACCGGAACGTGGCCGTCCCGCGCGGATGCCATGTCGCGCGGGAGGCCCGCGGCCGCTTTGGGGAGCGGCCGCGGGCCGTCTCGCATTCCGCCCCCGCCGCAACCGGGGGACGGACATCGGGGACGGACGCCGGGGGACGGACGCCGGGGCGGTGGTGGCGGCCGGGCGTCAGAACCGGGCGTGCGCGGTGATGTCCGCCTCGAACTCGCCGGTCATCGCCGGGGTCACCGTCGGCCGGCACTGCCGGACCGCCGCCAGATAGTCCGCGGTGGTCGCACCCAGCTGCGCGGCCGCCGCGCCCCGCGCGCCCACCGCCTCCAGGTCCCGCTCGAAGGACACCTGCGCCGCGATCCGCGCCGCGTGCTCGATGTCGGCCGGGGTGAACAGTTCGGTGGCCGCCACCAAGGCGTTCACGTCGACGTCCGCGCGGCCTGCCGTGTAGCGGGACCAGATCGCGGCTCGCGCACCGGCGTCCGGGGTGCCGATCGGGATCAGGTAGTCGAAGCGGCCGGGCCGCAGGAAGGCCGGGTCGAGTGAGCGGATGGAGTTGGTGGCGCACACCAGCAGCCGCTCGTCGCCCTCCCGGAAGCCCGGTATCAGCTTCAGCAGTTCGTTGGTCACGCCGTGGATCCCGCCGGGCTGCGCGGGCTCGGTGCGCACCGGCGCGATCTCCTCGACCTCGTCGATGAAGACGAGGACCCGCTCCAGCTCGGCGATCCGGGCGAAGGCGTCGCGCAGTGCGGCCGCCAGGTTGCCCTCGTCGGCGAGGCGGGAGGGCAGCAGTTCCACGAAGGGCCAGCCGAGCCGGGAGGCGATGGCCCGGGCGAAGGTGGTCTTGCCGGTGCCGGGCGGCCCGAAGAGGGTGATCGCGCGCGGCGGCCGCACCCCGTGGGAGGCGGCCCGCTCCGGTTCGGCGAGCGGCAGCACCACGCGCCGCTCGATGAGGTCCTTCTCCGTCTCCATGCCGGCGACCTTGGCCCACAGGTCATTGGGCAGGAAGCGGCCGCCGAGATCGTCGAGGAGGCCCGCGGCCGGTCCGTGCAGCGGCTCGGTCTTCTCGAAGTAGGCGACGGCCGGCTGCCGTGTGTAGCCGGCGTTGAGGAGGCCCTCGCCGAGCATGTCCTCCTCGGGCAGGACGTAGGCGATGCGGCCGACGCGGGCGGCGATGAGCCGTCGTTCCAGCTCGACGAGCAGGGCGCTGGCCAGGCCGCGGCCGCGCCAGCCCGCCGCGATGGCGATGCGCATCACCCAGGCCCGCTCCCCGGTGACGCAGGCGAGGGCCGCGCCGATGGGGACGCCCTGGTGGACGGCGACCACGCAGGGCTGACGGTCGGTCAGCGCGCTGATGCACTCGGCGAGCGAGAAGACGGACTCCTGGCCGAGTTCGGCCGTGGTGTCGATCAGATGGACCACCGCTGCGAGATCGCTCTCGCGGTAGTCGTGGATGAGCCAGTTCACCGGGTACCGCCCCTCGTTCGTGCTCCTGCGGTGAGGCTAGGGGCGGGCGGGCTCGACGATCACGCTCCGTGGTGCACAACAGGCGGTCCGGAAACCGTCCGTGGCGTCCATAGACTGGTGCTTTCCGCCGACGCCCCGCACCGAGGATCCGCGCACCTTCATGCCTTCCGACATATCTGCCATATCCGTTTCCCGGCGCCGGCGCGTCCCGGTGTGGCCGGTCCCCCTCGTGTGGACCCTGGTGCTCGGTCTGTGGGGGCTCTCCCGGCAGGACAGTGTGTGGCGGGACGAGGCGGCGACCTGGCAGGTGGCGGGGCGGTCGGCGTCCGAGATATGGGCGATGCTCGGGAACGTCGACGCCGTGCACGGCCTCTACTACCTGCTGATGCACGGCCTCTTCGAGGTCTTCGGGGCGAGCACGACGACGCTGCGGCTGCCGTCGGTGCTGGCCTTCTCGGCCGCCGCGGCGTGCGTGGCGCTGATCGGGGAGCGCCTGGCCGGCTTCTGGGCCGGGCTCGGCGGCGGTCTGGCCCTCGGGCTGCTGCCGGCGGTCCAGTTCTACCTCCAGGAGGGCCGGCCGTACGCGCTGGTCGCGGCGGGGGCCGCGTTCTCCACTCTGCTGCTGGTGTCGCTGGTGGAGCGCGGACCCGGACGGCGCGTCTGGCCGCGCTGGGCGGCGTACGGGACCGCCGTGCTGGTGTGCGCCCTGCTGAACTGGCTGTCCCTGCTGGTCCTGCCCGCGCACGCGGCGACCCTGGGGTGGGCGCGGGCCGGGCGCGGCGTGTGGCTGCGTTGGGCGGCGTACGCCTCGGGGGCGGTGGCGGGGGTGCTGCCGTTGATCCTGTTCAGCCGGGGCCAGTCCGACCAGGTGTCGTGGATACCGCCGTTGACCTGGCACATGCTGATCGGGCCGGGGATCCTCCTGGTGGCCGGCGGGCTGGGCGCGTGGGCGGAGCGGGCGGGCGGAGCGGGCCGCACGGGGCTCCCGGTGGCCGCGGTCGGTCTGCCGCTGCTGGCGGTGCCGCAGCTCGGGCTGATCGGGCTGTCCCTGGTGCAGCCGCTGTTCCTGGACCGGTACGTGCTGTTCAGCATGGTGGGTCTGGCCCTGCTGATCGGCGCCGCCCTGGGCTCCGCCGTACGGTCCTGCGCGCCCCGGTTCCCGAGGGCGGCGGGCCTGGTGGTGCCCGGGGTGGTCGGCGTCTCGCTGCTGGCCCTGCTGCCGGTGGAACTGGGCAAGCGGGCCCCGGCGAGCCGGATCGACGACGTCCTGGCGGTGGCCGGTGAGGTGGCCCGGCTGAAGCAGGACGGGGACGCGGTGCTGTTCGTCCCGGCCGCGCGGCGGGACACGGCGCTGGTGTCGCCCGGCGCGTTCACCGGCCTGTCCGACGTGGCGCTGGCCGAGTCCCCGGTGGCCTCGGCCACCCTGAAGGGCGAGGAGGCGGAGCCGGCGCGGATCCGTGCGGCGCTGCTCGGACAGCGGCGGGTGCTGCTGGTGACGGACGCGGCGAAGGTGGCCAAGGCCCCGTCTGCGGAGCGCGACAGGACCAAGGCGGCGGTGCTGCGCGAGCACTTCGCGGTGGTGGCGGACCGGCAGGTGCGGGGGCGCCGGGTGACGGTGTACGAGCGGCGCGCGTAGCGGGCGATCGGCTGCCGTCGTCCGACAAAAACGGGCCTGTCCGGTCATGTCCCGGGTTTCACAGGAGGTTCACCGAATTCACAGGAGATTCATACGGAACTCCAGCCTCCGGACATAGGTTCGGCGGGCAGGGTGGAAAACATGATCCATTCCACGCTCCCCCGAACGGCCCGGCGCACCCGTGCGCGGCGGGCGTCCCGGATCCTGCTCGCACTGGCCGCGATGGCCGCGTTGCTCGGCGTGGACGTGCCCGACGCCGCGGCCCGGCCGCCGCTCGGCGTCACCGCGCAGGCGCTGCCCGGAGCCACCGTGAACCGGGTCGGCGCACTGTTCGCGGGAGGGCAGGAGGGCGGCCATTTCTGCACGGCCGCCGTTGTGCACAGCGAGGACGGCGATGTGATCGCCACCGCCGCGCACTGTCTGGAGAACCCCGGCACGATCCTCTTCGCACCGGGCTACCGCGACGGAAGGGCCCCGTACGGCTTCTGGAAGCTCACCGGCACGCACGTCGCCCCGGGCTGGACGGACGGCCAGGACCCGGACGACGACATCGCCTTCGTGACGGTGGCCCCGGTGGACGGCGACGGCCCGGCCGGAGCCGTCGAGGACCTCGTGGGCGGCTTCCCGGTCGCCGCCGAACAGCCGGACGACGCCAAGGCGACGGTCATCGGATACCCGCGGACCCTGGAGGCCCCGCTGCGCTGCGCGAATGCGACCTCCCTGCTCTCCGGGACCCAGCGCCGGATCGACTGCCCGGACCTCACCGGCGGCACCAGCGGCAGCCCCTGGCTGGTCAACGGCGCGCTGGCCGGGGTCCTCGGGGGCTACGAGGGCGGCGGGAGCGTCCCGGAGATCTCCTACAGCGCGGTCCTGGGCGACCGGGCCCTGGAGCTGTACGAGGAGGCCCGCTCGTAGGACCCGGTCGTGGGCCGCGCTCGTAGGTCCCGGTCGTGGGCTCCGGTCGTAGGTCCCGGTCGTGGGCTCCGGTCGTAGGGGCGTTGTCGCAGGTCCGGTCGTGAGTCCGGCCGTGGCCCGACCTAGCGGGAGACCGGGATTCGTTCGGCCTCGGGCGCGGAGGGCTGGGCGGGGAGGCGGCCGGTCGACGGTCCGCTCGCGGTGGCCGACCTGATGTCCTGCATCCCCCGGCGCAGCCGGTCGCGCAGCAGCCGGCCGAGCGGGCGTTCCACGAAGCGGTGGATGAGCCAGGCGAGCAGCAGCATCCCGGCGATCACACCGATGACCAGCGGTACGGGTGCCACATCGCGGCGGAAGTGATGGATGAAGGTCAGTCCGGCCAGCATGTGGATCAGGTAGAGCGGGTACGTCAGCGCTCCCGCGTGCTGGAGCCAGCGCCACTGGACGCGGTCGAGCGAACCGAGGGCTATCGCCGCCATCAGGACGAAGCCCAGCGCGATGATCAGATGCGCGGGCCAGGCCGGCGTCTGACCGGTGGCCGCCCTGCCCAGGCTGGAGATCATCCGGGCGTGCACATGGTGCTGCGCGAGGAGGAACTGCACGCCGACGACGGCCCACAGGACGGCGTTCTGGCCGAAGCGGCGCATCAGGTAGAAGGCGATTCCGGCGATGAAGTAGGGGGACGAGGCCCCGGCCGCGAAGAAGGACAGCACACCGCTGTCGGCGGAGGGGGCCACGACACCGGCCAGGGTCCAGGCCGCACAGAACAGGACGCAGTTGCGGTAGGTCACGCCGCGCATGACCACCAGCGCGAACAGTACGTAGAACTTGAGCTCGACGAAGAGGGTCCAGTACGCGTCATCGATGTTCGGGACTCCGAGGCCGCCCTGCAGCATCGACAGGTTCACCACGACGTGGCTGAACGCCTTGACCTCCCTGACCTCGGGCCAGGTGAACAGCACGAGGGCGGTGAAGACCACGGCCACCCAGTAGGCGGGGAAGAGCCGGGAGATCCGGGACACCGCGAAGTCGCCCACGCTGCGGCCCCAGGCGCTCATGCAGATGACGAAGCCGCTGACCAGGAAGAAGATCTCGACGCCGAGCCAGCCGTAGACCGCGAACCGGTTGGCGATCGGGAAGATGTTCCGCGGCGGTTCGCCCCAGGCGCTCGCGAGGGCGAAGTAGTGGTAGAGGAGCACGCCGAGTGCGGCGAGGACCCGCACCCCGTCGAGGACCGCCAGGCGCCCGCCGGGGGCCGCTCCGGCAGACGTACGGCCCTTGCCGCCCGCCCGCGACTCTCCGGCTGAACTGCGCAAGCTCATCCCCCGACCGCCTCCTTGAATGTATGACTGTCCGACTACCGCTCAGGTCAGCGGAACCCTACAGCGCACATACGAGCAGCTCACAGCCCTGCCCAGAGGTACGAGGCGGTGCGCCCCGGTTTGTCGGGCGCACCCGGCCGGCTACTCCAAGAGCTCGGCGGGGGCGTCGAACCAGGTCGGCTCATCACGCAGGGCCCGGTGGATCCTGTCCAGGCCGAACGGATCCAGCGGCGGCAGTGCGTCCACCTCGAACCACGCCACTTCGAGGGATTCGTTGTCATTGGCCCGTGCCTCGCCGCCCGTCGCACGGCAGCGGAAGGTGATGTCCTGGAATTGGCAGATGTCACCGTTGGGATAGGTCATCGGGTCCGTCATCTGGACGAGCACCACGCGCTCGGCGACGCAGCGCACCGCCGTCTCCTCGTACACCTCGCGCACGGCGGTCTCGGCGGGCTGCTCCCCCGGCTCGGCGATCCCGCCGATCACTGCCCACTGCCCGGTGTCGGAGCGCCGGCCGAGCAGCACCCGGCCGAGTTCGTCGAAGACGATGGCCGTGACCCCCGGCAGCAGAAGCAGCTGGTGTCCGGCGCTGGCGCGGATCTGACGGATGAAATCGGGTGTGGTCATGCCCCGACCCTACGAGGCGACCGCCCCGGTACCGCCTCAGGCGTTCCGGCGCGAGCGGATCCGGCGGTACAGGAGCAGGCCGAGGCCGCCCGAGGCCAGCGCGATCAGTGCGTACTCGGGCAGCGGTCCGACGACCGTGGCCGGGGTGCTGCCCGAGCGCAGCGGGATCTCGGCGACGAGCGCGTCCGCGGTGAACATCTTCGTCTGCGAGACGACCTTGCCGTCGGGGCGGATGACGGCGCTGACCCCGCTGGTGACGGGGACGAGGACGGTCCGGCTGTGCTCGACGGCGCGGATCCGGTCCATGGCGAGCTGCTGGTAGGTCATCTGGGTCCGGCCGAAGGTGGCGTTGTTGCTCGGTACGGCGATCACCTGGGCGCCGGCCCGGACGGTGGAACGGACGGCGTCGTCGAAGGCGGCCTCGAAGCAGGTGACCATGCCGACACCGCTGCCGGCCATGTCGAAGACGCCGGGTTCCTTGCCGGGACCGAAGTCGCGGCGCACCCGGTCCACGTCGGAGCTGAAGAGGCGGACGACGGAGCGCATCGGGATCCGCTCGCCGAAGGGCTGGATCTTGCGCTTGTCGTAGGTCACGGTGGGGCCCTCGACCGGGTCCCAGAGGATCATCGTGTTGCGCAGCGGGCCGGTCTCCGGGGCCACCACGGCGCCGATGGCGACGGGCACGCCGATGGCCTTGACGGCCGTGTCGATGACGTCGTGGGCGTCGGGCTCCGCGTACGGGTCGAGGTCGGAGGAGTTCTCCGGCCAGACGACGAAGTCGGGCTTCGGGGCCCGCCCGGCCTTGACGTCCTCGGCGAGCTGGACCGTGCGCCTGGCGTGGTTGTCGAGGACGGCCCGGCGCTGGGAGTTGAAGTCGAGGCCGAGGCGGGGCACGTTGCCCTGGATGACGGCGACCACGGCGGTGCCGTCCTCGGCCGCGTCGGACACCAGGGGGCGGGCGGCGAGGCCGACGCCGATCGGGGCGGCGACGGTGAGCGCGGTCAGCGCGGCGGTGGTGCGGCCGGGGTGGCTGCGGGCGATGCGCAGGGCCTCGTAGAGACCGAATCCGCACAGGGCGACACCGAAGGAGAGCAGCGGGGTGCCGCCGAGGGCGACGAGCGGGGTGAAGACGCCGTCGGCCTGCCCGAAGGCGAGCTTGCCCCAGGGGAATCCGCCGAAGGGGGCCCGGGCCCGAAGCGCCTCGCCCGCGACCCAGACGGCGGCGGCGAACAGCGGCCAGGCCCGGAGCCGGCTGACCAGGGCGATACCGAGGCCGGTGAGGCCGACGAAAAGGGCTTCGAGGGTGCTCAGCGCCAGCCAGGGCACCGGGCCGACCTCCTCACCCGTCCAGACGAGCAGCGGCAGCAGGTAGCCGAGTCCGGCGAGCAGCCCGAGGCCGAAGCCCGCCCGGGCGCGGCGGCCGTGCAGGCACCCGGCGAGCAGCGCGAGGGCGAGGGGGGCCAGCCACCACAGCGGGCGGGGCGGGAAGCTGAGGTAGAGCAGCACGCCGGAGAGGGCGGCGAGCACGGCACGCAGCAGCAGGAACCCCTTCCGCTGCGCGGCGGACCGGGCGGTGGCGGCGGGCACGGCCGCGCCGGCCGGGGGCCGGTCGGCGGACTGCGAGGGCTCGTTCCCGGTCGCGCGGGTGACACTGCTGCTCATCTGGCGGAGTGTACGTCCCCGCGCCTCGCGGACCCGTAAGCGCCCGGCCGGGTCACCGGGACGGACGGCTCACGCCGGCCGTCCTCGCGCGACGCGGCGCCGGGGCGAGGTTCCGTTTTCGCCGCGGCCGGGTGCCTTGTGCGCCGCGGCCGGGTGACGCGGCCCCGTACCGACACCCAGTGCTGACGCCTTGCCCGCGTGCCGTCCGCTTCCCAGCGGGCGAACCGCTCGTAAGACGGTCTGCCACGGCCCGTACCGCTCGGGCAGGTCACGCCACGGAGCCCCGGTCCGCAAACGCCACAGCACACCATCGACCACCTGCCGGTGATCACGCCACGGCCGACCACGCCCGTCCACCTGCGGCAACAAGGGCTCCATCCACTCCCACACCACCTCCGTCAACCCACCTCGACCCGCCACAAGATCATTTTGGCCTTAGCATGGGCACGCCATCCCCCCGTGCCGTGTCCAGCCGACGGAAGACACCCATGCGCCTCCAGCGGATATCCGCCGCGACCGCGGCCCTCGCCGCGCTCACCAGCCTCGCCACCGCCTGCGAGGACTCCCCCAAGCCGGGCTCGCCCGCCGCGAGCCCTTCCGCGAGCGCTCTGGGCGCCGCCCCCGCCTCCCCCACGGCCGCCGGCGCCGCGCCCGCCACGCTGGCCGGGGCGCAGGCCCACGTACAGCAGTACACGTCCTGCGAGAACCTCAGCACCGACCCGAACGACAGCCGGGTGCCGCTGAGCGGGTTCATCGGCGCCGGGGACTGGGGCATCACGGAGCGCGGCGTCTGCACGGACAAGAAGGCGCGGGGCGAGATCGTCCTCTTCCTGACCCCGGACATGAAGGCCTTCCAGCAGGCCGCCAAGGACCACACCGCGAAGCTGCTCGCCGAGGGCCGGAACGACACCGACCTCGCCAGCCGCACGGTCGTGGGCAAGACCTTCGCCCTGACCGCGCTCAAGACCGCCACCGCCGTGTCCCTGGTCGACCCGCCCAACTCCGACCTGCGCATCCTCAGCTGCAACCCCGACGTCTTCGTCCCGGAGGGGTTCAAGAAGGAGAAGGCCCTGGTCGAGGGCTGCTTCCTCACCGACTACGTCAACAGCCCCGACGGCCAGGGCAGCCCCCACCGCGGGGCGGTCCGCGACCCCTCCACCGAGGGAGCCGCGAAGACGGGCCAGCCGTCCACCGGCAGCCCGGGTCTGCCGAGCGCCGGCAGCATCGCCGAGCTGAAGAAGCTCGTCAGCCCGCACACGGTCGACTGCACGAGCATGGAGGTCACCGACGAGCCGGTACAGTCGATCGACTACATGCCGGTCGTCGACGGCCCCGCGAGCGCTTGGGGCGTCAAGCAGCGAGCGGTCTGCGGCCAGCTCGGCGGGGAGCAGCGCGCGCACAACCTGAACTGGCTGGACACCGTCTCCGACATGAAGACCCTCCAGACCAAGGCCAAGGCGGCGCAGCTGGCCGACCTGAAGGACGACGGGCGCCTCAAGGCCACTGCGAGCAAGCTGCTGGTCGGCACGAACATCGCCGTGGAGACCAACAACGCGAACGTCCGCCGCGGGCTGTACCAGCTCCAGTTCCTGTACCTGAACTGCGAGACCGGCTTCACCGCGCCGCCGGCCGGCTACCGGCTGGAGAAGGCCCAGGTCGAGGGCTGCGTCCTGACCAACTACGAGCGCCCGAGCTGACACACGGCCGCCACCTCCGTCAACCCACCTCGACCTGCCACAAGATCAATTATCAGACAGGCCTTAGGCCCTAGCGGGCGAGGGTGCGCAGGTGGGTGCGGATGACGCGGACGGCGTTCTCGGCGTCGTCGACGGTGACGGTGAACCGTTTGCCGTCGTCGAGTGTGAGGGCGACTCCCTCGCCGCGGCGGACGATGATCGCGGTTCCCTTCTCGGGGCGCCAGCGGTGGCCCCAGCCTCCCCATTGCTGCGGGGTGATGCTGGGGACGAATTCGGCGGAGGCCACGTGCGCGAGCCGGATCCTGCGGCGGGGCACCCCTATGTGGCCGCAGCGCACTTCCAGGGCCTCGGCGTCGATGGTGACGGCGACGTGCACGAAGGCCAGGGTGCCGTAGAGGATGAGCAGCCCGACGGCGAGACAGCCGATCACGGACATGAGGAGCGGGATGATGCCGGCGGTCCAGGCGTAGTCGACGGCGAGTTCGATGCCGAGCGCCAGACAGGCGGCACCGGCGGCTGCCAGCAGCCACTGCGCGCGGTTGGAGGCCCGGCCCGCCCAGAGCGGACCCGGAGGGTGACCCGTCATGAGTAGCAGCGTACTCACGTTCCTCTTGCCCGCCACTGACTCTCGCCCACTCGGCTCCGCAGGGCCGGCGCCCCGCCTCACGGCAGCAGGCGGACGAGCGCGTCGCGCACGGCCGGGCGGCTGCCCGTCATGAAGCGGTGCAGACTCCGGGAGCCGAAGGCGACGCGCTGGGCACTGCGGCGGCGCTCCTTGTCGTACGCGCGCAGGGCGCCGGGCAGCCCGGCCGGTCCGGCGGCGGCGACGGCGCGGCTCAGGGCCTCGGCGTCGAGGAGGGCGGTGCAGGCCCCCTGGCCGAGGTTGGGTGTCATGGCGTGGGCGGCGTCGCCGACGAGGGCGATCCGGCCGTCGGCGACGAAGGCGGGGAGCGCGGGGTGGAGGTGTCGCATCTCGTACCGGATCCAGGTCGCGGGGTCTGTCTCGGCCAGGACGCGCGGGATGGGGTCGTGCCAGCCGGCGAAGGCCTCCCGTACTTCCTGGGCGGTGGTGGCCTCGGGAACGGTGGCGTACCAGTTGGTGCGGCCGGGCTCGACGGGGGTCATGCCGAAGAAGCGGCCCGCGCCCCAGGTCTCGCCGTACAGGCCGGTCTCGAATCCGGCGATGCCGATCCAGGCGACCGTGCCGATCGGGCGCGGACCGCAGGCGCTGCCGAAGTGCGCCGTACGGACCGCGCTGTTGATGCCGTCGGCGCCGACGACCAGGTCGGCGGTGAGTGCTCCTGGGTCGGTGAGGTGCCGTCCGTGGGCGATCCGTACCCCGCCGAGCCGCTCCAGGGCGTCGAGCAGCGCGTCGAGCAGGTGGGGGCGGGAGATGAGCAGCTCGGGCCGGCCCGCCCTGCGCTCTATCCGTTCGAGCGGGAGGGCGGCCAGGATCTTGCCGTCGGGGCGTCGGATGCCGGCACCCCGGTACGGCACGGCCCGCGCCCGCAGCGCGTCGCCGAGACCGAGCCGGTCGAGCGCGGACTGGGCGGTGGGGTGGATCCCGAAGGCGGTTCCGTAGCGTTCGGGCACGGTCCGCCGTTCGAGGACGGTCACCTCCCAGCCAGCGCGGCGCAGACCGATGGCGGTGGCGAGTCCGCCGACCCCCGCGCCGACGACCACGGCCGTGCCCGTACCGCCGCCCGTACCGCCGCCCTGCCCATGCCCCGGTCCCCTCAGGGTCCCGCTCATGGCCTGCCCCCTTTGCCGTTGCCGCACGTCCACGACCACCACAGCCGTGGTACTACACTTGTGGTACCACGGCTGTGGTTAAGCTGGCAACGTGAATCAGGACCGGAGGGACCGGCTGCGGGACGCGGCCATCGCCGTACTGGCGGAAGCGGGCGGGCGCGGGCTGACGCACCGGGCCGTCGACGCGGCCGCCGGCGTGCCGACCGGCACCGCCAAGAACTACTTCCCGACCCGCGACGCCCTGCTGCGGGGCGCGGCCGAACGCTGCGAGGAGCAGTACCGGGCGCTGGCCGCGGCCCTGGCGGGACCCGGGGACGGGCCCGGGCGCGAAAATGTTCCCGGGTACGGCCCGGGGACCGGGCCCGGGCAGGGGCGCGGAGACGGGCCCGGGCCCTGGCCCGCCGACGCCGCACAGCTCGCGGCGCTGCTCGCCGGCCTCCTCCGGAACGTGGCCGGACCCGGACGCCCCCGCGTACTGGCCGTCCTGGAGCTCCAGGCCGAGGCGACGCGGCGCCCGTGGCTGGCCGCCCTGCTGGACCCGGTCGCCGCGGCGGACTTCACGGCGCACGCGCACCTGCTGCGCGCGGCCGGCCTGAAGGCCGGGCCGGAGCGGGCCCGCGCCCTGACCCTCGCCCTGCACGGCGCCATCACCCACCTGCTGACCGGCGCACCCGCCACCCTGGCGGCGGCCGGCCTGGACGACCTGGACCGCTTCGCGCGCGAACTGCTGGCGGCCGTTTGCGAGGAGGAGACCCCGTGACGCCCGTGACGCCCGTGACGCCCGCGATCAGCCGGTCGGACCGGGAGGTGGGAGCCGTCCTCGGCTCGGCGGCGGGCGACGCGCTGGGCGCACCCTACGAGTTCGGGGCGGCGGGGGAACTGACCGCCCGCGGAGCGGAGATGGCCGGGGGCGGCGGCTGGGACCCCGGCGAGGCGACGGACGACACGCAGATGGCCGTCCTGGTCGGGGAATCCCTGCTGGAGTGCGGCGGCCTCGAACTCGCGGACGTCTTCGGCCGGTTCCAGCGGTGGGCGGCCGGGCACCCCAAGGACATCGGGCTGCAGACCGAGGACGTACTCACCAACGGCGAGCCCTGGGACTCCGCCGCGGCCCTGCACTTCCAGATCAACGCACGGGCCGCCGGCAACGGTTCCCTGATGCGGTCGGCCACCTCGGCGGTCTATTTCGCCCCCGCCGGGCAGCGGGGGACCATGGACGCCGCCCGGCGGATCGCGGCGCTCACGCACGGCGACCGGGCCGCCTGGGAGGGCACCGCGATCCTGCACGAGCTCGTCCGCGTCACCCTGGAGGGAGCCGACCCGCTGGCCGCCCTCCCCGCGACCCTCGCCGCGGTGCACCCGGACCACCGCGAGCGCTACGGCCGCGTGCTCGCCCCCGACTGGCATCCGGGGCTGGCCACCGAGTTCAACGGGGCGGTGTGGCCCTGCCTGGGCTCGGCGGTGTGGGCGCTGCGGACCACCACCGGCTTCGCGCAGGCCGTACGGGCCGCCGTGGACCTGGGCGGCGACACCGACACGGTGGCCGCGGTGACGGGGATCCTGGCCGGCGCCCGGTACGGACGGGCCGCGGTGCCCGGGCACTGGACGGCGTCGCTGCACGTGCCGCTGCCCGGGTTCGGGGACCGGGTCCTGGACGCGGACGACCTGTGCACGCTGGCTCAGCGGCTCGCGGCGGCCGGCTCCCGCTGAAGGTCCAGGCACCTCCCCCGGAAGGCCGCGCGCAGCCGCCGGTCGTGGGTGACCAGGACCAGGATGCCGCCGAAGTGGGCGAGGGCGGCCTCCAGTTCCTCCACCACGGCCGGGGCCAGGTGGTTCGTCGGCTCGTCCAGCAGCAGCAGGTCGAGCGGCCGCGCCACCAGCCTGGCCAGCTCCAGCTTGCGGCGCTGGCCGGCCGAGAGGAGGCCCACCGGGCGGGTCAGATCGTCCGGCGCGAGCAGACCGTACCCGGCCACCCGGTCGGCGTGCTCCTCGCCGAACACCTCTACGACGGACCGCGGTTCGCCCTCCCAGGGATCGTCCTGCCGCAGCAGCCCCACGCGCGGAGGCGTCCGTACGCCGCCCCGAGCGGGCTCCAGTTCACCCGCGAGCATGTGCAACAGCGTCGACTTCCCGGAGCCGTTGGGTCCGGTCACCAGGAGCCGCTCGCCCGGCGTGAGCGTGAGCGAGACGGGTGCGAGACGGCCCGGCAGGGCCGCGCCCTCGATCTCCACCGCCCCCGCCGAGCCCTTGCTGAACCGGCCGGTGAAGACGAGCGGGCGCGGCGGCGGCGGCACCGGGTTCTCGGTCAGCCGGTGCAGCCGTTCGCGTGCGGTGCGGATGCGGCTCGCGGCGCCGTGGGTCCGGGAGCGGGCGCGGAAGGCACCCGCACCGCTGAAGCCGCGCGGCAGCTTGCGCGGGATCGCGGCGAACCGGCCGATGTTGGTGTCGGCGAGCCGCTCGGCATCGCGGACGTCCTCGCGCCACTGCTCGTACTCGCGCTCCCGGCGGGCCCGTTCGGCGGCGCGGGCCGTGAGGTACCCCGCGTACCCGTTGCCGTAGCGGCGTACTGTCCGGCGGTCCTGGTCCACTTCGAGGACGGCGGTCGTGACGCGGTCGAGGAAGAGCCGGTCGTGGGTGACGGCAACGACGGTGCCGCGATGGGCGAGCAGATGCGCCTCCAGCCAGGCGACCGCCTCGTCGTCGAGGTCGTTGGTGGGTTCGTCGAGCAGCAGCAGTTCCGGTTCGGCGGCTAGGACCGCGGCGAGCGCGAGCCGGGAGCGCTGACCGCCGGACAAGGTGCCGAGCCGGCGGTCCGGGTCGAGCTCGGCGCGTTCGCCCAGCCGGCGCAGGGTGGTCCTGACGCGCCGTTCGGCATCGCGTCCGCCGCGCGACTCGTAGGCGGCCAGGAGGTCCCCGTAGGCGAGGAGCTCCTCGGGGCCGGCCCGGTGGAGGAGTGACTCGGCGGCGCGGATCCGGTGCTCCAGGACGCGCAGGTCCGCGAGGGCGAGGTCGATCGCCTCGCCGACGCGGGCGGCCGGCGGGAGTTCGAGGGTCTGCGCGAGGTGCCCGAGACCGCCCGGGGCGGTGACGGTGACCTCGCCGTGGTCAGGACGCTCCTGTCCGGCGAGGAGCCTGAGCAGGGTGGACTTGCCGGAACCGTTGTCGCCGACGACGCCGACCCGCTCGCCGGGCCGGACCGTACAGCTGACGCGGTCCAGGACGACGCGGGTGTCGTAGCTCTTGGTGACCTCGGACAGGACGATCCGGGTGGTGGCGAGTGGAGCACGCAAGGGCGATTCCCTTCGATAACACGAGACGGACCGTCCCGTCTCGTTACACGCCCGAGCATAGACCGGGTCCGGATCGCATGCAAGACGATCCGTCTCGTCAGAGCTGAAGGTCGGTCGGGGGCGGCCGAGACCGCCGGGATCAGCCGGCCGTCGGTCAGCCGACGGGCGCGCCCCGGCCCGCGAGCAGCCGGCCCTCGGCGTACGCGAGCGCGGCGGCGGGCAGCGTTCCCTCGCGCCCGCTGCGCAGGACGGTCAGTCCGCCCGTGCGGGGCAGGCCCGGCTCGGGGCGCAGACCCAGGCGGCGCAGGGCCTGGACAGCGACGGGCTCGGCGGAACCGTGGTAGACGAGCTCCGCCCCCCGGGTTCGCGCGGCGAGGGCGGCGCGGATGGCGCTCTCCACCAGCTCGTAGTGGGTGCAGCCCAGCACCACGTCGGTCACGTCGACAGGGGTCAGCGCGGCGGCCGCGGCGACGGCGGCCGCGACGGCGGCGTCGTCGGCCGCCTCCACCGCATCGGCGAGTCCGGGGCAGGGCACTTCGGTGACTCTGGCGCCGGTGGCGAAGTCGCGGATCAGCCCGCGCTGGTAGGGGCTGCCGGTGGTGGCGGGAGTGGCCCAGATGGCCAGCCGGCCGCCGGCGGCGGCCGCGGGCTTGATCGCAGGTACGGTCCCGATGACCGGGACGGCAGGCTCCAGCTCCGCCCGTACGGCGTCCAGGGCGTGCACGGTCGCGGTGTTGCAGGCGACGATCAGCGCGTCCGGGCGGTGCGCGGCGGCGGCCCGGGCGACGGCGAGGGCCCGCCGGGTGAGGTCGGCGGGGGTCCGCGGGCCCCACGGCATGCCGTCGGGGTCCGAGGACACGACCAGATCGGCGTCCGGCCGCAGCCGCCGCACCGCCGCGGCCGCCGCGAGGAGGCCGATTCCGGAGTCCATGAGCGCGATCTTCACCCGGCCACCTTAGTCGACACCCGCCCGGCCGGAGCTCCTCCTCGACAACACCCGCAGGCAACCGGAGCCACCGCGCCGGAACCGCGAGGGCGGTCCGACCCCGGACCGGGAAGCCGCACACCCGCGCGGGAGACCCGCCGCACCTGGGCCGGTACGGGGCCCACGCCCGGGCCGGGAGACCTGCGACATCGGTCCCCTACGGCCCCACACCCGGCCGGGAGACGCACGGCACCGGGGCCCGTACGCCCCCGGCGGCACCGGGACCCCGGGACCACCGCACCCCGCACCCCGCACCCCGCACCCCGCACCGGACACCCACCACCCCGGCGTCGGAGGACGCGCGGCGCCGGGCCCGCGCGCCCCAGCGGCACCGCGACCCCGAGACCACCGCACCCCGCACCCCGCACCCCGCACCCCGCACCGGACACCCACCGCCCCGGGGCCGGGAACACCCGTCACACCCGGGCCGGGAGGCCCGCCGCACCCGGGGTGCGTGGATGCGCGACACGTCCGCCGGGGCCCGGCACACTGCCGCCATGGGCCTCATCACCGCCGCCTGCGCGGCCTACGCCTCCCTCGCCGCCTGGCTCTGGCTCACCTTCGCCCAGGGCATGTTCTGGCGGACCGACGTCCGCCTTCCGCCGCGCACGGCCCCCGCCCACTGGCCGTCCGTCGCGATCGTCGTCCCGGCCAGGGACGAGGCCGAGGTGCTGCCCCGGAGCCTGCCCTCCCTGATCGCGCAGGACTATCCCGGCGAGGCCGAGGTCATCCTCGTCGACGACGGCAGCACGGACGGCACGGGCGAACTTGCCCGTGCGCTCGCCCGCGAGCACCCGGGGCTCCCGCTCACCGTCGTCTCCCCCGGCGACCCCCCGCCCGGCTGGACCGGCAAGCTCTGGGCGCTCCGGCACGGCATCGGGATCGCCCGCACCGCGCACGCGACGGAGCCCGACTTCCTCCTGCTCACCGATGCCGACATCGCGCACGAACCAGACAGTCTGCGCGAATTGGTCGCCGCCGCGACCTCCGCGGACCTCGACCTGGTCTCCCTCATGGCCCGCCTGCGGGTGGCCGGCACGTGGGAGCGGCTCGTCGTACCGGCCTTCGTCTACTTCTTCGCCCAGCTCTATCCCTTCCGCCGGATCAACCGGCCCTCCGCCCGGACCGCGGCCGCCGCCGGCGGCTGCGTGCTGCTGCGCACCGGGGCCGCCGTGCGGGCCGGCGTTCCCGACTCCATCCGCCAGGCGGTCATCGACGACGTCTCGCTCGCCCGCGCGGTGCACAACTCCGGCGGCCGGATCTGGCTGGGACTGGCGGACCGGGTGGACAGCGTGCGCCCGTACCCCGCGCTCGCGGACCTGTGGCGGATGGTCTCCCGCAGCGCCTACGCCCAACTGCGCCACCGGCCCCTGCTGCTGGCCGGCACGGTCGCCGGGCTCGTGCTGGTCTACCTCGTGCCCCCGGCGGCCCTGTCGGCGGGTCTCGCGACCGGGCATCCGGCCATCGCGTGGGCGGGCGGTTCGGCGTGGCTGCTGATGGCGGGCACCTACCTGCCGATGCTCCGGTACTACCGCCAGTCCCCCGCGCTCGCTCCGCTGCTTCCGTTCACGGCGCTGCTGTACCTCCTGATGACCGTCGACTCGGCGGTTCAGCACTACCGGGGCCGCGGGGCCGCCTGGAAGGGCCGTACCTACGCCCGTCCCAGTGACGCCTGAAACGACGAACTACTGCCTGAAGCACCGTCATCCGAGGTCACCGCGTTGTGACGCTGCGTCAGTACGAAGTCGGTGCAACAGCCAACCGGAGAGTACGAGTAGGAACAAGGTGGGACGGAAGTGGTGAATCGTGCACGTGAACGCGAAGTGAAAGGTGTGGCTCTGACCTGCGAATATGCAGGTCAGGGCGGTGTTGACGACACCTCGCTATGGACCCGGTGAAGTCGTGGGCTTAACTTAGGTCCCATGACCTCCCCCCGCTCCACTTATGGCGGCGGTTACTACTCCGCGCCCTCCTTCCCGGACACCCCCATCTACGACTCCCTCGTCGCCGAACGCGGCACCCCGCAGATCGCCCCGATCCGCGTCCCGGCCGCCTACGAGTCCCCGAGTGCCGGATACTCGAGCGGCGGATACCTCCCGGCTCTCGCCTCGTCGATGCCCGCGCTGCCCCCGGCCCAGCCGCAGCAGCAGAGCTCGGGGTACGGATACCCGTACCAGCAGCAGTCGGCCCCGCAACCGATGCCGCTGCAGCAGGCGCCGGCGCCGTACATCCCGCAGCAGCAGCCGATGGCCGCCCGCGGCGGGTACGTTCCGCAGCCCCAGCCTCAGCAGCCCCGTCCGGCTGCCATGACCAGCGGCTACGAGGCCATGCGCCCGGCCGCGCCGCGTCCGATGCAGGTGCCCGCACCGGTACCGGCCGCTTCGTACGAGGACCCGTACGGCCGCCCCTACCAGGGACGCGGCTACTGACGGGGCTCTGATACGCGGGGCGGCGGAGGGGCTGGCAGGATGCCCCCATGTCGAACTTGCACGTGCAGGCGCTCCACGTCCATCCCGTCAAATCCGTAGCGGGGACCGCTCCCGACGAGGTGGCCGTGGAGCCCTGGGGTCTGTCCGGGGACCGGCGATGGGCGCTGATCGATGCCGAGGGCACGGTCGTCACCCAACGCCGCCATCCGCGCCTCGCCCTGGCCACGGCCCGTCCGGAGGGCGGCGGCGCGATCGCCGTGACGGCGCCGGGCATGGCGGAGCTGTTCGTGGAGGTGCCCGAGCCGGGTCCGCTGGAGCCGGTCGTACTGTTCGGGAAGAAGGTCGAGACCGTGGTCGCGGCGACAGCCGCGGCCGACTGGTTCAGCGCGTACCTCGGGGTGCCGGTACGGCTGGTGCACATGGATGATCCGGCCGTACGCCGTGCCGTGGATCCGGATTACGCCCTGCCGGGCGAGATGGTGAGCCTGGCCGACGGCTATCCGCTGCTGATCGCCACGCTCGCCTCGCTGGACGCGCTCAACTCGCTGATCGCGCAGGGGGACCATCCCGAGGAGGGTCCACTGCCGATGAACCGTTTCCGCCCCAATGTGGTGGTTTCCGGGGGCGAGGCGTGGGCGGAGGACGGCTGGCTCCGCATCGCGATCGGCGACGCCGTCTTCCGCGGTGTGCGGGAATGCGGCCGGTGCGTCATCACCACCACCGACCAGGGGACGGCGGAGCGCGGCAAGGAACCGCTCAAGACCCTCGCCCGGCACCGGCGGATCGGCCGGTCGCTCGCGTTCGGGCGGCTCCTGGTGCCGGTGCGGCTGGGGACGGTGCGCGTCGGCGACGAAGTGCGCGTCCTCGCATGACGCGTCCGGTGTCGTCCTGCGGCCTGCGGAGCGGGCCGGACGTGCGGGCGGGTGGTCGCGGACCGGCGACCGGCCGACCGGATTGACACCTTCGAGGGGCTCGTAGCCCCGGCTGGAACCAACAGGCACGACCAGGCCGTTGGATCAGTCAGTACAGAGGCGCAGGCATGCGGAGACTGGCACAAGTTGGGGGAGCCGGACCGTGCGGACAGCAATGGGTGTGTGGCGTTGGCGGAGCAATCCGCTGCGCCGGCCGACCGATCTCTTCGAGGCGTGGGTGGCGTTCGCCGCGCTGGTGTGCGTTCTGGTGGTGGCTCCGGCCATCGGCTGGGTCGCGGGCCTGCAGGTGGACGGTACGCTGCAGCAGGCCGCTCACGAGCAGCGGCAGGAGCGTCACCTCGTTCCCGCGGTGGTGGTCCGTCCGGCCCCGGAGCCGGACGCGTCCGCCGACGCTTCGGCGCAGCGGACGGCCCCGCACCGAACGGAGATCGTGGCCGCGTGGACCGCGCCGGACGGCAGCAGCCATCAGGGCACGGTGCCGGCCGCGGAGGAACCGCCGCGCGCCGGCGACCGGTTCCGGGTCTGGACCGATGCGCACGGCCGGCTGGTGGGTCAGCCGCTCGACCCGTCCGCGGCGGTGTTCCACGCCGGGATGGCGGGACTGGCCGCCGCGGTCTGCGTGGCCACGCTGGTGGAGACGGTCCGGCGGCTGGTCGTACGGCGGCTCATGCATCGGCGGTACATACGGCTGGACCGGGCCTGGGCGGCCGCCGGACCGGACTGGGGACGAGCGGGGGCGGGCAGCTGACCTGGCAGCTCATCGGCTCCGCGCGCGCTACGGTGGAGCGGCCGGATCGGTCGCTCCAGTGACTTCGGGGACTACGGTGACTTCAGACTTCAGTGGCTGCGGTCGTATCGGCAGCGCGAGTACGAGGGTGGGGGCACGACAGCACCATGGTTCAGGGCACGGTCCAGGTGACGCACGGCGGATCTTCGCGGTGGCGGCGCCGCTCCGGTGAGTATCCGACGCTGACCGCCGCGCTCGCCGTCGCGGGCGACGGTGACGTGCTGTCCATCGCCCCCGGCACCTACCGCGAGAACCTGGTGCTGCACCATGCCGTCACCCTGCGCGGCCCCGAGGGAGCGGCGGGGTCGGTGCGCATCGCCCCGCTCGACGGGGTGGCGCTGACCGTGCGCGCCTCGGCCGTGATCCAGGACCTGTACCTGGAGGGCCAGGACCGGGCGGCGCCCGCGCTGCTGGTGGAGGACGGCTCCCCCGAGCTCACGGACCTTCGGGTCAGTACCCACTCCGCCGCCGGGATCGAGGTGCGCGGCGCCGGGGCCCGTCCCCTGGTGCGGCGGTGCACGGTGGAGAATCCGGCCGGCGTCGGCATCGCCGTACTGGACGGCGGCGGCGGGGTGTTCGAGGAGTGCGAGGTCGTGGCCGCCGGGCAGAACGGCGTCTCGGTGCGCGGCGGTGGCCGGCCCCGGCTGGAGCGCTGCCGGATCCATCACGCAACGGGCGCGGGCATCGGGGTCACCGGGGAGGGTTCCGGGCTGGAGGCGCTGGGCTGCGAGGTGTACGAGGTCAAGGGTGCCGGAGTGCAGATCGCCGCGCGCGCCACGGCCCGGCTCACCGACTGCTCGGTGCACCGCACCTCGGCCGACGGGGTCACGCTCGACACCGACGCGGTCCTCACCCTGGCCGGCTGCGACATCCACGACATCCCGGAGAACGCGGTCGATCTGCGGTCCCGTTCGGTGCTCACCCTCAGCCGCACCACGGTGCGCCGCTTCGGCCGCAACGGCCTGTCGGTGTGGGACCCGGGGACGCGGGTGGACGCCGAGTCCTGCGAGATCCACGACAGTACGGGTGACTATCCGGCGGTGTGGATCAGTGACGGGGCCACCGTCTCCCTCGACTCCTGCCGGGTGCACGACGTACCGGACGCCCTGTTCGTACTGGACCGCGGGTCGCGCGTCGACGTGGTCGACAGCGATCTGTCCCAGGTGCGCAACACCGCCGTCTCGGTGAGCGACGGAGCCACCGCGCAGCTCGACGACTGCCGGATCCGCGAGGCGGCCACCGGGGCCTGGTTCCGCGACCACGGCAGTGGCGGCACGCTCGCCGGCTGCACCATCGATGCCGTGCAGACCGGTGTGATCGTCACCAAGGGCGCCGACCCCACACTGGAGCGGTGCACGGTCACCTCCCCGGCCGAGGCGGGTTTCTACGTGTCGGCGGGCGGCCGCGGCACCTTCACCGCCTGCGGGGTGACGGGCAGTGCCGGCTTCGGCTTCCACGTCATGGACGGCTGCCGCACCACGCTGACGCGTTGCCACACCGAGCGCTGCGCCCGTGGGGGTTACGAGTTCCCGGAGGACGGGCCGACCGCGCAGGAGTGCAGCAGCGACGAGTCCGCCGCACGGCGCACGGACCGGTCCGCCGCCCCGGGCGGCGCCGCGGCCGTCGGCGCGCAGGCGGGCATCCGTACGGTCACTGGGGCGCAGAGCCCCGCGGTGCGGGCGGCGCAGGCACCCGCACCACCGTCCGTACCGCACCCCGCGGACGAGACGGACACCGACCGGGCCGCCGCCGCGCGGGATTCCGGCGAGATGCTGGGGCAGCTCGACGCACTGGTCGGCCTGGACAGCGTCAAGCGCGAGGTCCGGGCCCTCACCGACATGATCGAGGTGGGCCGGCGGCGGCAGCAGGCGGGTCTCAAGGCGGCCTCGGTACGCCGGCACCTGGTCTTCACCGGCTCCCCCGGCACGGGCAAGACCACCGTGGCCCGGCTGTACGGAGAGATCCTCGCCTCGCTCGGGGTGCTGGAGCGCGGGCACCTGGTGGAGGTGTCACGGGTGGACCTGGTCGGCGAGCACATCGGCTCCACCGCGATCCGCACGCAGGAGGCCTTCGACCGGGCCCGCGGCGGGGTGCTGTTCATCGACGAGGCGTACGCGCTGGCGCCGGAGGACTCGGGCCGGGACTTCGGGCGCGAGGCGATCGACACGCTGGTGAAGCTGATGGAGGACCACCGGGACGCGGTGGTCGTCATCGTCGCCGGGTACACGGCGGAGATGGAGCGCTTCCTGACGGTGAATCCGGGAGTGGCCTCGCGCTTCTCCCGGACCATCACCTTCGGCGACTACGGGCCCGGGGAACTGCTGCGGATCGTGGAGCAGCAGGCGGAGGAGCACGAGTACCGGCTCGGGGAGGGTACGTCGCAGGCGTTGCTGACGTACTTCACGGAGCTGCCCAAGGGCCCTGCCTTCGGCAATGGCCGCACCGCCCGCCAGACCTTCGAGTCGATGGTGGAACGGCACGCGGGGCGGGTGGCCCAGCTCTCGGAGCCCAGCACGGACGAGCTCACCCTGCTGTTCCCGGCGGATCTGCCGGTGCTGCCGGCTCTGCCTGCCCCGTGCTGACGACGGGTCGCTGACCCGGCACTCCCCCGGCCACCGCCGGGCGGGGCCCACGGGCCCGTGCGTCCGCGTCCAGCCGGGCGAGCAGGGCGTCGCGTTCGGCGGCGAAGGCCGGATCGGCCTGGTAGTCGCCGTGCCCCAGGATCGGGGCGGGCAGCGGGTGGCGGGCGCTGCGCCCATAGGCGATCGGGTCGGCGAGCGGCCCGCGGTCCACGGCCTTCCCGGCGGCGGGCAGGACCGGGCCTCCGATGGGGTCGGTGGCCCGCCAGAGGTTGCGCCAGCAGTCGACCTCCCGGTGCAGGGCGGTCAGCGGCCCGGAGCCGAAGTAGGCGGGGAACCAGCGGCCGTAGAGGCGGCCGAGCGGGGATCCGTAGGTGAGCAGGGCGACCCGGCGGCGGGCGGGCGGCGGCAGTTGCCAGACGGCCGCCGCGGCGAGCACGCTGCCCTGCGAGTGGCCGGAGATGACGAGGCGGCCGCCGGTGCGGGCGGTCCAGCCGGCCATCCGCCAGGTGAGGTCGGGGACGGCCCGCTCGGCGTAGCAGGGCGGCGCGAAGGGGTGGGCGGCGCGCGGCCAGAAGGTGCCGACGTCCCAGAGGATCCCTATGGTCCGGCGGGCGGCGGGGTCCCGGTAGGCCCGGCGGCCCCAGGTGATGAAGGCGGCGATGCCGAGACCGATGAGCCAGGAGCCGGTGTCCTGCGCGGCGCGGGCGGCGGCTTCCAGCGGCGGGGCGGTCCCGCGGGCGGCCTCGCCCGGGACCTTTCCGCTGAGCCAGGCTCCGGCGAGCGCGCCCGCGCCGAGGAGCAGGGTGATCCCGGAGACGGCCGCCACGAACCAGGGCGCGGAGTCGGTGAGCGCGGCCGCGGTCCGCGCCCCGGCGATCCGGCGGCTGCGGGCCCGGTCCGGAGGCTCGCCCGGGTATTCGGCGGCCACGGCGGCGGCGAGCCGGCCCCGCGCCCGGGCTCCGCGCACCGCGAACCAGCCGGCGAGCAGCGCCAGTACGAGGAGCAGCGGGGGCAGCACGGCGGCCTGCCAGGACAGCAGGACGGGCGGCCCGGGCAGCGGGGCACCGGGCATCCCGGGGGTGGCTCCCCCGTCCAGCCAGTCGGCGACGCGCTGGGCGACCCCGCCGGACATCACCCCGCCGAGCGCGCAGCCGAGCATGGCGACGGCGGGCCCGCCGAGGCCGTGCAGGGCGGCCGCCGGGTCGGGGGCCCGGCGGTGCAGGTACCGGGCGACGGCGGCGAGCGCGAGCACGCAGAGCCCCTGGCCCAGCATGAGCACGCCGAAGGCCAGGTCTCCGGGCAGCCGTCCGGTGGAGGTCCAGCCGGGGCGCGACCAGCAGGCGTGCAGCAGAACGGCGGCGAACAGGGCGAGTGCGGAGCCGGGCAGCCAGTTCACCGCGGCCCGGTCGAGCCGGTGGTCGGGGCGGGCCTCGGTGCGGCCGCGCCGGCAGACGACCCAGGCCACGGTGACGGCCCCGGCGGCGAGGAGGACCTGCGTGGCCGTCCCGAGGGCTTCGAGGACGGGCGCGCCGGCCCGGCGGTCGTGGCGGGCCGTCGGTACGGAGACGGCCACCGCCACGGTGAGCAGCCCGGCGGCGGTGTGCGCGGCGCGGAGCCGGGCCACGAGCCGGCGGCCGTACCAGAATCCGGGGCGGCCGAGCGCGGGCGCCGTGTCCGAGGCGGTGTCCGGATCGGCGGCTCCGGTGGGCGGGGGCTGGGACTCGTAGGCGCTCCACGTGCGGTTCGACAGGTACCAGAGCAGCCCGGTCAACGCGGCCGGGACCAGAGCCCCCAGGGCGAGGCGTCGCCCGGGCTGCGCCCACCAGCCGCCTCCGGGCGCGAGGAACCCGAGCCAGGAGCGGGAGCCGGTGCAGGTGCCGGAGCCCGCGCACTGCCAGGCGAGGAGGTCGAGCGCGACCTCGCAGGCGGCGGCGATCAGCAGCACGGTCAGGCTGAGCGCGAGGACCCGTACGAGGACCCCGTACGCGCGCACAGAGCGCGGCGCGGGGTCGGCGGCGGATGTGGCCGGCCGGGCCCAGTGGGCGAGGTTGGCCACCATGAAGGGCAGGAGCAGCAGCCACAGGGCGCGGGCGCCGTTGCCGGAGGTGAGCCGGGACCAGCAGTAGGCCTCGGGGACGGGCCGCCCTGCATACCGCTCGGGGTGGGCTTCGGCGTCGGCGTCCTCGGTGCGGCGGAAGACGGCCGCGGTGGAGTCGCCGGTGACACGGACGGTGCGCGGGTCGCCGAGCAGCTCGCCGGGGGCGGCTCCGGCGACTCCGTGGACCAGGAGTTCGAGGGCGAGGGGGGTGTCGGACGGGGGGCGGTCGGGCACATCGGCCTCCGCTCGCGGGCGCGGGAACGGGTGGTTCCAGCATCCCGCGTGACGGGGCCTCAGCCCAGGCCCCGCGCGGGAATCGACGGAGATCGGGGAGAGATCGAGGGGAGATCGGAGGAGATCGGAGGGAGATCACTACGGACTTCTCGGGGGCGCGGGGCTATGGTGGCGCGCACGCTCGATCAGATCCTCACCCAGGGGGTACCGCCATGGCTCGCCGACTCCGCCCGGTGGGGCTGGACTTCATCGACGACGCACCGGTTCGGCTGGTCTTCGCCGCCGACACCGCGGCCCCGCCCGAGGACGTGTACCGGGCGCTCGCCGAGGAGGTCGAGGGCTGGCCCGGCTGGTTCAGGGCGGTGGTCCTGGCCCGCCCCACGCACGGGGGCGCGGGCCGCGAGATCAAGCTGATGGGCGGGGTGCGCTTCCAGGAGACCATCATGGCCGCGGATCCCGAGCAGCGTTACGCCTACCGGGTCGACACCACCAACGCCCCCGGTGTGAGCGCCCTGTTGGAGGAGTGGCGCCTGACACCGGCCGGGGCCGGCACGCACGTCCGCTGGACCTTCGCCGCGGACGGCCCGACCCCGTTCCGGCTCGGCCTGGCCGCCGCCCGCCCGGGGCTGGGCCACTCCTTCCGTACGGCCGTCCGCACCCTGGACCGGCGGCTCACCGCCCGGCGTGCGGCGGATCAGTAGCCGGGGGCGGCCGTCGTGCCGTACACGCGGTGCACCTCGGCCAGTTCCCCGTAGCCCCCCGCACCCCAGACGGCCCTGCGGAACTCCTGCAGCGTCAGGGCCGGCCCGGCGCCGAAGTGCACCACCGCGCAGCGGGCGCAGCACCAGCCCCGGGACCAGACGTCCTCGGCGGCGGCCCGGCCGGCCGCGATCCGCGCCCGGAAGGCCCGCTGGGTCCGCGTGGACGTGCCGATCAGCAAGGCCGCCCCCAGCAGCGCGAACGCGGAGATCCAGCCCAGGAACAGGAGCTCGGCACCGGGCGCGTCCGCGAACCACTTCCCGCCCAGCGCACCGCCGATGAACGTGCCGATCGACACCAGGATGAGCGGCACTCCCAGCGCGGTCCGCCCCGCGGTCACGGGCGGCGGCGGGGTCAGGGCCAGTGCGTCGGCCAGTCGCGGGACGACCTCGCGGACGTCGATGCGCCGGTCGCCCTCGCCGGTCTCCTCCTGGAACCGGCGCTGCCCGCCGAGGCAGACGGCGGGGACGGCGCGGACCTCGTCGGAGCGGTGGCAGCTCGGACACTCCAACCGGGATCCCGGGGACTCGGCACGGGACTCGGCCCGAGGCTCCGTCCGGGACTCGCCCCGGGGCCGGTCCCCCTCACCGGTCCGGGCCCGTGTGCGCGCTTCCAGCTCGGGTCTGTTGTACTCGATGCCCGCCATGGCTTCCCCCCGGCCGCCCGTGATCCGAATCCGAATCCGAATCCGAATCCGAATCCGCCGAGCGTAGCCAGCCAACCCCCTTGCCACCAGGGCGCTTTCGTCACGGGCCGGTCACAGCGGCGCCACGCCGACGCCGTCGTGTTCGAGCCCGCCGCACGGCTGCGGCGTCAGGCGGTGGGCTCGCGCCAGACCCCGGTCGTCAGCATGGTGTCGAGGGTCTTCGCGTACGGGGCGATGTCGAGCCGCTGCGCCGCCAGCCACTCGTCCGAGTAGTACTTGTCCAGGTAGCGGTCGCCCGGGTCGCAGAGCAGGGTGACGACACTGCCCGTGCGGCCCTCCGCCACCATCTCCGAGATGATCTTCAGAGCGCTCCACACGCCGGTGCCGGTCGAGCCGCCCGCCTTGCGCCCTATGGCCGTCTCCAGTGCGCGGCAGGCGGCGATGCTCGCCGCGTCCGGGACCTTCATCATCCGGTCGATGGCACCGGGCACGAAGCTCGGCTCCATCCGCGGGCGGCCGATGCCCTCGATGCGCGAGCCGCAGTCGCTGCTCGCGTCCGGGTCGTCGTTGGTCCAGCCGTCGAAGAAACAGGAGTTCTCCGGGTCCGGGACGCAGATGCGGGTGTCGTGCTGCATGTAGTGCACGTAGCGCGCGATGGTCGCCGAGGTGCCGCCGGTGCCGGCGGTCGCCACGATCCAGGCGGGCTCGGGGTAACGCTCCAGGCGCAGTTGCTGGTACATCGACTCGGCGATGTTGTTGTTGCCGCGCCAGTCGGTGGCGCGCTCCGCGTACGTGAACTGGTCCATGTAGTGCCCGCCCGTCCGGGCGGCGAGCTCGGCGGACTCCTCGTACATCTTCATCGAGTCGTCCACGAAGTGGCATTCGCCGCCGTGGAATTCGATGAGGCGGCACTTCTCCGGGCTGGTCGTGCGCGGCATGACGGCGATGAAGGGGACGCCGATCAGCTTGGCGAAGTACGCCTCGGACACCGCGGTGGAGCCGGACGAGGCCTCGATCACCGGGCGGCCGGGGCGGATCCAGCCGTTGCAGAGCGCGTACAGGAAGAGCGAGCGCGCGAGGCGGTGCTTGAGGGAGCCCGTCGGGTGCGTGGACTCGTCCTTGAGGTAGAGGTCGATGCCCCACGCCTCGGGGAGCGGGAAGCGCAGCAGGTGGGTGTCGGCGGAGCGGTTGGCGTCGGCCTGGACCTTGCGGACGGCCTCCTTCAGCCAGGCCCGGTAGTCCGCGTCGCTGCGATCGACATCGATGGTCGTGGCAGTCGTACCGGTGGTACCGGTGGTTCTGGTGGTGCCGGTCGTGCTCATGTGCCGCGCTCCTTCGTGGGTGAACTTCGCCCCCTTCTTCGCAATGTACCTCTCTCACCTGCACAAACGTTCGCTTTGGGTATCCATGCACATCCCTTTCGATCGCGTTCGGTTGCACTGTGCGGCACCGTGGGTGACCCTGGTGGAGCATTACCGAGGGTGCAGCACCCGTAACACTCATGTCGGGGAGTCGCAGCCGTGATCACTCATTCCCGCAGGCACTGCGTCGTCGAACTGCAGGCCTTGCCGTCGCGGATCGGCCAAATCCGCAGAATCGTTTCTGCACAACTGCGCCACTGGGAGCTCGACCCGCTCATAGACCGGGCTGCGCTCGGCGTGACGGAACTCCTCAGCAACGTCCACCGCCACGCGCAGCCGGACAAGACCTGCATCGTGGAGATCGAACTCCGGCTCGGGCGGCTCACGGTCTCGGTCATCGACAGCGATCCGCGGCTGCCGGTCCTCCGCGAGACGCGGGCGGAGGCGCTGGACACCTGCGGTCGCGGTCTCGCCCTGGTGGCGGCGCTCAGCGAGGCCTGGGGGGCACGGCAGCGGCCGGACGGACCGGGCAAGGCGGTCTGGTTCTCGCTGACGGCGGCCCCGCACCGGGCGGCGCCCGCCCGGCCGGTCCCGATCAGGGCCACGCCCGTACGAGAACCCGCGCGTGCGGTGCTCCTGGCCGTTGATCCGGGGGCCGTCGCGAAAGGCCTGCCGGTGGCATCGCCGGTCGGCGCCCGGCCCGGGTGACCGACCGCCGGCACACGGGGCCCGGGCCGATGCGAGGCCGTCGGCCCGGGCCCCGCGAGCCGGACCGGTGGGCTGGACACGGGGCAGCCCGGAGCCTGGGCCCTGTCGTCGAAGTCCCGCCTGGCCCGCGGCGCAACCGGCGCTCCTTCGACGACAGGACCTAGGCCAGGGCTCCCAGTGGGTCGTCGAGCACCGGCTGCCACGCCAGTTCCGCCGCGCCGACCAGGCTGTTGTGGTCCAGGGTGCACGGCAGGATCGGCACCCCGCCGCTGCGCCCCCACAGGCTGCGGTCCGCGACCACCGCGCGCAGCCGCTCCGGGTCGGCGTACAGCAGCTCCCGGTGCAGCCCGCCCAGGATGATCCGGTCCGGGTTGAGGATGTTCACCAGGCCCGCGAGGCCGAGGCCGAGCCGGTCGATCAGCTCCTCTGTGGCCGCCCGTACCGCCGGTTCCGCGGGCTCGTCGCGCAGCAGGTCGCGGGCCTGCTGGAGGAGTGAGACCTCAGGGCCGGGGCTGCGGCCCGCCGCGGTGAGGAAGGCCAGCGGGTCCGCCTCCACGTCCAGGCAGCCGCGGCTGCCGCAGTGGCAGGCCCGGCCCTCGGGGTTCACGGTGAGGTGGCCGACCTCCAGGGCCAGGCCCGAACTCCCGCTGTGCAGGCGGCCGTCCAGCACCAGCGCACCGCCGACCCCGCGGTGCCCGGTGGCGACGCAGAGCAGGTGCTGCGCGCTGCGACCGGCGCCGTGCCGGTGCTCCGCCAGGGCCGCGAGGTTGACGTCGTTGCCGGTCAGGGCCGGGCCGTCGATCCCGGCCGCCTTCACGCACTCCGCGAAGATGGCCCGTACGGGAGAGCCGGCGGGCCAGGCCAGGTGCAGCGGGTTCAGCGCCGTACCGTCCGGCTCGGCGACCGCCGAGGGCACCGCGAGCCCCGCGCCGACGCAGCGCCGGCCGCTCTCGGCGAGCAGCGCCGCGCCCGCCTCCACGACCGCGCCGAGCACCTGCGCCGGGTCGGCGGACACGGTGACCTTCCCGGGGGCGGTGGCCACGATGCGGCCGCCGAGGCCGACCAGGGCCGCGCGGAAGCCGTCCGAGTGGACCTGGGCGGCCAGTGCCACCGGGCCGTTCTCGGCCACCGAGAGCCGGTGCGAGGGGCGGCCCTGGGCGCCGCCGGTGCCTCCGCCGCCGCCGCCGGATCCTGCGGGGCGGGAGTCGACCCGGATCAGCCCGAGGGCCTCCAGCTCGGCGGCGACCGCTCCGGCGGTGGCGCGGGTGACCCCGAGCTCGGCCGTCAGGACGGCGCGAGTGGGGGCGCGGCCGGTGTGGACGAGCTCCAGCGCCGGCCCGAGCGCCCCGCGGCCCCGTTCCAGTCTGGTCCGCGTGGACGTGGACACCGTGGTCACATCCCCCACCCGCGGCGGGGCCCCGTTGCCGTTCATGGCATCGATCCTCGCATGATCGGAGGGTGCCGGGCGCCGCCGTTCAGCCCAGCCCGCCGACCCGGAGTGTGATGTTCAGCCGTCCGGTGAGCCCGAGCTCCCGCGGGCCCGTGCCCGGCAGGACCTTCGGCACGCCGTGGTAGGCCGACCGGCTCGCCTCCCCGAAGACGAAGAGGTCTCCGCTGCGCAGCTCGACGTCCTGGTACGGGCGCCCGCGCGAGACGGTGTTCCCGAAGCGGAAGACGCAGGTGTCGCCGAGGCTGAGCGAGACCACCGGCGCGGTGGACCGCTCCTCGGCGTCGCGGTGCATGCCCATGCGGGAGTCGCCGTCGTAGAAGTTGATCAGCGCGATGTCGTAGGCCGCCCCGGGTCCGGGCTCCGGCCGGCTGCCGTAGGCGGCGGTCACCGCCTCCCGCCCGAGGCCCGCGAGCCACGGCGGCATGGGCTTGACCGGCGCCCCGTCCCCGTCGACCGCGGTGCGAGCGTACGCGTACGGGTACGGGTACCAGTGCAACCCGAGACACACCTGGCGGGCGGTCATCACCCCGCCGCCCGGGGTTCGTACGGTGCGCAGGCCGGCGGGCGGCCGGGCCCACGCACGGCAGGCCGCCAGCAACTCGGCCTGCCGTCCGGCGCCGAGCCAGTCGGGCACGTGCACGGCGCCGGGGGCGATCACGGCCCGCTCACGCGGGAACAGTTCCCCGTCCATGCTCTCCATTGTCGCGGGCGGGCTGATAAGACTCACGGTATGGAGATCACCGAACACCTGAAGGTCCTCGCGCGCGAGGGAGAACTGCTCGCCGACGTGGCCGGACGCGCCGGTACGGACGCCGCGGTCCCCACGTGTCCGGGCTGGCGCGTCACGGACCTGCTGCGGCACACCGGCGCGGTGCACCGCTGGGCCACCGCGTACGTCGCGGAGCGGCGGCTGGAGCCGGTGGGCTTCCCGGACGCACCGGAGCTGGCCGACGGCGAGCTGCTGGCGTGGTTCCGGGAGGGCCACGCGGATCTGGTGCGCACGCTGACCGAGGCCCCGGCCGATGTGCAGTGCTGGACCTTCCTCCCGACGGCCCCGCCCTCGCCGGTGGCGTTCTGGGCCCGGCGGCAGGCCCATGAGACGACCGTGCACCGGATGGACGCGGAGGCCGCTCTCGGCGTGGTGTTCTCGGCGGTGGAGCCGGAGTTCGCGGAGGACGGCGTGGACGAGCTGCTGACCGGCTTCCACGCCCGGCCGCGCAGCCGGGTGCGGACCCCCGAGCCGAAGACGGTGCGGGTGCGGGCCGCCGACACGGGCGCGGTGTGGACCGTGCACCTGTCGGCGGCGCCGGCCCGTACTGTGCTGGGCGACACCGGCGAGGCGGCCGACTGCGAACTGACCGGCGAGGCGGCCTGGCTGTACGGGGCCCTGTGGAACCGGCTTCCGCTGGCGGGCCCGGGGGTGGCGGGCGACCTGACGCTGGCCCGGCTGTGGACGGACACGGCCGGAATCTGAACGCAGGGGTGGGCACAGAGCTGGATGCGAAGGGCCGGATGCAGAGGGCCGGTGCCGTTCGGCGCGGCGCGGGAGGGGGTCTTGTGACGGGCAGTACTCGCTGTGACACTGCACGTATGGAGCGACGTACGCAGGCGGACCGGGACGCGATCACCATCGAGATCGGCTACGCCTTGGTCAGCGCCTGCTTCGCGGCCGCCCTCGCCTTCGGCGCTGTGTACGGGCCCGCGTTCGCCTTCTCGCTCTCCCCCTCGACGCGCCGGATCCTGGCCGTGGCGGGCGGGCTCCTGGCGTTGGTGGTGTTCCTGCTCCGGGTCACCCACGTACTGCTCGGCTTCGCCCGCCGCCCGGAGAACGACGGGGGCTGACCTGGTCGTTGGCACGCCGGAGTCGACCGGTAGGGTCGGACCCACAACGGCCACGGGGGTAGTTCATGCTGTTCGGTTCCACAGTGCGCGGCGCCGCGGTTCTCGCGGTGGCGCTGGCGGGGTTCGCGGTTTCCTGCGACGCGGAGCCGGCCGCGCCACGCACGTCGTCCGCGTCCACGGCATCGCCGGACGGGGGCGCGGACGCGGGCGCTCCGGGCGCGTCTGACGCGGCCCCGTCGGCGTCCTCGCCGACCTCTGCGCAGACGGCTCTCCCCACCCGGCCCGAACTCGTCCGGGACGCCTTCGCCGGCCTCCAGGCGACGCTCGACGACTCCTGCACGCCGGGCAACTGCGCGTACTTCCTGGGCCGGCTCGTCGACGAACTCCACAGGCTGGACCGGGCGATGAAGGCCGACCCCAAGGGCCCCGGCCACTTCCCCGAGCCGATCGCCCGGATCGCGAAGCTCGACGCGGAACTCGGCGGCGACCGGAGCACACCGAACCTGGAGAAGCACAAGGCGCTGCTGATCAGCACGCGCGACACGATCAACACCTGGATGCAGGGCCACCCCGACGACTACCGCTGACCCGCGAGGCCGAGGCGGCCGGGAGACGTCGGGCGCCTCGATCCGGCTGCGGGGTGGGTCAGTCGTCGAACCAGACGACGAGCCTGACGCCGTCGTCCCCGTGGAGGCCGGCGAGGGTGCGCATGACGCTCCAGATGGGGCCCCACTGGTCGTCGGTCACGGCATCGCGGCGCCTGAGCCGTTCGACACGGAACATCCGGTCCTCGTCGACCCACTGGGAACCTTCGGGGAAGTGCTCGGCGGGCCGTCCCGCGATGCGGAGAGGCTGCCCGCAGAGCTCGACGAACCGGGGAGGGGGCGAGTAGTGCCGCTCGAGGAACTGCCAGCCGTGGTCCGCATCGAGGCGGTACTCCCGGATGCGACAGTCCGTGCGGGCGGACTCCTCGTCCCAGTCGACCCGCTTGAGTTCGGCCCAGGTGACCCAGCTCGCGCTTCGTCCACCGATCGTCTCGCGTCCCTCGCGGGCCCGGTTCGACGCGTCGACGGGCAGTCCGCGGACAGGAGCCACCGGGACGAACTGCTCGTCGTCGCACACGCCGAACAGGCAGCCGAAGGCGTCGTAGTTCCGCTGCACGTTCAGGTGGTCCAGATCGATGACGGCGTGCCAGAACGAGTCCGCTTCGCTGTCCCGGAAGTCACGGTGACACTCGATGAAACCCCAGATGTCCTTGCTCATGACCGTGATGATGCCGGTCCTGAAGCCGCCGGACCAGGCATTTCCTCCCCGGCCTCCCCGGCTCAGCCTGCCCGGCCGGTGGGCGGCAGAAGCGGCACGGGCGGACGGGGCCTCAGCCGAGGGTGGCCGCGTAGGTGGTCTGAGTGCGGTACTTCCATGTCGGGCCCGCGTTCCAGGGGTTGGGCATGACCGTGTCGGTCGCGTACGCGTAGCCCGCGCCGCGGTCGAACGCCGTACGGAGGGTGGCGCGCATCGCCTCCGCGTCGGGGACGTCGTGGACCAGGTGCCAGAAGGCCGTACCGCTCGGGTCGAGTTCGGTGCCGGCGCGGTAGCCGGAGTCGTGGTCGAAGACGTTGCCGCCGAGCCAGCCGCTGCCGGTGTACGCGGCGTAGGTGTCCTCGAAGGTGACGAAGACGTCCGCGGTACGACGCTCCGGCTCCAGGTAGCAGTCGGCAATGGCGGTGCCGGGGTTGTTGACGACGAGGTCGGGGGCGGCCGGGTCGACGGCGCCCATGACCTCCTGGACGTAGCGGCGCAGCTCCGCGTAATAGTCTCGGGTGGCGTTGGCGGGGCCGCAGTCGCGGCTGACGACGTCGAAGAAGATGCCGTCGACGTGGAGGCGGCGGTCGGGGGTCTTGAGGTAGTTGTCGACGGAGGCCTTGGCGGCAGCGATGTCGCGGTTCCCGTGGTCGGTGTGGACGTAGCCGAGCACCCGGGTCTTCTCGCCGGTGGAGGTGGTGCGGTCGCGCAACGCGTCGGCGCGGGCCCGCCAGCGGCCGTCGAACGGGGAGTCGCCGTTGCCCGGGTTCAGTACGACCACCGAGGCGGCCGGAGCGGTGGCGGTGAGGTCGGTCAGCATGGAGTCGTTCGCCCAGACGTACGCGGGGACGCCGATCTCCAGGCCCCGCACGCCCGGCGGCCGGGGGCTCGACGGCGGGGTGGGCGCCGGGGCGGCTGCCGGGGGCGCGTCGCGTGCCGCGGCGATGATCGCCGGCGCCGACGCGGCCAATAAGGCGGTGACCAGGGCGGCGTACAAGGCCTTCACGGCGCGAGGCATGAACGTTTCCTCCGGCGGCGGCTGGGGGGCGACCTCAGGAACACTAGACGGGCGGCCACTCGTTCAAGGCTGAACCGCCCGCATTCGTATGAGGAACAGAAGAGCGAGCCATCGCCTCATCATGTGAATCTTCCTGATCTCCGCGAGGATTCGCGCCCGCACCTGCGCGTCATACGGCGGGCAGTCCGACCCCGTGCGCCAGCTGGTCGGCGGCGTGCGCGAAGAAGGCGGCGCGGTCGTCGACGACCCGATTGAACTGGCCGAACAGCTCGAAGGAGACCAGCCCGACCAACTGCGCCCAGGCGGCGACCAGGGCGGTGGTGACCGCCGGGGGCAGGCCCTCGGCGAAGTCGGCGGTCATCCGGTCGGCCTCGGGGCGCAGGGCGGGCGGCAGCGGCGGGAGGGCGAGGCCGCGACCTGCGTGGGCGGCGCGGAGGATGCCGATGAAGGCGTTCCCGACACGGGAGGCCGGGCCCACGGTGTCGACGGGGGCGACGTAGCCGGGAACCGGAGAACCGTAGATGAGGGCGTACTCGTGCGGGTGCTCCAGCGCCCAGGCGCGCACGGCCTCGCAGACCGCGATCCAGCGGGCGCGCGGCGGGGCCCCGGCGGCGCGGGCGCGGGCGTCGGCCTCCTCGGCGGCCGCGCCGACGCTGTCGTACGCGTCGATGATGAGAGCGGTGAGCAGTTCGTCCCGACTGGGGAAGTATCGGTAGAGGGCGGAGGAGACCATGCCCAGCTCGCGGGCGACGGCGCGCAGGGAGAGCTTGGACGCACCCTCGGCGGCGAGCATGCGGCGCGCCTCGTCCTTGATGGCGGCGGTGACCTCGATGCGGGCCCGCTCCCTGGCCCCTCGCACGGTGTTCATGCGGATCAGTCTGCCACGCGAACGGAGCACTGCCCAAAAAACGGATCGCCGATCCATTTAGAGAGCACTGCTCTTGCTTTGGTGCACCGATCCGTGCACACTCACTTCTAACGAGAGCACTGCTCTCTCAATGAAGAACGCGGACCGGAGGTCACCATGAACGCGCCCACCCCGTACTACGTCCAGGCCAGTCCGCTCGCGGTCCGCTTCAACGCGCTCTTCGGCAGGCTGGCGCGTCTCGGAGTCAGCCTGGCGGGCACCGCCGAGCTGTCGGTCCGCGGCCGCAAGTCCGGCGAGATGCAGCGGATCCCGGTCAACCCGCACACCTACGAGGGCTCCCAGTACCTGGTCTCGGTCCGCGGCCACTCCCAGTGGGTGCGGAACATGCGCGTGGCGGGCGGCGGCGAGCTGCGCGTGGGGCGCAAGATGCGTACGTTCACGGTCACCGAGGTCACCGACCCGGTGCAGAAGGCCCGGATCCTGCGCGCCTACCTGGAGAAGTGGGGCTGGGAGGTCGAGCGGTACTTCCAGGGCGTCACCGCCACGTCCTCCGACGCCGAGCTGGAGGCGGCGGCCGGTGACCACCCGGTCTTCCGGATCGCGGTGTCCGGATGACCCCGCGCCGGGCCGGCGGGGCGGTCGGGCGGTCACCGGGCGGTGGATCCGCGCGAGGCGCGCAAGGACGGTGCCGTCTGTCGGCGGACCTCCCGGTCCGCCGACTCCGTACCGCCGGCGCGGACGGCCCGCACCACCCTGGGCCGCCCTGAGCCGCCCTGAGCCGCCCGCGCCTCCGTACACGGCAGTGGCTAGCCCTGGGCGCCGCCGTCGCGGTTCGCCGCCTGCCTGGCGTCCATCATGTGCAGTGCCCTGCGGGCCAGCGGGTACGTCCGTACCAGGTCGGCCAGCGTCGTCGAGCCCCGCGTGATCCGGGCGAAGGCCCGCCACGCCGGGCCGAAGCCGGTGATCGCCGCGTGCAGCAGCCGCGGCTTGGCCTCGAAGAGGTTCAGCATCCGCGTGCCGACCCCCATCTCCACGCCCAGCCCGGCCTTGACCGCGAAGGCGTAGTTGAGGGCCTGGCGGCGCGCGTCCACGGCGTCCTGAGCCTCGGAGATCTTCACCGCCCACTCCCCCGCCAGCCGCCCGGAGCGCAGCGCGAAGGAGATGCCCTCCCGGGTCCACGGCTCCAGCAGCCCGGCCGCGTCGCCCGCGACCAGCACGCGGCCGCGCGAGAGCGGCGAGTCGGGCTTGCGGCACCGGGTGAGGTGCCCGGAGGAGACAGCCGGTTCGAAGCCGGCGAGCCCGAGCCGGGCGATGAAGTCGTCCAGGTAGCGCTTGGTCGCTGCGCCCTCGCCCTTGGCCGAGATGACCCCGACGGTGAGGGTGTCGCCCTTGGGGAAGACCCAGCCGTAACTGCCGGGCAGCGGGCCCCAGTCGATCAGCACCCGCCCCTTCCAGTCCTCCGCGACCGTCTCCGGTACGGGGATCTCCGCCTCCAGGCCGAGGTCCACCTGGTCCATCTCCACGCCGACGTGCGCGCCGATCCGGCTCGCGCTGCCGTCCGCGCCGACCACCGCGCGGGCCAGGACGGTCTCCCCGTCGGAGAGCACCACGGCCACGGTGCGCCGGTCGGGGACGGCTGCCCCGTGCTGTTCGACGCGGGCCACGGCCGTACCCGTACGGACGGTGGCGCCGGCCTTCTCCGCCGCGGCGACCAGGCCTGCGTCGAACTCCGGGCGGTTGATGAGCCCGAAGAGCATGTGCTTCGAGCGCCGGGTGCGGGTCAGCTTCCCGTTCATCGAGAAGGTGACCGCGTGGATGCGGTCCTTGAAGGGCAGTACGAAGCCCGGTGGCAGGGCGTCGCGCGAGGGGCCGATGATGCCGCCGCCGCAGGTCTTGTAGCGGGGCAGTTCGGCCTTCTCCAGCAGCAGGACGCGCCGCCCCGCGGTCGCCGCCGCGTACGCGGCCGAGGACCCGGCGGGTCCGGCCCCGACCACCACCACGTCCCACACTTCGCCGGTCTCGCCGGCTTCCCCGGTCTCCGCGGCTTCCCCGGTCTCCGCGGCCGCCCCGCCGTCCGCCCCCTTCGCGTCCTGCCCCGTGCCCGTGCCCGTTCCGGTGCCGGTACCCACGCCTGCGTCTGCGTCCACGCCTGCGTCCGCACCCGCGTCCGTACCTGCGTCGCGTACGTCGTCGTCGCTGCTCACGATGTGTTGCTGCTCCTGATCACCCGGGTTGCTCCGATGCCGGGGAAATCCTACGGCGAGACACCGCCCCGCTCCGCTGTGCGAGGATCAAGACTGTCTTTCGCCCTGCCCGGCATACGCACACCCCGCGGATGCGGGCGGCGTACACGGAGAACAACGTCGCACCCAAAAGGAGCGTGCCCATGTCCCAGAATCCGATCGCCGAGACCGTCGCCTCGCTGATGCCCCGCGCCAAGCAGGAGCTGACCGAGCTGGTGGCCTTCCAGTCGGTGGCGGACTGGGCACAGTTCCCGAAGAGCGAGAGCGAGGCCGCCGCGAACTGGGTGGCCGACGCCCTGCGCGTCGAGGGGTTCCAGGACGTGGCACTGCTCGACACCCCCGACGGCACGCAGTCGGTGTACGGCTTCCTGCCCGGCCCCGAGGGCGCGCCGACCGTGCTCCTCTACGCGCACTACGACGTCCAGCCGCCGCTCGACGACGCCGCCTGGGTCTCCCCCGCCTTCGAGCTGACCGAGCGCGACGGCCGCTGGTACGGGCGCGGCGCGGCCGACTGCAAGGGCGGGTTCATCATGCACCTGCTGGCGCTGCGCGCGCTGAAGACCAACGGTGGTGTGCCCGTGAGCGTGAAGGTGATCGTCGAGGGCTCGGAGGAGCAGGGCACCGGCGGCCTGCAGCAGTACGCCGAGGCCCACCCGGAGCTGCTGACCGCGGACACCATCGTCATCGGCGACGCGGGCAACTTCCGCCTCGGCCTGCCGACCGTGACCGCCACCCTGCGCGGTATGTGCCTGATCAAGGTGAAGATCGACACCCTGGGCGGCAACCTGCACTCGGGCATGTTCGGCGGCGCAGCCCCCGACGCGCTGGCCGCGCTGATCCGCGTGCTCGACTCGCTGCGCGCGGCGGACGGTTCGACGACCGTGGACGGGCTCGCCTCGGACGCGGTGTGGGAGGGCCTCCAGTACCCGGATGCGGACTTCCGCGCCGATGCGAAGGTGCTGGACGGCGTCGAGCTCATCGGTGAGGGCACGATCGCGGACCGGCTGTGGGCCCGCCCGGCCGTCACGGTGCTCGGCATCGACTGCCCGCCGGTGGTGGGCGCGACCCCGTCGGTGCACGCGAGCGCCGGCGCGCTGATCAGCCTGCGGGTGCCGCCGGGCGTTGACACCGCCGCGGCCGTCAAGCTGCTGGAGGCCCACCTCGTGGCGCACACCCCGTGGAAGGCGCGGCTGGAGCTGCAGGTCGTGGGCCAGGGGCAGCCGTTCCAGGCGGACACCAGCAGCCCGGCGTACGCCTCGATGGCGGCGGCCCTGCAAGAGGCCTACCCCGGCGAGGAGATGCAGGTCGCGGGCATGGGCGGCTCGATCCCGCTGTGCAACACGCTGACGGAGCTGTACCCGGACGCGGAGATGCTGCTGATCGGGCTGAGCGAGCCGGAGGCGCAGATCCACGCGGTGAACGAGAGCGTGTCCCCGCAGGAGCTGGAGCGCCTGTCGGTGGCGGAGGCCCTCTTCCTCGTCAACTACGCGGAGTCCAAGCAGGGCTGACCCGCCTGCCGCCGAACTCCCCGGAGGATCGGCCGTGTACGCCCAGGGCGCGCTGCGCTCTGGGCGTACTGCGCTCCGGGCGTACCCCGCTCCCGGCGAAGTCACATGCCCCGGGCGGCCGGCCGTGCGTACGTTCGCCGTATGGATCTCGTCGAAGTACTTCCGAACCGGCTCCACATGCTCCGCTTCCCCGTCGGCCAGGCCTATCTCTGGCAGGACGCCGAAGCCCTCACCCTGATCGACTCGGGCAACGCCGGGTCGGCTGCCGAGATCGAGGGGGCGATACGTTCCCTCGGGCTGGACCCCGGGCGGCTGGAGCGCATCGTCCTCACGCACTGCCACGGCGATCACACGGGCGCGGCCGGTGAGCTCGCCGCCCGCTGGGGCGCGCGCGTACTGGCCCACCGGCTGGACGCGCCCGTGATCCGGGGCGAGCGGCCCGTACCCGAACCGGTGCTGCTGGACTGGGAGGTCCCGCTGTACGAACACGCGCTGGCGGTGGTGCCCGCGGCCCCGCCCACCCCGGTCGACGGGGAGCTGGAGGACGGGGACGCCCTGGGCTTCGGGGACGGGGCGTACGTGGTCCACGCCCCGGGCCACACGGACGGCAGCATCGGGATCCACCTCCCGCGCCACGGCGTGCTGTTCACGGGCGACTGCGTCGCCGCCGTCGGCCCGCTGATGCTGGGCGTCTTCAACGTGCACCGCGGCCGGGCGATCGAGACCTTCCACCGCCTGGCCGCGCTCGCCCCTTCGATCGCGTGCTTCGGCCACGGCGACCCCCTGACGGTGGACACGGCCGCGGCCCTGGCCAAGGCCGCGGGGGAAACCCCCGCCTGAGGGCGGGCCGGGCCACGACGGCCTCAGCCGGTGGGAACGCCCGCCTCCAGGTAGAGGGGGCGGCCGCGTTCCCGGGCGCGCAATGCCCAGCGCAGGCGTTCGTAGCGGTGCTGCGGAAGCAGGCCGGCGGCCTCGGTCTCCGTGACGAAGCGCCAGGCCCGCAGCTCCGGGCCCGGCAGTCGGAGCCGGGCCCTGGCCCCCTCCAAAAGCCGGCCGCCGTCGAAGAGCAGGCGCAGCCCGCCGTAGCCGGGCGGCTGCGGCGGCTCCCAGTCGACGACCAGCAGCCCGGGCGTCCGTTCCAGTACGACGCCCAGTTCTTCGGCGACCTCCCGTACGCCCGCGCATGCCGGCGCCTCGCCCGCCTCGACGACCCCGCCGGGGAACTCCCAGCCCGGCTTGTACGTCGGATCCACCAGCAGCACCCGGTCCTGCTCGTCGAAGAGCAGCACCCCGGCGGCCACCGTCTCGCGGGTCGGCTCCGGGGTCTGCACGATGTCGCAGACCCGGGCCGTCTCCGAGCGGACGGCATCGGCGATGCGCTCCGCCGTCTCGCGCGGGGTCAGGACCCCGTTGTCGATGACGTGCGCGTCACCGGTCAGCCAGCCGAGGGCCTGCTGGTAGGCAGGTATGTGGTCGTACGCCCACTGCCGGACCCGGAGGTCCACCTCCGCGGGCTCCCCGGGCTCCTTCCGGGTGGCGATGCGCTCCCGCAGGATCGTTTCCGCTGGGGCCAGCAGCACATGCCGCACCGGGATCCGACGCGCCGCCAGCCCGCCGAAGATCTCGTCCCGGTACTCCTGGCGCAGCAGCGTCATCGGTACGACGAGCACCCCGCCCAGTTCGGCCAGCATCGCCGCGGCGGTGTCCACCACCAACCGCCGCCAGCTCGGGAGGTCCTGGTAGTCGCTCACCTCGGCGAGCCGTTTCGGCGGCAGCAGCACGCGCAGCGCGTCTGCGACGAGCTCCGGGTCGAACAGGGTGCTGTCCGGCAGGATTCCGGTCAGTTCGCGGGCCGTGCTGGTCTTTCCGGCGCTGAATGTGCCGTTGATCCAGACAATCACGTCTACCCCTCTCCCCATGGCTCGTCCGGAGCCCCCAGTGGCTTGCCCGCATCACCCTGCCACGAAAACCTCGGTTTCCACCGATTGCTTATCCTCGAGGTCACAGCCCTGCACGTGAGCCCCGGAGGATTCGCCACCGTGCCCCACAACCGCCGCCCGTTCGAGCCCCGCTACGGCAACCGGCCGACCATGAAGGACGTGGCGTCCCAGGCGGGCGTCGGCCTCAAGACGGTGTCGCGCGTGGTCAACGGGGAGCCGGGGGTCACCCCCGAGACGGAGAAGCGGGTCCAGGAGGCCATCGAGGCCCTCGGTTTCCGGCGCAACGACAGCGCCCGGGTGCTGCGCAAGGGCCGTACCGCCACCGTGGGCCTGGTCCTGGAGGATCTCGCCGACCCCTTCTACGGCCCGCTGAACCGGGCGGTGGAGGAGGTGGCCCGCGCGCACGGGGCGCTGCTCATCAACGGCTCCAGCGCCGAGGACCCGGACCGGGAGCGGGAGTTGGCGCTCGCGCTGTGCGCCCGCCGGGTGGACGGTCTCATCGTGATCCCGGCCGGGGACGACCACCGCTATCTGGAGCCGGAGATGCGGGCCGGTGTGTCCACGGTGTTCGTGGACCGCCCGGCGGGCCGGATCGAGGCCGATGTCGTCCTCTCGGACAGCTTCGGAGGCGCGCGGGGCGGGGTGGCCCACCTGATCGCGGGCGGCCACCGCCGGATCGGGTTCATCGGCGACCAGCCCCGCATCCACACGGTGGCGGAACGGCTGCGCGGCTACCGCGAGGCGATGGCGGAGGCGGGCCTGCCGGTGGCCGAGTCCTGGGTCTCCCTCGGGTCGACGGCCCCGGAGCGGGTCGCGGCGGCGGCGCGGGCGATGCTCGCGGGCTCGGACCCGGTGACCGCCGTCTTCGCCGGCAACAACCGGGTGACGGTCACGGTCGTACGGGTCCTCGCGGCGCACGGCCGGCCGGTGGCGCTGGTCGGCTTCGACGACTTCGAGCTGGCCGACCTGCTGCGGCCCGGCGTGACGGTGGTGGCCCAGGATCCGGCGGCCCTGGGCCGGGTGGCCACGGACCGCCTGTTCCAACGCCTCGCGGGAGTCGACCTGACCCCGTCCCGCATCGAACTCCCGACCCGCCTGATCCCCCGCGGCTCGGGCGAACTCCCCCCGGCCGCCTGACCGTCACCGGATCAGCGCCCGCAGCACGGGCACGGACGCCCCGGCGGCCGCGAGCCCGGCAAGCACGGACGGTGCGGCGCCGGACCCGCCGAGGAAGGTCAGGCCGCCGGCCGTGAGGCCGATCAGGACCGCGGCGAGCAGCACGACGGCGGCGTGCAGGGTCACGAAGGGCGCATCGTCGCCCGGAGTTGTGGTCATGGCCCGATGGGAACACCGCCGAAGCGGCGCCGGCGCATGCGCCGAACGGATCCCGGTCGCGGCCGGACGCCACCGGACCGTGCCGTGGACCGGTGGCGTTCCGCCCTGTCCGGGATCGTCCGGCGGCGCGGTGTCCCCGCCTCTAACCTGTGCGGTGATGAACAGCGTGCCTGCATTCAGCGAAGAACTCGCGGCGTTCGCGGCGGACTTGCGCAAGCTGCGGCTCGACCGCGGCAACCGCTCGTACCGCGATCTGGCCGCACGTGCGGCCAAGTCCACGACGGGCATCCGGATTCCGGTGTCCACCCAGAGCGACGCGTTCCGCGGGGAACGGCTGCCGGGGCTGGACCGGCTCATGGGTCTCGTGCGGATCCTGCACTCCTACGACGAGTTCGGGCGGGAGCGGGCCGCCATCCCGCCCCACAACTCCCCCGAGCTGGAGCCCTGGCGCCGGCGCTGGCGCGACCTGGCGGAGCTGGACCCCGGCGCGTCCCGGCGCGAGGCCCCGCCCGCCCCGGTCCCGGCCGCGCCACCGGTTCCGACGCATACGCCGACGGCCGCTCACACGCCGTCTCCTCCTCCCTCCCCGTCTCCGCTCGTCACGGAGAGCGGCGGGGCCGAGTTCACCATCGCTCTCAAGCTCGTCGGACACACCCGTCTGGTGTGGCGGCTCGCGTTCTCTCCCGACGGCCGCACACTGGCGTCCGCGGGCAACGACGGGACGGTGAGGCTGTGGAACACGGCCGACGGCCGGGCGGAAGGCACTGCGCTGAGCGGCGAGAAGCCCGCACCCGTGCTCCAGGTGGGCTTCTCCCCGCTCGGCGACCGGGTGGCGGCCCTCTCCGACGACGGCCGTGCCCAGCTGTGGAACAGCCGCACCCTCGCGCCCCAGCCCCTCCCCGGGGGCCGGCGCCCGGCCAGCAGCATCGGTTTCACCCCCGACGGACACCTGCTCGGCGCGACTCCGCAGGGCTCCGACTGCCAGGTGTTCGATCTCGACACCGACGCCCCGCGGGGTGCCTGCGCCGCGTACAGCGGGCGGGCGGACGCGCTCGCCTTCTCGGCGGACGGCCGGCGGCTGGTGGTGGCCGACGGGTTCGCCGACGTGCGGCAGTGGGACACGGTCACCGGTCAGCCGGTCGGGGCCGCGCTGACCGGGCACTGCGACAACGTGGAGGCCCTCGCCTACTCCCCCGACGGCCGCCTGCTGGCCACCGGGAGTCACGACACCACCGCCCGGCTGTGGGACACGGGCACCGGCAAGCAGACCGGCCCGGAACTCGTCGGGCACGACAACGCGGTCAACGCGGTGGCGTTCTCCCCGGACGGAACCCTCCTGGCGACGGCGAGCGCGGACCGGTCCGTACGGCTGTGGGACACGGCCACCGGCCTTCCGGTGGGGCCCGCACTGACCGGGCACACCCTCGCCGTCAACGCCGTTGCCTTCTCTCCCGACGGACTGCTGCTCGCCACCGCGGGCGACGACCAGACGATCCTGCTGCACCGGCGGCGTACCGCGGGCGCCCTCGCGGTGTCGGCGGGCGCGGGCGCCCTGGCGGCCGCCCTGCGCGAGCACCTGGTCCTGCCCCTGCCGGCCCGCGAGGGACCCGGTCTGCCCCTCGACCTCGTACGGTTCGCGCCCGACGGACGGCGGATCGTCGCACTCGCGGGCGCGTTGAAGGTGGCGGTCTGGGACCCGGCCGGGTCCGGGCCCGCCCGGGTGCTGGACGTTCCGCCGCACATGCCGCTGCTGGGCCTGGACTTTCCCGGGGACGGGGACCCGGTGGTCTGGTCCTCGCACGGGCTGACCCCGCCGATCGGCCCGGCCACGGGCACCCGGCTCGCCCTGGTCGACCACATGTCGTACTCGCCGGACGGGCGGCTCGTCGCGGTGACCGACCTCTTCGGGCGGGTGGCCGTGCACGACTGCCGAACCTTCGCACCGCGCGGTGGCCCGCTGGACGCAGGGGATCCCGATGCGGGGACCGACGTACGGTTCTCCCCCGACGGGCGGCTGCTGGCGCTCCTCGGCCGGGAACTGCGCGTCTGGGACACCGAACGGGCCCGGTACGTGAGCCGGCGGCAGCAGGCGCGGTGTTTCGCCTTCGGTGCGCAAGGGCGTCTGCTGGCCCTGGTGGACGCCGACGGCGGACCGGTCCGGCTCTGCGATCCGTGGTCCGGTGCGGAGGTGGCGGAGCCGGTGGGCGACCTGCGAGCCGGCTGCGAGGAAGTGGCCCTGTCACCCGACGGCCGGCTGCTGGCCACCGTGGACGGCGCCGGCGACTTGACGGTGTGGGACCTGGCGGCGCGGCGGCCCGTGGTCCAGGAGGCCGCGCGGCTGACCTCGTTGGCCTTCTCCCCCGACGGCAGCCTGCTGGCCGCGACCGCCGGCGACTCCACGCTGCGGCTGTGGCTGGTCGGCGTCGCGTGAACGACCGCCGGGGTGTGTCCTTCGGATCCTGCCGGACAGCGGGGCCCGGCAGGATCCGGAAGACATGCCCCAGGCCCGTCCGAGGGCAGTTCCCGGACGGGCCTCGGGGCAGGAGGGTCAGCCGGTTGCCGTCAGGGTGGCCGAGCGGCGCGGGATCGCGAAGGCGTCCAGTTCCGCGCGGGTCAGGCCGGTCAGGGCGGTGACCTCCTCGGCGCCCACCGCGCCGCAGTCGAGGCCGCGGACCAGGTAGCCGGCCAGGGCCTTGGCGGTGGCCGGCTCGTCCATCACGTCGCCCTCGATCTTGGCGACGTACGCCTTCAGGCGCGCGGCGGCGGTCTCCAGGCCCTCGCGGTAGAAGGTGAAGACGGCCGCGTAGCGGGTCGGCAGGTGCGCCGGGTGCATGTCCCAGCCCTGGTAGTAGGCGCGGGCCAGCGCGCGGCGGGTCAGGCCGTAGTGGAGCTTCCAGCCCTCGTGGACCTTCTCGGTGGTGCCGATCGGCAGCACGTTGGTGGAGCCGTCCGATACGCGTACGCCGGTGCCGGCGGCAGCGACCTGCATGATCGCCTTGGCGTGGTCGGCAGCCGGGTGGTCGCTGGCCTGGTAGGCCGCGGAGACGCCGACGCAGGCGCTGTAGTCGAAGGTGCCGTAGTGCAGGCCGGTGGCGCGGCCCTTGGAGGCCTCGATCATGCGGGCCACCGTGGCGGTGCCGTCGGAGGCCAGGATGGACTGGCTGGTCTCGATCTGGATCTCGAAGCCGATCCGGCCCGGGCGCAGGCCGCGGGTGGTCTCGAAGGCCTCCAGCAGCTCGACGAAGGCGGTGACCTGCTCGGCGTAGGTGACCTTGGGGAGGGTCAGGACCAGGTTCTCGGGCAGGCCGCCGTGGGCGAGCAGGCCGGAGAGGAAGATGTCCGTGGTGCGGATGCCGCGGTCGCGGACGTTGGACTCCATGCACTTCATGCGGATGCCCATGTACGGGGCGTTGGTGCCGTTGGAGTACGCCTCGGAGATCAGGCGGGCGGCGCGGGCCGCGGCCTGGTCCTCCTCCTCGTCGGAGCGGACGCCGAAGCCGTCCTCGAAGTCGACGCGGAGGTCCTCGATGGGCTCGCTGAGCAGCTTGGCGCGGACGCGGTCGTAGACCGGTACGGCCAGCTCGTCGGAGATGCCGAGCACCTTGGCGAAGGTGGCGGCGTCCGGGGCGTGCTCGTCGAGGGCGGCGAGGGCCTGGTCGCCCCAGGAGCGGATGGTGTCGGCGGCGAAGACGTCACCGGGTACGTAGACCGTGTGGATGGGCTGCCGGGTGCCGGGGTCGCCCGGGTAGTGGCGCGCGAGTTCCGCGTCCACCGGCGCGAGGGAGGCGCTGATGCCCTCGCTGACCGCGCCTGCGAGGCTCGTCGCCACCTTCTCCTGCTGACCCATCGTGCACTCTCCTCTTTTCCGCTTCACGGAAGCTTAGATCCGCATAGCAGAATTTAGTCACGGGGTTCCGCTCCGTCAATGGTCCCCCCGCCGTCCTGGACAAACGACTCGGGGCCGCGCGGTGACAATCACCACACGGCCCCGGAGAAGCGAAGCTACGAAGAGAAGCGCAGGTCAGCCCTTGCGCGCCTTGATCTCGCCGGTCAGCTGCGGAACGACGGCGAAGAGGTCGCCGACGACGCCGTAGTCGACGAGGTCGAAGATCGGGGCCTCGGCGTCCTTGTTGATGGCCACGATGGTCTTCGAGGTCTGCATGCCGGCCCGGTGCTGGATCGCGCCCGAGATGCCGGAGGCGATGTACAGCTGCGGGGAGACCGACTTGCCGGTCTGGCCGACCTGGTTGGAGTGCGGGTACCAGCCGGCGTCGACGGCAGCGCGCGAGGCACCGACGGCCGCGCCGAGGGAGTCCGCGAGCTCCTCGATGATGCCGAAGTTCTCGGCACCGTTGACACCGCGGCCGCCGGAGACCACGATCGCGGCCTCGGTCAGCTCGGGGCGACCGGTCGACTCGCGGGCGGTGCGGGCGGTGACCTTGGTACCGGTGGCCAGGGCGCCGAAGGTGACGGCGAGCGCCTCGACGGCGCCGGCGGCCGGAGCGGCCTCGACCGGGGCCGAGTTCGGCTTCACGGTGATGACCGGGGTGCCCTTGGAGACGCGGGACTTGGTGGTGAACGACGCGGCGAAGGCGGACTGCGTCGCGACCGGGCCCTCGTCACCCGCCTCCAGGTCGACGGCGTCGGTGATGATGCCCGAACCGATACGGACGGCCAGGCGCGCGGCGATCTCCTTGCCCTCGGCGGAGGACGGGACGAGCACGGCGGCCGGGGAAACGGCCTCGTAAGCGGCCTGGAGCGCGTCCACCTTCGGTACCACGAGGTACTCGGTGAACTCGGGGGCGTCGGCGGTGAGGACCTTGACCGCGCCGTGCTCGGCGAGCACCGCGGCGGTGGCGTCGGCACCGGCGCCCAGGGCGACGGCGACGGGCTCGCCGATGCGGCGGGCCAGCGTCAGCAGCTCGAGGGTGGGCTTGCGGACGGCGCCGTCCACGTGGTCGACGTAGACGAGAACTTCAGCCATGGGACTGCTCTCCTGCGATTGCGAAGTGTCTGGGGGCTAAGAGGGGTGGCCGAGGTTCTTAGATGAACTTCTGGCCGGCCAGGAACTCGGCCAGCTGCTTGCCGCCCTCGCCCTCGTCCTTGACGATCGTGCCGGCGGTGCGGGCCGGGCGCTGCGCCGCGGAGTCGACCGCGGTCCAGGAGCCCTCGAGGCCGACCTCGTCGGACTCCAGGTCCAGGTCGGACAGGTCCCAGGACTCGACCGGCTTCTTCTTGGCGGCCATGATGCCCTTGAAGGACGGGTAGCGGGCCTCGCCCGACTGGTCCGTCACCGAGACGAGCGCGGGGAGGGAGGCCTCCAGCTGCTCGCTCGCGGTGTCGCCGTCACGGCGGCCGGTCACGGTGCCGTCCTCGACCTTGACCTCGGAGAGCAGGGTGACCTGCGGGACGCCCAGGCGCTCGGCCAGGATCGCCGGCAGCACGCCCATGGTGCCGTCGGTCGACGCCATGCCCGTGATGACCAGGTCGTATCCGGCCTTCTCGATCGCCTTGGCGAGCACCAGCGAAGTGCCCATGACGTCGCTGCCGTGCAGGTCGTCGTCCTCGACGTGGATGGCCTTGTCGGCACCCATCGACAGCGCCTTGCGCAGCGCGTCCTTGGCGTCCTCGGGGCCCACCGTCAGAACGGTGATCTCGGCATCGTCGGCCTCGTCGGCGATCTGCAGCGCCTGCTCGACGGCGTACTCGTCGAGCTCCGACAGCAGGCCGTCGACGTCGTCACGGTTGACGGTCAAGTCTTCGGTGAACTGCCGGTCGCCCGTGGCGTCGGGCACGTACTTCACACAGACAACGATCCTCAGGCTCACGCCGGCTCTCCTACCGCATCGTCTTTTCTGGTACCGCCTTATGCAGGCAGCATAGGCGCCTTGTCGGGCGGATCCCGGTCGGGGCGGCCCGCGCTCCGAAGGGAATGTTACTCGCCAGTACATCGTGCGTCCCACCAAGCCGCAAGGCTGCCGAGCTGTGATCTGCCCAACGCCGTGCGGCCCGGCCGAGCAGGGACGTTTCAGTCGCGCAACGCGTTGAAGCGTCCCTGGTGGTACAGCAGGGGACGGCCCTCACCGGCCGGATCCCCGACGACTGCCTCAGCGATGATCACACGATGCTCGCCGGCGGGCACACGTGCCACCACCCTGCAGACCAGCCACGCCAGTACGCCGTCCAGCACCGGCACCCCGTGCGGGCCCGAGGCCCAGCCGGTCGGCGGACCGAAACGGTCCGCTCCGCTGCGGGCGAACAGGCCCGCCAGATCCCGTTGGTGCTCGCCGAGTATGTGGACGCCGAGGTACTCGCTGTCGCGCACCGCGGGCCAGCTCGAGGCCCCGGTGCCGATGGTGAAGGACAGCAGCGGAGGGTCGGCGGAGACGGAGTTGAGCGAGGTGGCGGTGAATCCCACCGGGCGGCCGCCGTCCTGGGCGGTGATCACGGCGACGCCGGCGGCGTGCTGCCGGAAGACCGAACGCAGGAGGTCGGGCGAGCCGGGCCGGGTCGTGTCGGCCGCTGTTTCGGCCGGTATCGGGGCCGGGATCGGGGCCGGGGCCGGGATCGGGGCCGGGATCGGGGCCGGTATCGGGGAACGGGGGGACGGAGCCGTGGGGACCGTCGGGACTGTCGTAGCAGTCATCAGGGTTCTGCCTTCTGCCGCGGAACACGCGGGCGCTGTCGGGGATCGGGGGCCGGGGCTTTCAGTGATCCCAACAGCGCGCGCTCGCGTGGCGGACGAGGTCCACGTGGACCCGTCCGTAGAGCAGGAGTTCATACCGCATACCGCCAGCCTGGCGATCTCCCGTGGACACAGTCAAGCGGGATCGGGCAGATGTCAGGCGCGTCACGCTGTGTGCGGGCGCGCGCACCGGCGCTTTCGGCACCACCCCGTCGGGCCGCCCCGCAGCCGCTGCGCCCGCCGCGCGGCGCGTCATACGGCGGCCCCCAGGGCGGCGATCACGTCCACCTTGCGGGGCATCCCGGCCGCCCGCCGCACGATCCGGCCCGCCGCGTCCAGGACCAGCACGGTCGGGGTCTTCTCGATCCCGAGGGCCCGCACCAGGTCGAGCCGTTCCTCGGCGTCGATCTCTATGTGCGCCACTCCCTCGACCATCGCCGCCACCTCGGCGAGGATCCGCCGCGTGGCCCGGCAGGGCTGGCAGAAGGCGCTGGAGAACTGCACCAGACTGGCGCGCCCGCCCGGCTCCGCGCCCAGTTCGGCGGCGCCCAGCCGGGTCCCCGCGTCGTCCTGCCCGAGCACCCGCGCTCCCGTCGCCGTTTTCGTGCACGTGATTCGTGTACGTGCACCATCCTCGTACGCTCGTCCGTGGAACTGAGCACTCCGCAGGCCCGCGACATTCCCGGCGTGACGAGAATCTCCCCGGGTAGGGGCTTCTGGACTGGCCAGCAGGCCGCGTATGGGGCACGATCCCCATGGTCGCGTACCTACGCTTCCGTAACTTCCGGCCGGGAGCACCTCCCCAGGCAGAAAGCGGGGTCTCCCCACCATGGCTGAGCTCGTCTACCCTCCCGTGATCGGTGCCGCGCACGGACTCTTCCGCGCGCTGGACATCCGTATCGACATGAAGGGCACCGAGAACATCCCCCGCAAGGGCGGTGCGGTCCTGGTGTCGAACCACATCGGATACCTCGACTTCATCTTCGCCGGGCTGACGGCGCGGCCGCAGAAGCGCCTGGTCCGCTTCATGGCCAAGGAGTCGGTGTTCCGGCACAAGGTGTCCGGTCCGCTGATGCGTGCGATGAAGCACATCCCCGTCGACCGCAAGCAGGGTGAGGCCGCCTACCAGCACGCCCTGGACTCCCTGCGGGCCGGCGAGATCATCGGCGTCTTCCCGGAGGCGACGATCTCCCAGTCCTTCACGCTCAAGAGCTTCAAGTCGGGGGCTGCGCGCATGGCGCAGGAGGCCGGGGTCCCGCTGATCCCGGTGGCACTGTGGGGCACCCAGCGGCTGTGGACCAAGGGCCGTCCGAAGAACCTCAAGCGCAGCCACATCCCGGTGACGATGCGCGTGGGCGAGCCCGTCGAGGCTCCGGCCGACCAGTACGCCGGCGCCATCACCCGCCGGCTGCGCGAGCGCGTGCAGGAGCTGCTGGACTCCGCGCAGCGCGCCTACCCGGACAAGCCGAAGGGCGCGGACGACTCGTGGTGGCTTCCGGCCCACATGGGCGGCACCGCGCCGACGGCGGCCGAGGTCCGCGAGGCAGGCTGATCGGCTCCGCTCACGACGTCGGCCGCCGGAACCCGGAGAGGGTTCCGGCGGCCGACGTCGCGGCGCGATCAGCGCCACACGCTGGGCGGCTCGCACGGGGCGGCGAAGCACTGCCACTGCGGCTTCCAGTGCGGGTGCCCGGGGCGGGTGAAGAAGGGGCTGTCCGACTCGCCGGGAATGTTGGCGAAGTCGCCGGGGGGCGCCTCTTCGGCCGGCGGCTCGCTGTCGGGCACGCCCGATCCCGGGGAGCGGTCGAAGAGGCTTCCGCTGCCGGGCGGGCCGATCCACATCAGGTTGGACCTGTTGCCGTCGTCGGCGCTGTCCTGCGCGACCGCGTGCGGCGTCGCCGGGGTGGCGGCGAAGGCGGTCGTGGGCACCAGCACGCCGCCCGCGACGACGGCGGTCGAGGCGGTGAGCAGGGCGAGGCGGCGGATCCGAAAGGGGCGGGTCATGGTGGTTCTCCTCTTGACGGGGAATGGGACGACCCCTCCAGTACGCCTCGCCGGCCCCCGGCGCGTCATGCCCCTGCATCTCGGGGCTTGACGGATCGAAGGGCCCCGGACTCAGTCCGGGTTGTCGGCGCGGGTCGGGGGCTCCCTCGTTCCTGCTCCCGTTTCCGGCGGCGGTGCGCGGCGACCCGGGCCCGCGTGGCGCAGCTGCCGGTGCAGTAACGGCGCGCGCTCCCGGGCCCGGTGGCGAGGAAGAACCGCCCGCAGCCCGAGGCGGCGCAGGCCCCCCAGGCGATCCGCCCGTACTCGGTGAGCAGTTGGGCCAGCGCGAGGGCGCCCGAGGCCAGGAACCAGTCGCCCCAGCCGGCCTCCCCGCCCCGGTCGACGTGCAGGTGCCAGGGGTGACCGTCGTGCCGGGTGAGCCGGGGCCGGGTGCCGCACTCCTCGAACAGCGCGTTCAGGGCCTCGGCGGCGCGGTCCTCGTCGCCCTCCCCGAGCACCGCCGCCATCTGCCGTGCCGCGGAGCGCAGTTCGGCGGCGGCCGTCTCGGGAAACGCCTCCTCGGTCAGGTCGGCGGGGCGCTCCCCGTGCCCGGCGAGCAGTTCCGCGAGCGCGGCGCGCGGCAGGTCCGGGGTCGCGCGGACCGCCTCGGCCACGTCGACCAGCCGCCGGGCCGCCGAGAAGCCGCCCCGGGGATCCCCCATCCTCATGTCCTTTCGCCGTACACCCGCATCCCGTAACGTCTTGGGCGTCTATGACGTTACATCCGTCGGGGAGGGTCGCATGGGCGGATTCGGGCGGTACCTGGCCGCGGCGCTGGCCGCACGCATCGCCTCGGAGGGCATGGGCATGGCCGTGGTGCTGCTCGCGTTGGAGCGCACCGGGAGCGCCGCGCACGGGGCGTTCGTACTGACGGCCTGGCTGGCCCCGCACGTCCTGGCGGCTCCGCTCGCGGGCGCCGCGGCGGCCCGCAGCCGCCGGCCGCGGCTGTTCCACGTCGGCGCCCTGGCCGGGTTCGCGGCGGCGGTGGCTGCGCTGACCGCCCTGCTCGGCCGGGCCCCCGTCCCGCTGGTGCTGGCCGTGGCGGTGCTCGGCGGCTCCTGCGGGCCCATGGTGACCGGCGGACTGTCCAGTCTGGTCACCGGCCTCGTCGCGGCGGGGCCCGGGCGTGACCGGGCGTACGGCTGGGACGCCGCGACCTACAACGCCGCCGCCGTCACCGCGCCCGCGGCGGTCGGCCTGGTCACGGCGCTGGGCTCGGCCGGGCCCGCCATGGCCGTACTGGCGGCGTCCGGAGCCCTGGCGGCGGTGCTGGCGGCAACCCTCCCGTACGGGGGCCAGGGCGCGGGCCCGGCTCCCGACGCGCCCCGGGCCGGCCTGGGTGCGGGGCTCGCGGCCCTGTGGCGGGTCCGCGAACTGCGGGCCGTCACCTCGGCCACGACCCTGGCCTTCGTCGGCATCGGCTCGCTCACCACCGTCTCGGTGCTGCTTGCGACCGAACTCGGCAGTCCGGGCGGTGGGGGCGTGCTGATGACGGCCTTCGCGGTGGGCGCGCTGGGCGGCTCGCTCACGCTGGGCCGGGTCACGTCCGTGGCGCCGGACCGGCTGGTGCGGTGGGCGCTGGCCGGGACCGGGGTGGCCCTCGCGGGGGCCGTCCTCGCCCCCTCCCTGGCCGTGACGGCGGTGCTGTTCGCGCTGGCCGGGATATGCGACGGGCCGCTGCTGACGGCCACGCTGCGGATCCGCGCGCAGTACGCGCCGGACGGTGTGCGGACGCAGGTGTTCACCCTGGGCGCGGGGCTGAAGCTGACGGCCGCGTCGGCCGGGGCGGCCCTGGTGGGGTTCACGGCCGACGCGCCCGCGGCGGCGTTGCTGACCGGGATCGCCGGACTGCTGCTCGCGGCGGCGCTGCTGCACGTCCTGACGGTGGCCCGGGGGTCCGGGCGGCCCGCCCGCACCGGGCCTACAGGGCCGTCGGAAGGAGCCGCCACAACTGCGGCCGGTCGACGGACTCCCGAAGGGCCTTGAGCACGGCCGGGTGCGGGCGGGCGTGGAGCTCCGGGTAGTCGATCTCGCCGAGTTCCGGGCGTACGGGGAAGGCCAGCCGCTCGTGGTCGAGGTCGAACCGGGCGTCCACACCGGGCTTGTTGCCGCGCGGGTCGAGGCGGGACCAGCGCGCACTGCCGGGCAGCCGCAGGGCGATCAACCCGTGCACGAGGGGCTCGGTCCCGTCGTCCTCGGTGAGGCGCTGGTAGCACAGCGCCCCGGGGATGCCCTGGGCGCGCAGCAGGGCGACGAGGGCGTGGGACTTGGCGTGGCAGATGCCGTTGCGCGTCGCGAGGACGTCGGACGCCCGCCAGGTGACGCGCGGGTCGCCGGAATCGGCGGAGTGCGAGATGGTGTCGCGGACGAACCCGAAGGCGGCCTTGGCGTATGAGTATGCGTCTCCGGTGGTGGACCAGAGGGCGTCGGCGGTGTCCTGTACGCCCGGATGCCAGTGGTCGATCGCCTCGTCGGACGCCAAGTAGGCGTGGATGTCAGGGTTCTGCTGGGTCAGCTGCATGGCCGGAGCATAGGCAAACCCCCGACCGGAAATCCATAGATTTCCGGTCGGGGGTATAGCTATGCAGATCTGTGCCGTGCTGGCCGCCTAGCGGGCCAGCTCTTCCTTCAGTGCCTGGAGGAAGGCGTCCACGTCCTCTTCCTGGGTGTCATAGCCGCACATCCAGCGGACGTCGCCCGCGGCCTCGTCCCAGAAGTAGAAGCGGAAACGCTTCTGCAGTCGCCGCGAGACCTCGTGCGGCAGTCGCGCGAACACCGCGTTCGCCTGCACCGGGTAGAGGATCTCCACGCCGTCCGTCTCGCGCACGCCGGCGGCGAGCCGCTGCGCCATCGCGTTGGCCTGGCGGGCGTTGCGCAGCCACAGGTCCTTGGCGAGCAGGGCCTCCAGCTGCACCGACACGAACCGCATCTTGGACGCGAGCTGCATCGACATCTTGCGGATGTGCTTCATCTGCCGGACCGCGTCCGGGTTGAGCACCACCACGGCTTCGCCGAACATCATGCCGTTCTTCGTGCCGCCGTACGACAGCACGTCCACGCCGACCGCGTTCGTGAAGGCGCGCATCGGCACGTCGAGCGAGGCCGCGGCATTGGCTATGCGGGCGCCGTCGAGGTGCACCTTCATGCCGAGCCCGTGGGCGTGCTCGCAGATCGCCCGGATCTCGTCCGGGGTGTAGACCGTGCCCAGCTCGGTGTTCTGGGTGATCGACACGACCTGCGGCATCGCCCGGTGCTCGTCCTCGAAGCCCCAGGCCTCCTGGTCGATCAGCTCGGGGGTGAGCTTGCCGTCCGGGGTCGGGACCGCGAGCAGCTTGAGGCCCGCCATCCGCTCCGGTGCGCCGCCCTCGTCCACGTTGATGTGGGCGCTCTTGGCGCAGATCACCGCGCCCCAGCGGTCCGTCATCGCCTGGAGGGCGGTGACGTTCGCGCCGGTGCCGTTGAAGACCGGGAAGGCTTCCGCATAGGGGCCGAAGTGGCTGCGGATGACCTTCTGCAGGTGCTCGGTGTAGTCGTCCTCGCCGTAGGCGACCTGGTGGCCGCCGTTGGCGAGCGCGATGGCCGCCAGGACCTCCGGGTGCACTCCCGCGTAGTTGTCGCTCGCGAAACCTCGCACCGCCGGGTCGTGGTGGCGCCGGGCGTCGGTCCTCCCGGCCTCGGTTCCGGTTCTCACGGTTGCGGAGTGAGCCACAGACGCTGTCCGTTCACATCGATTGCGGGCCGCTCCCAGACGCCGGCGATGGCCTCGGCCAGCTCCGTCACGTCGGTGAAGCCCGCGAACTTCGCATTGGGACGCTCGGCGCGCATCGCGTCGTGCACCAGTGCCTTGATGACCAGGATCGCAGCTGCCGCCGCGGGGCCCTCGTCACCCCCCGCCTTGCGGAAGGAGTCCGCCATCGCCAGGGTCCACGCCTCGGCGGCCGCCTTGCCAGCGTTGTACGCGGCGTTGTTGGCGACCGGCTTGTGCGCCCCGGACTGGCTGATCAGTACGTATCGGCCGCGGTCACTGCGCAGCAGCCCGTCGTGGAAGGCCAGCGAGGTGTGCTGGACCGTGCGGATGAGGAGCTTCTCCAGGAAGGTCCAGTCCGCGAGGTCGCTGTCGGTGAAGGTCTTGCTGCCGCGCCAGCCGCCGACGAGGTGGACCAGGCCGTCGATCCGGCCGAATTCCTTCTCGGTCTGCTCGGCCCAGGCCTTGGTGGCGTCCAGGTCGAGCAGGTCCACGGTGTCACCGGTGATGGTGGCGCCACCGTGGGCGTAGCGCGCCGCGTCCACGGCCTCCGCGAGCCGCGCCGGATCGGCGTCGGACGCGATGACCACCGCACCCGCCTCGGCGAGGCGGAGCAGGGTGGCGCGACCGGCGGGCCCGCCGGCCCCGGCCACCGCCACCACCGCTCCGTGCAGCTTTCCGTTGCCGTTCCCGGAGCCGTTCATCTGTGCAGCCTCCTGTGGGCGAGTGCTCACGCGGCGACTCGCTCGGCCTGCTCCGCGTTCAGGGCGGTGATGCCCTTGGTCGCTGCGATCGTGCCCTTGAGCTTCTTGGCGAGCGCCTCAAAGAACATGCTGAGCGGAAACTCGTCCGGAAGCACGTCGTCCACGAGCTTGCGCGGCGGCTGCGTCAGGTCCAGGGCGTCGGCGCCCTTGGCCCACTTGGAACCCGGGTGCGGGGCGAGGTAGGTGGAAACCAGCTCGTACGCCTTGAACCAGTGCACGAGCTTCGGGCGGTCGATGCCGGCCCGGTACAGGTCCTCGATCTCGGCGCACAGCTGGTTGGTGACCTGCGGGGCACGCATCCAGTCGATCTTCAGCTTGTTGTCCGTCCAGCGCACGACGTCGTGCTTGTGGAGGTAGGCGAAGAGCAGCTGGCCGCCGAGGCCGTCGTAGTTGCGGTTGCGGTCGCCGGAGACCGGGAAGCGGAACATCCGGTCGAAGAGGACGGCGTACTGCACGTCGCGGCCGTGCTCGTTGCCCTCGGACTCCAGCTTCACGGCCTCCTTGAAGGCGGTGAGGTCGCAGCGCAGCTCCTCCAGGCCGTACATCCAGAACGGCTGGCGCTGCTTGATCATGAAGGGGTCGAACGGCAGGTCGCCGTGGCTGTGGGTGCGGTCGTGGACCATGTCCCACAGGACGAAGGCCTTCTCGCAGCGCTCCTGGTCCTCGACCATGCGGGCGATGTCCTCGGGCAGGTCGATGCCCAGGATGTCGACAGCGGCCTCGGTCACCTTGCGGTAGCGGGCGGCCTCGCGGTCGCAGAAGATGCCGCCCCAGGTGAAGCGCTCGGGTGCCTCGCGCACGGCGATGGTCTCCGGGAAGAGCACCGCGGAGTGGGTGTCGTAGCCCGGGGTGAAGTCCTCGAAGGTGATGCCGAGGAAGAGCGGGTTGTCGTACCGGGTGCGCTCCAGCTCGGCGAGCCACTCGGGCCACACCATCTTGAGCACGACGGCTTCCAGGTTGCGGTCCAGGTTGCCGTTCTGGGTGTACATGGGGAAGACGACGAGGTGCTGGAGCCCGTCGGCGCGCTCGGCGGCCGGGTGGAAGGCCAGCAGGGAGTCGAGGAAGTCCGGCACCTTGAAGTCGTCCGCGGCCCACTTGCGCAGGTCGGCGACGAGGGCGCGGTGGTACGCGGCTCCGTGCGGGAGCAGCGGCGACAGCGTCTCGACGGCCGTGATCACGCGCTCCACGGCGGCCAGGACGGTGGCGCGGCCGTGCGCACCCTCGACCTCGAAGTCGATGGAGCCGTCCTTGGCCTGCCAGGGCCGGATCTCCTCCACGGCGGCCTTGAGCTCGGCCCACGCGGGGTGGTCGACCACCCGCGCTCCGGCGGTTATCACGGCGCCGTCGGTACCGGGCACAAGAGTTTCCGTCATGTCACTTCCTCCACAGGAGAACCTCACGTATGGGCAGCGTATGCGTGCGAGGCTCTTCCGCTCAAGAGGGAACTCGGGAAATTATCCTGCGTCACCCCCTCTTTCGCCGGAAGTCTTCCCGTTCGTGGCCGCGGAACCGATCACTCCGCCCAATTGCGCCAAGGCTTCCCCGGCTCGTGGCCGGATCCCGGCCCGGCCGGGGCGGGCGGATCCCGGGAGACGGTGGAGGCGCACATCACACGCCCCGGAAGTGTGGAATGACCTTTTCGCCCCACTGCCGCAAGGTCTCCAGGCAGGCCTCCTGCTCCACCGTGCCCATCTGGATCAGACACATGACCTCGTCGGCGCCGGCCTCCCGAAGTCGCTCCACGTAGGCGATGGCGTCGTCGGCGGTCCCGTAGGCGTGGTCGGCGTTGAAGGTGGCCGTCGAGGTCGGCCGCACCGGGATGTCCAGCTCGTGCAGCCGGGCCACCACCTGCTCGGCGGCCCGGCGCATCTCCGCAGCCTCGTCGGCTCCCGCGACCACGGCCTCGTCCGGGATGCCGGCCCCGCCGTACCAGTGGCCGATGGACTGGGCGAAGAACCGCTGGCCCCGGGTGCCGATCCGGCGCGCCTCCTCCCGGTCGTCGAGCACGATGGTCGGGCACAGCACGGAGAAGTGGTCGTTGACCACGGTGGACACGAAGCGGCTGCCGTCGCGCCCGGCGATCGCCGCGTCGTAGACGGAGCGCATGTCCGCGATGGACCCGGGACCGGCGAAGCCCATCACCAGCGCCCCGATCCCCAGCTCGGCCGCCTGGACCAGGGTCTCGCCCCGGCTGCACGCCAGGAACAGCGGCGGATGAGGGGTCTGCCGCGGTCGCGGCAGGATCGGGTGCGGGTCGATGTCGATCAGCTCGCCGTGGTACTCCAGCTCCTCCTCCTGCCAGGCCCTGCCGATGATCCGCAGGGCCTCCTCGACCTCGGCCGTGGTGCGCTCCCGGTCCACCCCGCACAGCGAGGTCTCCTGCTCGGTGCCCCCGCGTCCGGCCCCGAGGTCCAGGCGCCCTCCCGAGAGCAGGTCGAGCATGGCCGCCCGTTCGGCGACCCGCACCGGATGGTTGAAGTTGAAGGGCATGCACACGACGCCGTGCCCGATGCGTATCGTGCTCGTCCTGGCGGCGACGAAACTCAGGAAGACCTCGGGAGCGCTCATGTGCGCGTACCACTTCAGCGAGTGGTGTTCGACCGCCCAGATCCGGTCGAATCCCATGCGTTCGGCCAGTACGGCCTGCTCGACGCAGTCGCGGATGACCTGGTGCTCCCGCTCCGCCGTCGGGTCGGCAAGCTGAGCTTCGAAGATCACGGAGAATTTCACTGTGCCTCCAGGGTTGCGTCGCGTACCCGGCCTCACTTCAATAAGAAATATGACTAATAGTCATGAGCCGAAGAAGCAAGAGCTTCCGCCGACCGCGTGGGCCGTCCTGGGCCTGCTCTCCTTCCCCGGCGAGCGGACCGGCTACGAGCTGAAGAAGTGGGCGGACTCCTCCCTGCGCTTCTTCTACTGGTCACCGGCCATCAGCCAGATCTACGCGGAGCTGCGCCGTCTGGAGGAACTCGGCTACGCGGCCTCCGCGCGCTCCGGACCCGAGGAGGCCCGGGCCAAGCGGCGCTACGCGATCACCGACGCCGGGCGCGGGGCGCTGGCCGGCTGGGCCGCCGACACCACCGAGGCCGGGCCCCCGGTGCTCAAGCACGGGCTGCTGCTGCGGATCTGGCTCGGCCATCTGGCGGAGCCGGAACGGCTGCGCGCGATGGTCGAGGAGCACGTGGAGCGCACTCGGGGCGAACTGGCCTCCGTACGGGAGGCCATGGAGCACGCGAGCGGCGTACCGGAATGGACCTTCCCGACCCTGGCGCTGCGCTGGAGCGAGCGGCAGCACCTGGCCGAACTGGACCTCGCCGAGGCCCTGCTCACCGACCTGCACGGGCTTGCGGATGCCCCCCAGGAGCAGGGTCGTCAAGCCGGTGGGGACGCGCCCACGCCCGGGTGACGCGCCACGCGCGGCACCGGCCCCGACGGGGCGCACAACCCTGGCGGGAAGCGGCCGGGGCGCTCCCGCGGGGCCGTGCACGCCCGGTCCCTTCGCACCCGCGGCGCACTAGCATGCGACCTCATCGCGCGCGGCCGGTAGGGACACCGCAGCCGCGCGGGGAGCCGCCGTCGACGGAAGCGAGAGAACCTTGACTTTCCTCACCATCGGTCACCGCGGGGTCATGGGTGTCGAACCGGAGAACACCTTGCGGTCCTACCTCCGAGCGGAACGTTGCGGCATGGACGTCATCGCTCTGGACCTGCGTCTGAGCAAGGACGGAGCCCTCGTCGCCGTGCACGACCCCGAGGTGGACCGGACCACCGACGGCTCGGGGGCCGTCGCCGATCTGACCCTGGCCGAGCTGCGCGAGCTGGACGCCGGTCAGGGCGAGCGCGTACCGGTCCTGGAGGAGGTGCTGGACGCCGTCCGGGTGCCGCTGCAGGCCTTCGTCACCGACCGGGCCACCGCCGCGGTGCTCGCGGAGCTGATCCTGCGGCGCGATCTGACCTCCCGGGTCGAGGTGGCCTCCACCCGGGAGGACGTGCTCGCGGAGACGGCCCGGCTGGTGCCCGGCGTACGGACCGCCCTGTACGCGGACTCCCCCGTCGGCGAAGCCGGTTCCGTCGTGGACCGGGCGCTGGCCGCCGGCGCCGCGAGCGTCGCGGTGGACGTCGAGCGGCTCAGCCTGGAGGCGGTGGAGGCGGCGCACGCGGCCGGCCTGCGCGTGACGGGCAGGGCGGTCGACACCCTGGACCGGCTGCGGCTCGCGCGGGCCCTCGGGCTGGACGGCGCGGCCACGGACTTCCCGGAGATCCGCAGCACGGGCCGCTTCACCGCCTGACGGGGGCCGGGTTCCGCCTCAGAGCGACTTGACCAGCAGTTCGAAGGCCAGGTCGTCGCGGAGCGGGACGCCGAAACGCTCGTCACCGTAGGGGAAGGGGCTGAGGTCGCCGGTGCGCCGGTAGCCGCGGCGCACGTAGTAGGCGATGAGGTCCTCCCGTACGTTGACCACCGTCATCCGCATCTCCTTGGCGCCCCACGTCTCGCGGGCGCGGCGCTCGGCCTCGGCCAGGATCTCCTTGCCGAGGCCCGCGCCCTGGAGCCCGGGGCGGACGGCGAACATCCCGAAGTAGACGTGGTCGTCGCGGTGTTCGAGCTGGCAGCAGGCGACGAGTTCGCCCGCGCGCTCGACGACGAGCAGGACCCCGTCGGGGCCGTCGATGACGGCGCGGACCCCGTCCGGGTCGGTGCGCTGACCGTCCAGGTAGTCGGCCTCGGTGGTCCAGCCGGCCCGGCTCGCCTCCCCGCGGTAGGCGGACTCGACGAGGACCACCAGTTCCGGTACGTCCGTCTCCACGGCGCTGCGGAAACTCAGGGCGGCAGGCTGGGCGGTCGACATCGGCAGCTCCGTTCGGTGCGGTGGCATATGACATGCCGGGAAGGGCAGTGAGAGCGTATCCCGGAGCCGCGTGAGGGTGCCGTGAGAGGGGCATCTCTCCCCGTGACGCCGACGAACCGGGAGGTTCCGCCGTGCACGGTTCCGCCACGTCCCTCGCGAGCTCCGTCCCCTCCTGGCTGCTGGTGCTGCTGTGCGCGGTCAGCGGCGCCTACTGCCTGCGCAGGGCGGGCGGTTCGGGCGGGGCCGCCGGGGAGGCGGTGATGGGGTTCGGGATGGCCCTGATGGCCGTGCCGATCGGGCGCGAGGACGGGTGGCGGCTTCCCGTGCTGGCTGTGGTCTTCTGCGGCGCGGCCCTGCACGCCCTGTGGATGCTGCGGGGCGGAGTGCACCACGCGCACCACCTGGTGGGCTCGCTGACGATGGTCTACATGACCCTGATGGCCGGCCCCTTGTCCGGACCCGGGCTGGGGCACGAGCCGGGACAGGGGCACGAGCAGGGGGCCGGGCTGCCGCTGCTGACCGGGGCGCTGCTCCTCTACTACGCCGGCTACGTGATGCTCGGCGGGACCCGGCTGATCACCGCGGGCGGACCGCTGCCCCCCGGGGCGGGCACCGGGCACCGGGCGGCCGCGGGGCCCGGCGGACCCGGTGAACTCATCGGCGCCTGCCGACTCGCCATGGGAATGGGGATGTTGGCCATGCTGCTCGCGATGTGACGGCGCCCGGGGACGTGTCCTGCGTCACCAATGTTCCGAGGGCGTACCCGCAGGTAGTCCCGCGCTCATAGGCTGGCGACCATGATGGTCCCCGCCGCCCTCCTGTTGCTCGGCGCCCTGACCGCGGTGCTCGCCCCCCGTCTGCTGGCCCGGGCCCGATGGCCCGAGCGCGAGCCGGTCGTCGCCCTGTGGGTGTGGCAGTGCGTGGTCGGTGCGGTGCTCCTGTGCTTCGGGCTGTCGATGCTGCTGAGCGCGGCGGCCGCCTGGCAGGCGGTCCGGGGCCGGCTCTTCGCCGCCGCCCCGCACGGGGTGATCGAGGCCTACGCGCTGGGCACGTCCGGCGGGCCCTGGGCCGCCGTGACCGCGCTCGCGCTGGCGGGCGGCGGGCTGTGGACCGCGGCGATGCTGACCGGTGAGGTGCTGCGGGCGCGGGCCCGGCGGCGTGCGCAGGGCAGCGAACTGCTGGTACGGGCCCCCCTGCTGCCCGGGGAGGACCCGGCGGGCGCGCGGCTCGTCGTACTGGAGGGTCCCCGGCCGGACGCCTGGTGGCTGCCGGGGGCGGCCCCGCAGCTGGTGGTCACGACGGCGGCGCTGGGCCGGCTGAAGGGCAGCCAGCTGGACGCGGTGCTGGCGCACGAGCAGGGGCACGCGGCGGCCCGGCACGACTGGCTGCTGCACTGCTCGCGGGCACTGTCCCGGGGCTTCCCGCAGGTGCCGGTCTTCGCCGCCTTCGAGGCGGAGATGCACCGGCTGGTGGAGATGGCCGCCGACGACGTGGCCTCGCGGCGGTTCGGACGGCTGACGATCGCGCTCGCGCTGGTCGGGCTCAACGAGGACCGCGGGGTCTTCGGGACCTCCTCGACCGAGCACGCGCACGTGCCGCAGCGGGTGCGCAGGCTGCTGTCGGCGGCGCCCCGGCTGTCCCCGGGCCGCCGGCTGCGGCTGACGGCACTGGCCACGCTGGTCCCGGCGATCCCGCTGGTGGTGGCCTTCGTACCGGGGCTGAGCGCCCTCGCGTAGTGCGCGCCCCGGCGCTCCTCGACGCCGCCAGGAGGGCGACGGTGCAAGGATCTCACCATGCGGAACGATCACTTGCGGTGGGCCGGCATCGGCTGCGCCCTGCTCGCGGCGGTCCTGACGGCGCTGGTGGTGGCGGGGTGGCCGCCACTGCTCGCGTACGACGTCCGGGTCGCGCGGGACCTGCACGCCCACGCGCTCACCCATCCGGGCTTCACGCATCTCATGCGGGTGCTCAGCGACTGGGTGTGGGACCCCTGGACCATGCGGGCCCTGGCGTTCACCGCCTGCGTCCTGCTGTGGTGGCGGGGCGAGCGGGTGAGGGCGCTGAGAGTGGCCCTGGCGACGCTGGCCGCCTCCGCGGTGCAGCAGGGACTGAAGGCGCTGGTGGGGCGGGAGCGTCCGGTGTGGTCGGATCCGGTGGACTCGGCGCAGTACGCGGCCTACCCGTCGGGCCACGCCATGACGGCGACGGTGGTGTGCGGGCTGCTGCTGTGGCTGCTCCCCCGCCCGGCCCCGGCATGGGCGCCGGCCGCCTGGGCGGTGGCCCTGGTATCGGTGCTCGGGGTCGGCTTCACCCGGGTGTACCTCGGGGTGCACTGGGCGTCGGACGTGCTGGCGGGCTGGCTCCTGGGAGTGGCCGTGCTGGCCCTCGCGGTGTGCGTGCCCGTCCGCAGAGGCGGAAGCGACCCGGTGGAGCGGTGAGGGTACGGCGTGCCTGCCCTGGATGATCCCCCGTGTCACCCAGAGCAGGCGACCCCGTGCGCTGAGTATATTGGCCCGGAGCCAGTCAACGCAGGAGTAAGCATGTCCCCGCGCAGCGCATCGGTCAATGAAGAATTGCGCAGACGTTCCCGGGAGCGGCTGCTGCAGTCCACGGTCGAACTCGTGGCCGAGCACGGCTACGAGGCCACGACGCTCGGCGACATCGCCGACCGGGCGGGCGCCGCACGCGGCCTGGTCTCGTACTACTTCCCGGGCAAACGGCAGTTGCTGCAGTCGGCGGTGCACCGGCTGATGCACCTCACCCTGTATGCCGCGCTGGAGCGGGAGCCCCGCAGCGACTGCGGGCGCGAGCGGCTCGCGCGTGCCGTCGACGCGGTCCTGGGGCTCGCCCGGGACGAACCGCTGCTGATGCGCACGCACATGGCGGGCATCCTCACGGCCGAGGGCTTCGTCCAGTGCCCCGAGCAGCAGCGGCTCGCGGAGCTGCTGCGGGACACCGTCGTCCGGTACGGCTCGGCGGACCCGGACACCGACTATCCGCTGCTGCGGGCCCTGTTGATGGGCGCGGTCGTGGCGGTCCTGCTGCCCGGTGCCCCGATGCCGGTGGCCCGGCTGCGGGCCGAGCTGTTCCAGCGCTACGGGCTGGACTGGGAGCTCGGTGTTCCGCCGGACGGCGGGCCGCCCGGCGGAACACCTCCCTCACAGCTCTCGCACCCCTGAGGTCAGCGGTACTCGGGCTGGGTCTGCACGTTGAGCCGGTCCATGCGCACCCATGTGGCGCTGTCGGTGCGCCGGTCGTCGATCCGGAGCACGTCGAGGCCCTTGACGATGTCGTTCGAGTAGATGTGCCCGTTGTAGTAGTAGGCCGACCAGGAACCGCCGAGTCCCAGCTGGTCCGTCGTCAGCGGTCCGCGCTCGAAGTACGCGATCTCCCTGGGCCGGGCGGAGTCGGTGAACTCCCATACGGAGACGCCGCCCTGGTACCAGGCCTGCACCATGATGTCGCGGCCGCCGCCGACCGGGATCAGCGAGCCGTTGTGGGCCACGCAGTTCTCGGTGTCGGCCTGGTGGCGCGGGATCTTGAAGTAGCTGCGGAAGGCGAGCTTGCGCTGGTCCCCGCGGCCGGTGATGTCGTAGATCCCGTCGGCGCCGCGGTCGGGACCGGTGGCCGCGTTGCAGGTGGCGCCGCCACCGCCGCCCAGTTCGTCGGTGAACACCACCTTGTTCGCCCGCTCGTTGAAGGTGGCGGAGTGCCAGAACGCGAAGTTGACATTGTCCTGGACCCGGTCGATGACCCGCGGCTGCTCGGGCCTGCTGATGTCGAAGAGGATTCCGTCGCCCATGCAGGCTCCGGCGGCCAGGTCCTTCGACGGCAGCACGGTGATGTCGTGGCAGCCGGTGGTCTTGGAGACGCCGGGGTTGGTGGGCGCGCCCGGGTTGCCGCCGTCGGGGAAGAGCACCGGGAACCCTACGACCGCGGCCTTCGTCGGCGCCTTCTTCGGGACCTTCACGACCGAGATGCCGTCGTGCGGCGGCTTGCAGTCGGGGAAGGCGTCGTTCGGGGAGTACGAGGCGACGTACAGGTAGATGTCGCGGTTGCCGGGCACCAGGGTGTGGGTGTGGGAACCGCAGGCGGTCTCGACGGACTTGATGTAGCGGGGGTTCTTCTTGTCCTTGATGTCGAAGATCTTGATGCCCTCCCACGAGGACTTCTCCGTGGCGGGCTGCGAGACGCTGTTGCAGGAGTCGTCGCTGCGCGAGGAGTCGGTGGAGAGGAAGAGCAGGTCGCCGTGGACGGAGATGTCGTTCTGGCCGCCGGGGCAGAGCACCTGGGTGACGGTCTTCGGTGCCTTGGGGTTGGCGATGTCGTAGATGGTGAAGCCGTTGTAGTTGCCCGCGTAGGCGTACCGGCCCTGGAAGGCCAGGTCGGTGTTGATCCCGTTGGGGTCGCTGCTGGGGATGTTGGCCAGGGGCTTGATGTTGGCGCTGTGCACGATCTCGTCCTGGCCGGGGATGTCGCCCGGGGCGAGCTCCCCGCCCTCGGCGAGGCCCGCGCTCTGCCGGTTTCCGCCTCCGGGCGATAAGTCGCCCGGGTCGGGGGTGGCGGCCGCCGGTCCGGCGGCCAGGAGCGTGGCGAGGAGTCCGGCCGCGGCGACGGCCACCCCCACCCTCCCGTTTCGCACCCGCATGGTGTGTAGCGAGGTCACTGTGCCCTCCCATGGAAGCCCGATGGGTTCCGCCCGCAGGGGAACGGAACCGGGACCCCGGCAGTATCTTCCTTTTCATGGACATGGCAAAAGACCTCAAGGGTCACCGGGCCTCACCGCCCCGGCCCGTCCGGTTCGCCGCGGTGGTGGCGGCCGCCGGCCTCCTGCTGACACTCTCCGGCTGCCAGGGGGACGACGGGTCGGACCGGGCCGACGACGGACGGGCCTCGATCGTCGCGCCGGGCAGACCGGGCGAGAAGGCCCGTCACCTCACCCCGGAAGAGGCCGAGAAGGCGAAACCGGACGACAGCCCGAACGCCGCCGACCACGCCTACGTCTCGCGCATGATCGAACACCACAAGCAGGCGCTGACGATGAGCGCGCTGGCCCCGGAGCGCGCCGCGGCGGACGGCGTCAAGAGGCTGGCGGAGCGGATCACGGCGGCACAGAAACCCGAAATCGGCGCGATGGAGAAGTGGTTGGCGCGCCACCCGGCCCCCGCTCCGGCCGCGACCGCGGGCTCCGGCGGGCACGGGCAGGGCCACGACCACGGCGCGATGCCGGGCATGGCGACGGAGCAGCAGCTGGGGGAACTGACCGGGGCCCGCGGTGCCGACTTCGACCGGCTCTTCCTCACGCTGATGACCGCCCACCACGAGGGCGCCGTGAAGATGGCCGGCGAGGCGCTGGCCGGCGGGAACAACGTGGCGGTCGAGGAAATGGCCACCGAGGTGGTGGCCACGCAGAGCGCCGAGATCCACCGGATGCGCGCGATGGGCTGACTCCGCAGGGCGCCGGTGTCATGCTGGGACCACCTGCGGGAGGAGCTCCGCCGTGCTTCGTATCGCCGTCGTCGGATCGGGCCCCAGCGGGGTCTACGCGGCCCAGACGCTGGTGCAGCAGCGCGAGGTGCCCGGCGTACGGGTGGACGTGCTGGACCGGCTCCCCGCACCGTACGGGCTCGTCCGGTACGGGGTCGCCCCGGACCACGAGAAGATCAAGTCGCTCCAGGGCAGCCTGCGCACCGTGCTGGAGGACGAGCGGATCCGCTTCCTCGGGAACGTCGAGGTCGGCGCGAGGGGGCTGACCACGGACCGGCTGCTGGAGCTGTACCACGCGGTGGTGTACTGCGTGGGCGCGGCCCGGGACCGGATGCTGGGGATCCCCGGCGAGGAGCTGACCGGGGTGCACTCCGCCACGGCCTTCGTGTCCTGGTACAGCGGGCACCCGGATGCCGCCGCAGAGGCCTTCGACCTGCCCGGGGTGGACAGCGCGGTCGTGGTCGGGGCCGGCAACGTCGCGGTGGACGTGACACGGATCCTGGCCAGGGGCACGGCGGAACTCGCGCCGACGGACATGCCGCAGCCCGCGCTCGGCGCACTCGCCGAGAGCGGGGTGCGCAGGGTGGCGATGGTGGCCCGGCGCGGGCCCTCCCAGGCCAGGTTCACCACCAAGGAGCTGCGGGAACTGGGCACGCTGCCCGGTGTGGACGCCTGGGCCGA